>CAZZYA010000113.1:0-11074 GCA_964658115.1 uncultured Rudaea sp. | reverse complement strand
CGCGTACGGTGCCGTTGCGAAACGGGAGTTTCATCGCGTGTTTCGGTACGCCGTCGCGTAGCGCGTGACGTTCGGGCATCGTGAAATCCTTGACGAGATCCCACGCGGCGTCGAGCGACGACTGATCGTAAAGCAGACCGACCCAGAATGCGGGCAAGCCGCACAAACGATTCCAGCGGCCACCGTCGGCGCCACGCATTTCGAGATATTTTTTCAGGCGCACTTCGGGGAACGCGGTCGTGGTGTGATCGGCCCAGTCTTTCAGCGTCGGCAATTCTCCCGGCAATTCCTTGAGTTTCCCGCCCATGAAATCCTTGAACGATTTCCCGGCGAGATCGATGTATTCGCCGTCGCGATAACTGAAGTACATCGGCACGTTCAGCAGATAGTCGACGTAACGCTCGAAGCCGAATCCTTCGTCGAAAACGAAATCGAGCATGCCGGTCCGGTTCGGATCGGTGTCCGTCCAGATATGCGAGCGGTACGACAGATAGCCGTTTGGCTTGCCTTCGGTGAACGGCGAATCGGCGAACAGCGCAGTCGCGATCGGCTGCAGCGCGAGCGAGACGCGGAATTTCTTCACCATGTCCGCTTCGTCTTTGAAATCGAGATTCACCTGCACGGTGCAGGTGCGCGTCATCATGTCGAGGCCGAGCGAGCCGACTTTCGGCATGTAATCGCGCATGATCTTGTAGCGACCTTTCGGCATCCACGGCATTTCGTCGCGTCGCCATTTCGGCTGGAAACCCATGCCCAGGAAACCGAGCTGCAGTTCATCCGCGACAGTCTTCACCTCGGCGAGGTGTCCGTAAACTTCGGCACACGTCTGATGGATGGTGTCGAGCTGACCACCGGAAAGTTCGAGTTGCCCGGCCGGTTCCAGCGTGATCGACGCATCTCCGCGCGTCAGCGCGATCAGATTGTCGTGCTCGCGCACCGGCGCCCAGTCGAAACGCTGCAAGCCTTCCAGCATTTTGCCGATGCCGCGATCGCCTTCGTACGTCGGCGGACGCAAGTCGTCCAGACGAAATCCGAATTTCTCGTGTTCGGTGCCGATCTTCCATTGATCGGGTGTGCGTGCGCCGGACGCGACGTACTCCACGAGCTGCTCGCGGCGCTCGACGGGTGTCTCCGTGACGTGACTCGGTCCTGACATGGTGCGCCCTTCGAAGTGGTCGGCAGATGTGGTGGCGGATTAGCTGTTAAGCAAGCGGTCGAGCGCGGTGCGCGCTTCGTCGACGCCTGTTTTCGCGTGCGCGGAAAAGAGTTGCGCGCTGGAAGTCCAGCTTTCGGCCGCGCATTCCTTGCGCACGGCGGCGAGTGTTTTAGCGCCTTCGCTGCGCGAGAGCTTGTCGGCTTTCGTCAACAACAAAAGGCAGGGCAATTCGATGCCCGTGCAGTACGTCAGCATCTGCCGGTCGAAATCCTTGAGCGGATGGCGGCTGTCCATGATCAAGACGACGCCATGAAGCGACTCACGGTCGCGCAAATAAGCGTCGATGAGTTTGCGCCAGTGATCGCGCATGTCCTCGGGGACTTTCGCATAACCGTAACCGGGCAGATCGACGAGGCGCCGCCCGTCGTCGAGGCTGAACACGTTTAAAAGCTGCGTGCGGCCGGGCGTCTTCGACGTACGTGCCAGACCGTGCTGGGCGCAGATCGCATTGAGCGCGCTCGACTTGCCCGCGTTGGACCGCCCCGCGAAAGCGACTTCGGAACCGACGTCCTCGGGCAACTGTCTCAATTGCGCCGCGCTGATGAGAAATCGCGCCGTCTGGAAGGGATTTGCAGGCATGTCCGGGTTTGCTTAGCTCAAGGGGTTCCGAGATAATTCGCGTTCTTGCGCCGGCGTTCTCGACGGTCGGCTTTTGGCATTTCTGGGAGTGAAGTGTATGAGTTTTCGGCATCGGGTTGCCTTGCTCGCGCTGTGCGGCATGAGTTTGGCCTTCGCGGCCGATCCGCCGAAGCTGCCCGCGCCCTCTGCGCCGGCGGCGCAAACCACTGCCTCGCCCACCGCAGCGCCGAGTTCGCAGCCCGAAGCCTCGACCAAGCCGGGCCAGACTGAAGTTGCGCAAAATCCCGCGCCGGGCAATGCGCCGACCAAACCGGGTGATGCGGCCGCCGGCCAGGCCAAGGCTGCCGTGTGCGCCGCCTGTCATGGCATGGATGGGAATCCCGCGCAGGCGCAATATCCGAAGCTCGCCGGGCAGCAGGAAGATTACATCGCGCGCCAGCTCGAACTGTTCAAAGACAAGAAACGCGACAACGTGATCATGCAGGGTTTCGCCGCACCGTTGCAGCCGCAGGACATGCACGACATCGGCGCGTTCTTCGCGTCGAAAACCTCACTTCCGGGTGTCGCCGATTCCGGTCTCGTGCAGCGCGGCGAATCGTTGTATCGCGGCGGCGACAGCAAGCTCGGCGTGCCGGCGTGCATGGCCTGCCACGGTCCGGACGGACGCGGCAATCCGGGCGCGGGTTATCCGCAACTCGGTGGCCAGTACGGCGACTACATCGCCGCCAAGCTCAAGGATTTCCGCGACCAGAAAGCATCCGGCGACGATGACCGCGCGAAGATCATGCCGTTGGTCGCGAAAAATTTGTCCGATGCGGATATCGCGTCGCTCGCCTCCTACGCCGAAGGTCTGCATTCGGCCGAGGCCGACAACAGTACCGCCGCGAAATAATTCAAGGACCACGAATGCGCGCACTCCGTTTTTCATCGCTGGCGCTGATCGCGCTCGGCTTCGCCATCAACGCGTCGGCGCAGATGGCCACGCCCGCACCGACCGAATGGAAGGAAGGCACGCATTACTTCGTCATCGATCCGCCGCAGCCCACGACCACCGGCGACAAAGTCGAAGTCACCGAAGTGTTTTCCTACGGTTGCCCCGCGTGCAACGCGGCGGTGCCGTTCATCGATAAGCTCAAGAAAGATTTGCCGCCGAATGCCGCAATGAATTTCGTGCCGGCGGCGTTCAATATCGCCGAAGACTGGCCGGTGTTTCAGCGTGGATATCTCACCGCGAAAGCGCTGAACGTCGCCGATCAGGCGCACGACGCGATGTTCGACGCGGTTTGGAAAAACAACGAACTCGCGATCTCCGACAATGGCCGTCCGAAGCAGTCGTTGCCGACCATCGAGGATCTGGCCAAGTTCTACGCGAAGTACGGCGTGAAGGCGGAGGATTTCGTGGCGACGGCCAATTCATTCACCATCAACACGCGCGTGAAGCAGGCCGATGCGTACATCAAAGCTGCCGGTATCGAACAGACGCCGACGCTGATCGTCAACGGCAAATATCGTTTCACGGTCAGCTCGGCGGGCAATTGGGACAAGGCCGAACAGCTCGTGATGTATCTGATCCGCAAGGAATCCGGCGCGCATTGAACTCGACAGCGCGCCGCGAGTCCGATAACTCGGAATTCGATCCGGGATTCGAGGAGACCTGACATGCTGAAATACGTTGTGATGCTCGCCGCCGCGCTGTTCGCGACCGGCGTCGTGGCCGACGAGGCCAAAGTGCCCGTCGAAGGCAAAGACTATTTCCTCATCGATCCGCCGGTCGCGAGCGATCCGGGCAAGGTCGTGGTCACCGAAGTGTTCTCGTACGCGTGTCCGCATTGCGCGCACTTCCAGCCGTACATCGATCAGCTCAAAAGCCAGCTTCCCGCCGGCGTCGAGTTCGATCTCGTGCCGGCCGTTTTCCAGCCGGGCTGGGAGCCATTCGCGCGCGGTTTCTATACCGCCAAGTCGATGGGTCTGATCGACAAGACGCATCAGGCGCTGTTCGACGCGATCCATCGCGATCATCAGCCGCTGCGCACGATCGACGATCTCGCGAATCTGTTTTACGCGAACTACGGCGCGAATGCCGCCAGCTTCATCTCGACCGCGACATCGTTCGTCGTCGAAGGTGAACTCGCGCACGGCAACGAGCTCGTGCACGACTATCAGGTCGATGCCACGCCGACGTTGATCGTCGACGGCAAATACCGCGTCGTCGCCAACAGTGACAAGGGCGTGAATTTCGGCGACATGGTGACGACCACGTTACAACTCGTAAAGCAGGAACAGGCGGCGATGAAAACCGCCCCGGCCAAGAAAACGAACAAGAAGTAAGCCGAACGCGAAGTAAAGCGCGTGCGTCGCGCACCCGATTTTCCCTTGCGATAACGACACCAGCGGCTTAGTCTCGCTGGATGTCTTCCGAGACGCGTAAACGCGCTGCATCGGCGGCCGACGATGCCGCCGGATGTCTGCGGCTGTTGAGCTGCAACATCCTCGCGGGCGGTAATGTTTCGAGCTATCGCGATTATGTGATGCAGAGCCTGCAGCACGTGTTGCCGATGCGCACCAAGCGCGGCAATCTCGACCGCTTCGCGAAACTCCTCTCCGAATTCGATCTGGTCGGTCTGCAGGAAGCCGACGCCGGCAGTTTTCGTTCGGGATTTCTCAATCAAACGCAATATCTCGCCGAAGCCGCCGGATTTCCGTATTGGAGTCACCAGCCAAACCGGAAAATCGCGCAGTTCGCCGCTTCCAGCAACGGCTTGCTCACGCGCATGGAACCGACGGAAGTGCTCGACTATCCGCTGCCATCGCGCATTCCCGGGCGCGGCGCGTTGTGGGTGCGTTTCGGTGAAGGCGACAACAGCCTGGTCGTGCTGATCGCGCATCTTTCGCTGAGCGCCGCCGCGCGCAAACGGCAGATCGAATTTCTTGGCGAACTCATCGGCGATGCGCCCAATGTCGTACTGATGGGCGATTTGAATTGCACCGCGAAAAGTGCGGAGATGCGTTCGCTGTTCCGTCACACGTCGCTCGCGCCGCCCGACAGCGCTCCGCCCACGTTCCCGAGCTGGGATCCGACGCGCGCCATCGATCACATCATCGTTTCCTCCGGCATGCGGATCGAAGACATTCGGACGTTGCCGCATCCGGTTTCCGACCATCTTCCGATCGCCGCGCGCGTACGCCTTCCGATCGCGATGAACCGGGCCGCCTAGACATTTTTCGATCGCACGTTCCGCTACACTTTCCGTAGCCGAGGAACGTCCTGTCTCATGTCGAACGTGTTGTATCGAATTCTCGCCGTCGCGCTGAGTGCGTTTACTGTGCTCGCTTCCGCCGCGCCCGAAACGAAATCCGCGCAGAAAGATTTTACGACGCAACGCGAGCGTTTTCTGTTCGTCTGGGAAGCCGCCAAGCACGGGCCCGATCTGGCGTGGCGCAAGCTCGCGGTCGGTCTCGAAGACTATCCGCTGTATCCGTACCTCGACATGGCCGCGCTGCAACACCGCATCACCGATGCGAAGACGAGCGACATCGAGAAATTCCTTGCGCAATATCCGAACACATTGCCCGCGCAGATCCTGCGCGAAAATTTCCTGTTCGAACTCGCGCGCCGGCAGGACTGGAAATCGTTCGCCGCGTTGTACACCGGCAACGAAAAAAATCGCGATCTTCAATGCGACGCACTGCAGGCGAAACTCGCGAATGGCGCGTCGTTCGATTTCGACGTCGAGCTGAAACCATTGTGGCTCACGCCAAAACCATTGCCGTCGGCCTGCGATGTGCCCGTGCAATGGGCAATCTCGAAAAACAAGGTCGGCGACGCGCTGATCTGGCAACGCATCGATGCTGCCGCACAAGCGGCGCAAGGCGATATCGTTTCATCGTCGGCCGCATTGCTCGACGGCGCGAACAAAACTGCCGCGGAAAAAATCGCCGGCGCGTTGCGTGATCCATCGTCGACGTTGAACGAAGCGTCGACGTGGACCGACGGCCCGCATGCGCGCGACGCGCTCGTCGTCGCGCTGACGCGCCTCGCTCGCAAGGACAGCGACGGCGCTTATTCGCAATGGAACGCGTTGTCGCAAAAATTCAAATTCGACGCCGAACAGCGCGGACGCGTACTGCGCGCGATTGGCATTTTCAGCGCCTCGAGTTATGCGCCGGATGCACTCGCCCGACTCGACGCGATTCCCTCGGCTGCCGAAGACGATACCTCGCGCGAGTGGCACGTCCGAGCCGCGCTCGCCGCGCAAGATTGGAAAGCCGCGCTCCACGCGTTGCAGGATATGTCGGACACGCAAAAAGCCGACGCGCGCTGGCGTTATCTGCGTGCGCGCACGCTCGTGAAACTCGGCCGCGAACATGAAGCCGAAACGATCTTCGCAAGTGTCGCGCAGGAAGCGAATTTCCACGGATTTCTCGCCGCCGACTGGATCAACCAGCCGTATTCCATCTGCTCGTCGGCACTGAGTCCGACGACGGATGAAGAAAAAATTGTGCGCACCGACGCATCGCTGCAACGCGCGTTCGAATTTTTCAAACTCGACCGGCTTTCCGAAGCGCGACACGAGTGGGATTTCGCATTCGCCCGACTCGATGCTTCGCAACGCCGCCTCGCCGCCGACGCAGCGACGCGACTTGGCTGGTACGATCGCGCCGTCTATTCGCTCAATCAGGGCGACGATCTGCATTTTTACGATTTGCGTTTTCCGCTCGCGCGACGCGACCAGATCGAACGCGACGCGCGCGCGGCAGGCATCGATCCTGCGTGGGCCTACGCGATCATCCGCGCCGAAAGCGCATGGACTGCCGATGCACACTCGGGCGCCGATGCGTACGGTCTGATGCAACTTTTACCCGGCACGGCGAAGCAACTCGCGAAAGCGCAAAAGGTTCCCTTTTCGGGCGCCGCCAACCTGTTCGATCCGGACCTCAATATCCTTTTGGGCACGCGCTATCTGAGCGACATGGCGATGCATTACGACGGCAGCGCGTGGCTCGCGAGTGCCGCCTACAACGCCGGTGTCGATCCGGTTGGCCGCTGGGTCAACGCGCGCGATGCGCTCGAACCGGATTTTTTCATCGAGACGATTCCGTACAAGGAAACGCGAGAATACGTCGCCCGCGTGCTTGCTTTCAGCGTTATTTACGACTGGCGCATGCATGGCACTGCGCAATCGCTCGCGTCGAAGATGACACGGATCGGCCAACCCTATTCGCCGCCCGCTGACGATTCGGCGCGCAAGAATGTCGTGTGCCCGAATGTGCCGGCGACGCGCGCTGTTACCGACAGTACGCCCGCGCCGAAAGCGCAGGTCAGCCAGCAACCGCGTTAGTTACTGACCGACGACCTGCGGGCGCATCGGCGACAGCAGCGCCAGCAATTTCTTCTGTGTCGGCTTCGGTACTTTCGCTTCGTCCATCGCGCCGACCAGATCGCCGACGAATGCGTCGAAATCCTTGTCGGTGAGATTGAGGCCGCTGTGCGCTTCTTCCATCGATCGGCCGGTGTATTTGCACGGGCCGCCGGTCGCTTCGCAGATCTGTTCGATGACAAGGCGGCGCAGGTCGTTGTGATCGGTCTTGGCGAACAGCGTGTTGATGCGTGCATCGGCGTTGATGCGCTGCAGGGACAGATCGACCACGCGCGTGATGCCTTCGCTGCCGCCGAGTTCGCGATACAACGCGTCTTTCGCAGCCGGCTGCGCGGACTTGCTCGGCGCCATGCCGGCGCACGCGGTGAGCAAGGCAACCGCGAACGCGAACAGGATGTTCTTCATGATCGTCCCCAATCCAATTCTCTGGGCCAGGGCATAGTGTAACGTCGCGACGGAATAATCGCGGCGTGAAATTGCGCGCGGCGCTCCGCATAATGCGTCGATGAAGACTTATCTCGTCGGCGGTGCGGTGCGCGATCGTTTGCTCGGCATCGCCGTGAAGGATCGCGATTTCGTCGTCGTCGGAGCGAGTCCCGACGAGTTGCTCGCGCTGCACTTCAAGCCGGTCGGCAAGGATTTTCCGGTGTTCCTGCATCCGGAAACGCGCGAGGAACATGCGCTCGCGCGCACCGAACGAAAAACGGGCCGCGGCTATCACGGGTTTGCGTTCGACACCGAACCGGGCGTGACGCTCGTTGATGATCTGCGCCGGCGCGACCTGACCATCAACGCCATCGCCGAGGACGAGCGCGGCGAACTCATCGACCCGTTCCACGGCGCGAACGATCTGCGCAACGGCATTCTGCGGCACGTGTCGCCCGCGTTTTCTGAAGATCCCGTGCGCATTTTGCGCGTCGCGCGATTCGCAGCGCGTTACGCTGCGCGCGGATTCGCCATCGCCGACGAAACGATGCAATTGATGAAGGCAATGGTCGAAAGCGGCGAAGCCGATCATCTCGTGCCCGAGCGCGTCTGGGCCGAAACGCAGAAAGCGCTGGCGGAACCGACGCCGAGTGCGTTCATGCGCGCGTTGCACGACTGCGGCGCGCTGCGCGTGCTGATGCCGGAAATCGATGCGCTGTACGGCGTGCCGCAGCGCGCGGAGTTCCATCCGGAAGTCGATACCGGCATCCATGTGGAAATGGTGGTCGACATGGCCGCGCGCCTCGCGCCGGGCGACGCGCTGATCGGCTGGTGCGCGCTCACGCACGATCTCGGCAAAGCGCTCACGCCGCGCGATGTGTTGCCGAGCCATCGTGGTCACGAACACGCTGGCATCGAGCCGATCAAGGCGTTGTCGACGCGACTGAAAGTGCCGGCGGAATTCGCGACGCTCGCGCAACTGGTGTGCAAACTGCACCTGCTTTCGCACACGGCGTTCGATTTGCGCGCATCGACGATCCTCGAACTGTTCGAGAAGCTCGACGCGTTCCGCCTGCCGCGCCGACTGCAACAATTCCTGCTCGTGTGCACCGCCGACAAGCGCGGCCGCAAGGGAATGCAGGACGACGACTATCCGCAGGCGCGTTATCTCACCGACCTTTTCCAGGCCGCGCTGACGCCGAAAGCGCAAACCTTCATCGATCAAGGTTTGCAGGGAACTGCGATCGGCAAAGCGATGCGCGACGCGCGACTAAGCGCGATCAGCGAAGCGATCGCGCGCCTTCGTTCATCGCATCATCCGGATTAAGGCACGCAACCCGCTTCAAAACCGTTCGCGAAAATCGTGTCGCCGCCGGTGATGTTGAACGCGTTACTGGTGATCGCCGCAAAACCGCCCGTCGCTGACGCCTGCAAAACGATCGCGCTACCGACAGTGTTCAATGTCAGGGCCGGAAACGATGCGACACCGTTCACCGTCGTCACTGGACCGCCGCCGTCCGGGATGGTCGTCGTGCACGTTGTCTTGCGCAGCGTGATCGCACTCGTCGCGGTGGTCACGACATTGCCGCTCGCATCTTCTATCGCAACCTCGACCGTCGGCGTAATCGGATTCCCAGCCTGGGCGTTGCTCGGCTGCACGATAAACGCGATGTGCGTGGCCGTTCCTGCGGTGATGTTGAACGTGGTGCTGGTGCCGGTCAGACCGATCGGGGTCGACGTCGCGACGAGGGTGTACCCGGTGCCCGCCTTGTCGATTTTCAAGCCGGAGAATGTCGCAGCGCCGGCCGCCAATGCCGTCATACCACCGCCGCTGAGTATGCCGCCGCCAGGATTGTTGCCGATGCTGAGCGTGGCATCGGTATACAACGTGTACGGATCGGCGTTGCCGGCCGTATCGATCACGTCGACTTTCACCGGCGCGATCGTCGCACCGGCGACGGTGTTCGTCGGCTGCTGCAAAAACACGAAACCCGCATCCTGCTGGAATTTGAGTCGGCCGTAGCCATACGAATAATCTTTCCCGACCGGACCGAGATCGTTCGCGCCCGTCATCGCGATCATCCGCAACGGGGTGATGATGGTGTTCGTCAGATTCGTCGCCGACGTTTGTATGCCAAACCGCTCCATGAACAATGCGGCCATTCCCGCAACGTGCGGCGTCGATGCCGAGGTGCCGAAAAAAGCCGTCGCTAGCGGCGGATCTTTCCCGCCGGCGCCATACGTCACAGTGCTGACGTTGTCGAAACTCGAGACGTCGGGTTTTAGATTCGTATCCGTCAGAGGATTCGGATTGACCGGCAATGCGCCGCCCGTCGCCAGCACCGGACCTTCCGAACTGAACGGTTCCTGCGGCGTCGTCGTCGTGTTCGCGACGTCGATGGCCGCGACGGACAACACGTTCGGAGAATCGGCGGGAAAATCCAGACTGCGAGCGGCGACGCGATAGTTGATCGGAATGTCGTCGTCCGTCGTCGCGAACACCTGCAGGTTATAGTTAGTGCCGGCGGGAACGCCGATATTTTTCGTCACCGCAATCGCATATGTGGCGGAATGCGCGGGACAGCCACCGGTCGCTCCGCCACTCGCGGCGTATTGAAGACTTTGCTGCGGAAGACTATAGGGCACGTTATTCGGCGAGCTCGACACCGCAACGTTGCTCCAGTTCGCCGTGCTCGTTGTCGAGATATTCTGGTAGAGATAAAGCGTGTGATCGAGACCGGGGTTGCTCCCGGTCCAGTCGTTCCAATACAGGTCGACATAAATATTGTCGCCATCCGGAACGCAGTACGCGTGGCCCGAGCCGTCGCCGTACGGGTTGTAGATATTCTTGGTGCCGGTGCCGGTCCAGGTATGGAATCCGCTGCCGCTGGTGGCCAGCGCGAATAATCCGCCCCAATGGTTTTCCTGCTCATTTCCCGCCGCGTTCACGACCAGCACGCCCTGCGTTTTCGCGAATCCGGCCGCTTGGGCGATGGATCCCGCCAACGCGCTGCCGTCGCCCTTTCCGTCGAGTGGAGCGGCCAGCGATGCGGAAATGACGTTGGCCTTGACGGCGCCCAGCGAAGTGCCCGACGCATTCAAATGCGCCGCGTCGAGAATTGCGTTGTACCAATCGCCGACCGTTACCGTGTCGTAGGCGAGAAACGTCGCGCCGGGTGCGACGTCGTACGCAATCTCCATCGTTGCGTTGCCGTGCTTGCCGCCGGAGGAACCGAAACTCGTGCCTACGCAGTTTTGCGGCGAATAGGGGGGATCGGCCGCATCATTCTTGACGTCATAGCAGCTAAGTTTGCCGGCTGCCGGCCAATCCTTGCCGGTCTGCAAGCTTCCGATTTTGGAATTGTCGTACGTGTCGATCATCGCGACTTTGATACCGGTGCCGTCGTACGATGGCGTGAAACCCTGCCAAATATTCGCATTGCCGGCGGCCACGCCCTCGCTCGTCTTACTGCCA
>CAZZYA010000112.1:0-11130 GCA_964658115.1 uncultured Rudaea sp. | reverse complement strand
CCAAGCACCGCAACCGCTAGCGCCTTCATCGTGAACGATTTCATCAAATTTCTCCCAATCGGATGGGTGAGAGCCTTCGCCCCTTACCCGTTAACTCACACCCGAACGCGCTGAGTCTAGGCAATCGTCTGAGCGGCGTCAACAGGTTATGTGACGTACTTGACGAGACTATGACGAGCTGTCGGAACCGGAAAAGCCGTGCTTCATTCGCACTCGTAATTAATAACGGAACGTGGCTGGGAAACCGGACATGGGTCGATCTCGGCCTGTTTCTTTCGTTGACACTGCTTTCGTGCGGCCGGGACAATGAGCGGTCCGGTTCCCGAGTTCCCTGGCTTGCTTCTTAGTCGCCCCGCTCACCTCCCCATCCTTGCCGTCATTCCCGCGCGGAATGAAGGACTTACGGTGGCCGACGTTGTTTTAGGCGTGCGCTCGCATACGCCGTGCGACGTACTGGTGATCGACGATGCGAGCGCTGACGCGACGCGGGCGGCTGCCGAGTCGGCCGGCGCCGCTGTGCTTACGCTATCCAATCAACTCGGCGCGTGGGGAGCGACGCAAGCTGGAATTCGCTATGCGCAGCGTCGCGGTTATCGGACCGTCGTAACGCTCGACGCGGACGGACAGCACGATCCGCTTCAGTTGACAGCACTGCTCGACGCCCATCGCGAGTCCGCAGCAAACGTGATCATCGGCACCTGCTCGCAACGCCTGAGCCATGCCAAGCGATTGGCTGCACGCTATTTCCGTTTCATCACGGGGATCGCTGTGCAAGACTTCACCTCAGGATTGCGCGTTTACGATCGACGCGCGATCCGCGCGTTGGCATCGCGAGAGGCGAGTCTGCTCGACTATCAGGATCTGGGAGTGTTGATGCTCTTGCGCAAGAAAGGCCTCATCGTCGAAGAAGTGCCGACACGCATGTCGCCGCGGCGCAGCGGTGGCTCGCGGGTATTTTCGTCTTGGCGGATGGTCGCGCGCTACATGCTGCATACGACGGTGCTGTGCTTCGCGCAAATCAGCGCACGCGGGCGGATCGGCCGGCGCAGCGCGAAGGCATCCGCATGACCTCGGCCGTCACCGCGGGAATTATTGGCGTTCTTCTCGCCGGGGCGATTTTGTATCTGGTGCGGCGCGACCATCTGCACGGAAGTTTCGCGCTGTGGTGGTTCGCGGTCGCCGGTGCGATTCTTCTTCTCGGACTTTTCCCGCCCGTGATCGATTGGTTGGGCCGCGTCACCGGGATCAACTATCCGCCGGTGCTGCCGATCGTGGTCGGCATCGGCATGATCCTTATCCGGCTGCTCAAAATGGACGTCGACCGCTCGCGCTCCGAACGCCAGATGCGGCGGCTGACACAGAAAGTCGCGATTCTCGAGCAGGAGTTGCGTGAGACGCGGGACGAACGCGCGAAGATTCGCCCCGCCGAAATCCCGGCACAGCCGCCCGCGCAGCGCGTCGCCGGCGGCCGCTGAGGCGCGATGCGCGTCCTGCACGTCGGGAAATTCTTTCCGCCGCATCCGGGAGGCATCGAAAGCGCTAGCGCGGATCTTTGCGCAGGATTGGTCTCGCGCGGCATCGATGTTGCGATGCTGGCGCATGCCGATCCCGGCGTCACGCGTACTCGGCGCTCAATGGTCGACGGCGTCGACGTTACGCAAACCGCCTGCTTCGGTCGCGCGATGTACGCGCCGGTGAGTCCGACATTTCCGTTGCAACTCAAACGCCTGATATCGGAACGACGCCCTGATCTTTTGCATTTGCATGTGCCGAACACATCGGCATTCTGGCCGCTGCTATCTCCATCACTGCGGCGGATACCGTGGATCGTCCATTGGCACGCGGACATTCCGCGCGATAGTCGCCACGCTGGCTTGCGACTCGGTTACGGCCTTTATCGGCCGTGGGAGCAGGCGCTCTTGCGCCGCGCACGCGCTGTCATCGTTACTTCGCCGGACTATCTCGAATCAAGTGAAGCGCTCGTTCCGCACCGCAAGAAAGCGCACGTCATTGCGCTGGGCATCGCGCCGGCGACAAATGCGCATAATGATATAAGTATACAATGGCCCAGTGACGGATTGCGTATCCTTGCGGTCGGTCGTCTGAGCTACTTCAAGGGTTTCGATGTGCTGTTGCGCGCCGTCGCGGCGGTGCCGGGCTGCAGCCTCATGCTCGTCGGCGACGGCGAGTGTGGTCCGGCATTGCGCGCACTGGCGTGCGAACTGGAAATTGAGAAACGCGTGAATTTCGTCGGACGTATCGATATGGACGCCGCAGGTCGCGCGCGTATGGCAGCGATCTACGCGAGCGCCGATGTCTTTTGTCTGCCGTCTACCGACCGCGCCGAATCGTTCGGCATCGTATTGCTCGAAGCGATGCGCGCGGGTTTGCCGACGATCGCGAGCACGATTCCCGGTTCGGGCGTGAATTACGTCGTGCGCGACGGAGAAACAGGCCTGATGGCGCCACCCGGCGATGCAACGGCGCTGGCCTCCGCTCTCATTCGCCTGCGCGACGACAGCGCGTTGCGGCGTCGAATGGGCGAAGCCGGATGCCGCCGCTGGCGCTATGAGTTCACGCTGGACGCCAGTCTGGATAAAACAGTCACCCTTTACGAATCGGTACTTGGGGCAACACGAAATCGCGCAGCAGCAACGCCAGCAACGTAATCACCGCCGGCACGAGATGCAAGACGAGGCGATTGATCGCCGTATAGCTTTCCGCCCACTGCGCGGCATCGGTAAACAGGAACAGAAAGGCAAGAAACGCGAAGCATATCGCGAGCAATGCAGCGAGGCAGCGCAGCGCTCGGCTTGCGCGAAATTCGCGCCGGCGCCAAATCACCACGAGCGGTACCAGCCACCACAACAAATGCCAGTTCGGTTGCAGGAACATGCTCGCGAACGCCCCGCCGAGCGCGTTGACGTGAAATGCGATCGCAAGCGTGCCGATGACGGGGACCTCGATCGAATGCCAGCCGATGCTGACCCAACCGAGTCCGTACAGCGGCAATTGGATGTGTCCGACCGATGCGACGATGACAGCGAGGATGGCGAGCGACCCGCCCACGAAATACCGCGCTCGACGCGGCATCGCGCAGGCGACGGCCACGACGATCGACAACAACATCCAAACCGCACCTTCGAGTTTCAACCACGGCATCACCACTACGCACGCCGCTGCCAACGCAAGCTGGCCCGCATCGCCTTGCAAAAGCCAGCGCATCCAGCCGAGCACGGCGAAGCCGAACAATGTGGCGATCCACAAGTCCGCGTAGCCCGCCAGCGCAACGTGCACCATGAGCAGTGGCAGCGACGCAAGCACATAGGCAAACGCGGCCGCGCGCAGCGTCGAAAGGCCGAGCGCGCGCCACTGGCCGTAGTGCGCGAGCAACAATCCGACCCACAGTGCGAACCACGGTAGATTGACGAGCGGCTCGATCCATCCGCCAGCCGCGCTGGCGAACCAGATCTGTACCCACGCGAGTGCCGCTGGGTAGCTCCACGCGGGGCCGGTGTAGTCGGCGCCGGCTGCCGACGTGATCCAGCTCGTCGCCGATACGAACGGCGCGTAATGTCCGAGCAGAAACCATGTTTTGGATTTCACTGCCCATGCATCCCACGCGTCCCATGGATACGTCGGACGAAGCAGGATTTCGCGCAACGCGAGCCAGCCTCGATACGCGACCGACAGGGCGCCTGCCGCTAAAAGTGTAACTTTCCACTTTTCCAAGCGCCCGGAAACGGCGACATCGGTCGTCACACGGATTCTGCGGCGACGCCACATCGCAAGCGCGCCAGCACCGAGCGCAATCAGCGCGAGAGGCAACGCTGCGTGACGCAACGCACGCGCCGTATCCTCGCGCGCGAAGGCGTCCGCCATCGCACCGGCGAGCAACATGCCGAAAACCAGGCCGTAACCGGCCGCCGACGCCCACCAGCCCGGTTCGCGTCGCGCGTCGAATGCGCCATAAACAGCGATGCCCGCTGCCCACGCCAACATCCAAGCGGAAAGCAGCATCACGGCGATGGCGCCGCTGTTTCGCGCCGAACATAAAGGCGCACGTCACCTTTCTCGAACACCGATTCGATGCGCGCCGGAGACGTGAACGCGCCGGCGAATACTTCATCCGGCGACTCGCCGATCGGATGCCCGGCAGCGTCGACGATAGTCCCGCGTGCTTCGTCGAAACGCCACGGCGCATCGTCGTAGAGCAATACGAATACCTCGCCGGGAGGCCAGGTGAAATTCGCCACTTCCTGCAGAGGTGCGGCGTCCAAAGGCAACAACTCGTAGATCAGTTTGAGAAATACATATTTCGATTCGGCGCCGACCAGCAAACGGTGCGAGCCGGGCTGCGATTCGAAATATCCGCGCACGCGAGCGGCGGCTTGAACGATATCCTGATCGGGTACCAGCTGCGCGCGCTCACTCCACGATTTGTCAGCGTAGACGGTTTCGGTGAATGCGTGTTTTTTCTGGAAATCATCGAGCCAGACCAGATCAAGCACGACCCACAACGCGCCAATGGCAGCGACGCCGTGCAACACAAGCGCGCGCTGCGACCCGCGCAGAAAAATTGCCGCCGCCGCCAAACTCAACGCGGTTGCGAGCATCAGCAACGGTGCTAGCGGTACAGCTTGCGCAACTTCGCGTTGCGGCCCGAGCGCGCTGATCGAGAGCAGCGCCCACGGTGTATACGTGAACCACGAGGTGTACAGCGAAGCGAAACTTCCGCGCCACGACAACGACCACAATTCGATGTGGTCGAATCGGAACGGCTGGAACGCGACACTCGTCGGCGCGAGTTGCGGCGTCGGATATTCGGAGAAACCCACCTCGATGATATCGCCGCGCCAACCCGGCACTTTGCTCAGGTCGATCGTCTGCCAACCGCCGTCGGGCCAGGGAACGGTGACGGCGGGTTGCACGTCGTCGGGCGCGTCGGCGCGCCGGAAAAAGAACGACAGTTCGAGCGTGCGCGGGAAACCGTCGAAGCGATAGCGCAGTACCGGAAAATCATCCGCATGAACGTGATCGACGAGCACCGCTTGCAGCGCGCTGCCGTCGTCGCCGACGGAACCGATGCGCATCGACGCGCCGTCTTCGACACCGGTGCCTTGCACGATGCGGAAATTGCGCGCATCGAGCGGAAGCGTTTTCGACGGCGTTAACGGCGATGTCCAGACGAGCCCGGCTGCGAATCCCAGAACCACTAGCCAAACCCCTGCGATGATGGCGGCGCAGACGATGCGCCGCGTCATGCCGCCGCTCCGAGCCGCTGTAACTCTTCGCGGGTAAAGCCGGCGGCGATCCGCGCGGCGGTGTTGAACGGTCCGCGCACCGCGCCGGGCGCATGCAGACCGACGAGTTCGTCGAACGCCTTTGCGGCATCGCGGCCTTCGCGTTCGCAACACCAGACGAACCAGCGCGAACCGGCGGCGACATGCGCGACTTCCTCGCGCAGAATGATTTCGAGGATGCCGACGGTGGTTTCGTCGCCGACGTGACGCAAACGCTCGATCATGCCCGGCGTGACGTCGAGTCCGCGCGCCTCGAGCACACGCGGTACGAGGGCCATGCGGTCGAGACAGGAATTGGACGTCTTTACGGCCATTTCCCAAAGGCCGTCATGCGCGTCGAAGTCGCCATAATCATGGCCGAGTTCTTTCAGGCGTTCGCGCAACAAGCAGAAATGACGCGCTTCGTCGTCCGCGACGGAAATCCAGTCGGAGTAATAATCCACGGGCATGCCGCGAAATCGAAACACCGCGTCCCACGCCAGATTCACCGCGTTGAATTCGATGTGCGCGACCGCATGCACGAGCGCAGCGCGACCTTCCGCCGTGCCGAGTCCGCGCTGCGGCAATTGCTTCGGCGGCACGAGACGCGGACGTTTAGGACGGCCCGGATTGCCAATGGGCAAGACCGGCGTCGCGTCGTCGAAAAAAAGTTCGTCAGCGCGAAAGGCGGCGACGGCGGCTTGCGTGGCGGCGATTTTCTCGGCGGGATCGTCACAGCGCAGGCACTCGGCCGCGCGAGCAAAAACGCCCCGTTCCGAACTTCCTGTCGATTTCACGCCCTACTCCGCCTACGAAAGCGCCGGTATTGTGCCAGATGTGTCCGGCCGCGACCGTGCGATGCTTCTTAATACGCAAAAAGGGCAACAGTTCGGACACCGCGCCAACGCACAGCCCTCGCGCGCGGATATTTTTCTACGAGCCGGTGCGGCGCTGCGTTTTGGCCGCGTCAGAGCGGCCGAGTTCGAGTTCGCGCAGATAGGTTGGTTCGACGCCAGTGACATAGTTGCCGTCGAAACACGAAGCATCGAAGCGCGTCAGCTTTTCGTTGCCGTCAGCGACCGCAGCGATGAGATCGTCGAGATCCTGATAGATCAGCCAGTCGGCTCCGATGAGTTGCTGCACTTCCTCCTCGGTGCGGTCGTGCGCAACGAGTTCGTCGGCCGCCGGCATGTCGATTCCGTAGACGTTCGGAAACCGCACCGGTGGCGCGGCGGAAGCGAAGTATACTTTTTTCGCGCCGGCGTCACGCGCCATCTGGATAATCTGCTTGGACGTCGTGCCGCGCACGATCGAGTCGTCGACCAGCAGCACGACTTTCTTGCGGAATTCCAATTCGATGGGATTCAATTTGCGGCGCACGGATTTCACGCGCTCGCTCTGCCCCGGCATGATGAAGGTGCGGCCGATGTAGCGATTCTTGACGAAACCATCGCGCATGGGCAGACCGAGTTCCGCCGCGAGCGACGTCGCGGCCGTGCGCGAAGTATCCGGAATCGGGATCACCGAATCGATGTCGTGGTCCGGGCGCAGTTTGCGAATTTTCGCGGCGAGACGCTCGCCCATGCGCAACCGCGCTTTGTATACCGACACGTCTTCGATCATCGAATCCGGTCGCGCGAGATACACGTATTCGAAGATGCACGGCGCGTGCGGATAGCCTTCGGCGCAATGACGCGTGTGCAACTGTCCATCGGGCGTTATCAGGACAGCTTCCCCCGGTTCTACATCGCGCAGGCGTTTGAAACCGAGAATATCGAGCGCGACGGATTCCGACGTCACCGCGTATTCCTTCCCCGCTGCCGTTTCGCGTTCGCCGAGCACGAGTGGGCGGATGCCGTACGGATCGCGAAACGCGAGCACGCCGTAATCGAGCACCAGCGCAACGACGGCATAGCCGCCGCGAGCGCGCGCGTGCACACCTGCGACGGCTTTGAAAATCTGGTCGGGCGTGAGGTGATGACGATCCTGAATCTGGATTTCGTGCGCGAGGATGTTCAGCAGCACTTCCGAATCCGAATCGGTGTTGATGTGGCGGCGGTCGCCTTCGTACATTTCGCGGCGCAGCGAATCGGTGTTGACCAGATTGCCGTTGTGACCGAGCGCGATGCCGTACGGAGAATTCACATAAAACGGCTGCGCCTCCGTCGTCGATTCGGAGCCGGCGGTCGGATAACGGCAATGGCCGATACCGACGCGTCCGCGCAGCTTGGACATGTTTTCCGTATTGAAAACATCGCGAACCAGTCCGCCGCCTTTGTGCAAACGCAGACGGTCGCCGTCGACGGTAGCGATGCCGGCCGCGTCTTGTCCGCGATGCTGCAAAACCGTGAGCGCGTCGTACAACGACGACGCGACTTCGGACTTGCCTACGATGCCGATTATTCCGCACATGTCAGCGATGCTCCGGGCGACAGTATAGCGAGTGAGCGTTCATGGATTCGTCGGTTTCGGCGGCGATGCCGGTTGCGTCGGTGCCGACGAGGGCGGCGGATTTATGACAGGCGCCTGCGAAATCTGCGGCGCGATGTTGTGGAAATCAAGGTAATGCGTCACTTCCGGCGGCAGTTTCGTCGTCAGCCATTGCGCGGCGTTTTCGAACGTCGGCAACAGTCTCGATTCCTTCCACCACGGATCCTGCGGCAGCGGCGTGAATTTTAGAATGAGCACGGCTATTGTCACGATGGCCAGTCCACGCAGAAGGCCGAACAGCATGCCGAGCATGCGATCACTTCCCGACAAGCCGCTCGTCGCGACGAGCTTGCGCATCAGGAATCCGACCAGCGCTCCGGCGACCAGCACACCGACGAAACAGATCGCGTAGCCCAGCAGCAGCCGCGCCGACGGCAACGTGATCGCTGTGAATTGTGTGGCGAGTTGCGCGCCGAATGTCCATGCCACCCAGAAGGCGAGCACCCAGCACGCGAGCGCGATCACTTCGCCGATGAAGCCGCGCCACAAGCCCATCAGAACCGACAGAACGAGCGCGATGATGATGCAGTAGTCGGCCCAGTTCATGGGCAAACGGGGAACGGACCAGGCAAAAGCAATATGCGCGGTGCTTTGTCCGTTCGCCGCTCCCCGTTCCCCGGTCTCATGGCTGCGTGACGATCATCCCGTCGACTTTCACTTTCAGCTTGATGGTGCCGCGCGCCGCATCGGCGCCACCGCGGTCGGCGTACGGACCGGCGCGCACACGCCACAACTGCGTGTCGCCGTTGCCCGTCTTGTCGACGAAGCTCGCGATATTTGCGCCGCGCAGACGGTCGCGCAATTTGTTCGCTTCGGCTTCCGATTTGAACGCACCCAATTGAACCGCCCAACCATCGGCGCGATTCGAGGCAATTGCGGTCGCCGGAGCATCCGCGATCGGCTGTTCCCCGGAATCGACGATGCTGCTCGGTACTTTCGGTTCGGCCTGCTTAATTTTCAGTCGCGCGGTTTCAGCAGCGGCGCGGTCGGCGAAGGGCCCGACGCGCACACGCAGTGCGGGCTTGCCTTGATATTGGGTCGGTTCGGCGTACGCGACGAAGCCGAGCTTCTTCACGTTGCCGATCAACGTGTTCGCATGCGCCTGATCGGCGTATATACCGAGGTTCACGTGAAATCGTCCGGATGCTGACGCGGGCGCAGCCGGTTCCGGCTCGGCGGGCATCGATTTGGGCGGAGTCGCAGCCGGCTTCGGCACGACCGCCACGACGGGCGATGGCGCATTGTCTTCAGGATGCGCATCCACTTTCGGCGGCGCATTCGTATCGACGGTGACGATTTTGTTCGCGTCGTCCGCAGCCGGAACCGGTGTGGCCGGCACGGGCGCGGATGGCTCGCCCACCGGCAACGTGCGCGTCTCGTACTTGCGATCCGGCGCCGGAGGAAGGTCGAGACTGGTGGTGGTGGATTCCTGTTTCTGCGGCGAATTGCTCAGGAACATCGGCACGAAAATGACCGCGAGTGCGATCAGGACGGCGGCGCCAAGCAGGCGTTGTTTCAAAGCGGAATCCATGCGGCAGCTCCGGAGGAAGCGCGTCGATTATACCTGTCCGGCACCTGAAGCCGCGCCATATCCGTTCGCAGCGGCCCACACCGTGGCGGCAGCGGCGACGAAGAAAGAACCGAAAGCCAGCACCCTCTCGCCTTCGCGCGCGGATTCGGCAGCGGCACCCAGCGCCTGCACAATCGAGCTGTGCCGTTCAACCGACGATCCATCGAACACGCCTCCGGCGCGAGTGAGCAACACGTCGGCCGTCAAACCTCGCGGCGTTTCCACGTCGAGTCCGCCGACTGCCCAATGATCGATCAATCCAGCGAGTGGCGCGACAATGCCGCCGACATCCTTGTCCGACAACGCACCGAATACCGCCATCGTGCGTGGCGCCGGGCTCGATCGCAGCCAGTGCGCGAGCACGCGCGCGGCCTGCGGATTGTGACCGACATCGATCACCAAATCGGCTGCGCCTTTTTTCGTGAAACGCTGCAGGCGCGCAGCAAGTTGCGCGCGCCGAACACCCGTCGAAAAAACTTCCGGATTCCATTCGCCGCGAGGTGTCAGTGCGTACAACGCGGCGATAGCGCTGGCCGCGTTATTGATCTGGACCGGCGCCGCCAACGCCGGCAACGGCAGTTCGAACGTCGTCACGCCCGACGTCCAGATCCAACGCGCGTCACTGACCAACGCTTCGAAGTCGACACCGGCGCGCACGACGTGCGCACCTATCCGTCGCGCTTCTTCCAGCAACCCCTGCGGCGGTTCGAGGCTGCCGATGATCGCGGGCCGCTTCGTGCGAAAAATGCCGGCTTTCTCGCGAGCGATGGTGTCGACGTCGTTTCCGAGCCACTCCTGATGATCCAGATCGACGGTGGTGACGATAGCCACGTCGGCGTCGATGATGTTCACCGCATCGAGCCGGCCGCCGAGACCGACTTCGAGAACGGCGACATCGAGTTCACTTTGCGCAAAAATCCACAATGCGGCAAGCGTGCCGAACTCGAAATACGTGAGTGCGATGTCGCCACGCGCGCTTTCGATACGCTCGAAGGCATCGGTCAGCGCGTCGTCGTCGACATCGTGTGCAAGCACGCGGATACGTTCGTTGTATCGCAACAGATGCGGCGACGTGAACGTCGCGACGCGACGATCTCCAGCGATCAGCATCGCCTCCAGAAACGCGACCGTCGAACCTTTACCGTTGGTGCCTCCGACCGTGATCACGTGTTGCGCGATCGGCGGCGCACCCATGCGGTGCCACACGTCGCGCACGCGATCCAGGCCGAGTTCGATCTCGCGCGGATGCACGCGCTGCTGGTAATCGAGCCAGTCGTCGAGATTGCGTTTCATAACGAACATGAGCGAACGGACGTCCGATTATCGCCGCTTCAAGGAACGCTGTGTGACTCCGCCGGCCTCACAACTCGGCCAACTTCGCCGGCAAACGGACCGATGTGCGACACACGACGCTTGGGATTTGCGACGTGGGTCTATCCGCACCAGGTGCACGCATAGTCGCTCGTGAAAACAGGGAAGCGGGGCTCGTGGTTCCTGCTGCTGATCGTCAGCTACGCGCAGGTTGCGACCGTGCACGGCATCCGCCGCGGCGGCGGCGGAAGACGTGAGAACGAACCGACTACGGACGGCGTGCCAGTTCCGGATTCTCGCGCGTAACCGGCATCAAGTCTTTCTTCGACACGCCGAGCCAAAGCAGGATTGGGCTCGCGAAGAAAATCGACGACAAGGTGCCGACCACGATACCGATCAGCATCGTCAGCGCGAACCCGTGCACGACCGGACCGCCGAGGAAATACAGCGCGATCATCGTGATTGCGGTGAACAGCG
>CAZZYA010000111.1:8119-11167 GCA_964658115.1 uncultured Rudaea sp. | reverse complement strand
TACGGTCGATGGTGACGACCGGGCTCGCCGTTTCAACGTCGACACGGCGGATGTTAGAACCGGTCACCACGATGGTTTCGAGGGACTGGCCTTTCTGATTGGTCGTATTCGAGTCTTGCGCGTACGCAGTGACTGAACCGGCCGATGCGACGGCGCCTAGCGACAAAGCCAAGCGAACCGCCGACGATAGCTTATTCACGTCGAGTCTCATTACACACTCTCCAACGTCAGGGTTGTTTAAACAGATTCGGGACGAGTTCCTTCCTGGAACCGCCAAAACGGCACACCACCGAGCCAAGAAATGGCACACCAAAGTTTCGGCAGCGGACGATACTAGCAACATTTGCTTAACATGGGAATCCCTGCGCTGTTGAATGCGCAAGCCCATGAATCCGCTAAATCTTTCGCCTCGAGGAAGAGGCCAGGGAAGCGCAGAAAAGAGGGTTTTACCGACTCAATTCGTGTTCTGCCAACACGAAAGGATTACAAATCCTGATGATATTGCACATAGGGGACACGTGATTGCCCCGCATCCGGCTCGTGCGCCGAGGGTTCGACCATCGACGGCAAGTTGCCTGATGACCACATGTTTTGCGCACCGATGCTGAAGACGCCGCGCCAAGGCGCGCGCCAGGAAATGCCCAGATCAAGGCTGCTCCAGCGCTGTCCGCCGCTCAGCAGATCCGCCGGACCTAGCACGTGACCGATGACAACACCGCTGAAATCGCCGCTCCGCACACCGACACTCAGCGCTGCCTGATTGAGGTTCGGCAATGCGCTATTGCCGGGAACTTCGAGTTGAATGCGACCGAAAGCCGCGCTCAGATCCAGCGACTGGTTTTCGTCGAAATGCCAGCGGCCGCCGGCATTGACGCTCGAACTCTGCACGTTGCTGAGCTCGACGCCTGGAATCACCAGCGTCGGAATGCCGCTTCCGTTGCTGCCGCTGAACATATCCCAGAACGTCGGCTGCGTGCCGCCGCCAAGATGCTGCTGATCGCCCGCGCGCAGCCAGGACAAACCGTAGCTCAGGTCGACGTCGAGATTACCCGTCGTGACGCCCGTGCCCAGATGCACCGCACCGGTCGAGGCGCGCGTAGACACGGCGAGACAACGACTATCCAATCCGAAAGAAAATGCCGGATTGCATTCGAGTGGATTCACGCCTGCATACGTCGGCGCCAACACGATGCCCTGATCGAAACTCGCATATGCCGCAACGTTGTCGCGCAGATGCAAGCCAACTCCCGAACTGACGAAATCGGTGACGTCGATAAACTTCACGTCCGCAGTCGAGTCAAAGCGAGGCGCGGGCGACAACGTCGGCGCACCGCTGTTCATCGCTACGATCGCAAGAATGCGGCCGTCGGGTGTGCTCCACAGCGGCATCACACCTTGTGGCTGATTCGGTGCCGGATTGCCGATCGTCGCCGGCGAATAGAAAAGCTGGTCAAACAGGCGCGGCGAATTATCCGCCTGAAGCAGGGTAACGTTAGGCGTCTGCGCGCACGCGAACGACTGCGCCAGCACCAAGCCGGTCGACAGAAGCAGCGAATGTAGGGCAGTGATCGAGCGCATAACGTCGTGTGTTGTCGTTCTTCAGTGTAAGTAAGAGAACGGTTGGTTCCTTGAACGCCGTCATGAAAAGCCATGCGGACGGAGTTCGGTCTGAGCATAGCAAAATTATGAAAAACTAACAATCGTTGTCCTGGCGGCGCGATCTCTGCATGGATGGGTTGATCGTCTTTAGCCGGCTTTCGCCGGACCGAATCGACGATCATGAAAAATCGTTACACTAGCTGTGTAAACAAGGGGTGGTATGCGTTCGCTGTTCTCTCCAGCTTTGGCCGATCAAGGGTTCAGCCGATTGCCTGGTCAGGTACGCTGAGCGCGCACGCATGGCCGTTCGTCCGCCCACTGCCATTGTAAAACCGGTCGCTCCGGAACTGCTCGGCGTGCCCGAGGCGACTGTCCCGCTGTTACTGCTACTCGATGTCCTCAAAGCGACGCACGCGCAATCGTTGACGGCGGCGGTACGCCGCATCGCTCGCGAATGGATCGGCGCGGCGAACGCGGAAATTTATCTTCTCGCCGCGAGCGAACGGTCGTCCGAGCTCGAGCCCGACGCGCAGCGGCTCATGCGTCGCGTCTACGAGACGAACGCGCGCGTGGTCGAAACCACCGGCATGGCGAGCCATTCGGTGCACGTCGCGGCGCCGTTGCACGTGCAAGGTCTCATCATTGGCGTTCTGACCGTCACGTTGCCGCTCGTCGCGTGGGACGACGAAGAAAGCCGCACGCGCTGGACGCAACTGCTGCAGCTGCTCGAACTCCGCCTCGATCAGCTGCGCACGTTGAAGGACATGCAGCAGTCGGTGACACATCTCGAAGAAGCTGAACGGCTGCAGCGTGCACTGTTCGCAATCGCTGAGCAGGCGAGCGCCGATCGCGACATGCCCGATGTTTTCCGAAGTCTGCACGAGATCGTCGGCAGCCTGATGTACGCGGAGAATTTCTACATCGTGTTGTTCGATCCGGTGCGCGAAACGTTGCGATTCGCGTACTTCATCGACATCGCCGACACCGATCCACCGAACACGACGGAAGACGTGGCGATGCGCGATCGCGTCGGCAGTCTTACGTGGCATCTTCTCAAGCGCGGCGGAGCGATGCGCGGCACGCTTCAAGAGATCGAGGCGCAAGTCGGCAATATCATCAATTTAGGTCCGGACTGCGTCGACTGGCTCGGCGTTCCGCTATTGCGCGGCGGCAAGGTCGTGGGCGGTATAGTCGTACAAAGTTATACCGAGTCGGCGCGCTATACCGAACGTGATCAGGCGCTGCTCACTTACGTTGCGCAACACATCCAGACTGCCCTCGAACGCCGTTCGGTTCACGAAGAACTCGAACGTCGCGTCGCCGAACGCACCGACGCGTTGCGCGAAGCCAATCGTCTCCTGCAGCAGCAGGTGCTCGAGCGTCAGCGCGGCGAACGTCTGCAAGCGGCGTTGTTCCGCATCGCGGAACTCGCCAACAGTACCGAGAGCC
>CAZZYA010000111.1:0-8109 GCA_964658115.1 uncultured Rudaea sp. | reverse complement strand
CTTGAAGAATTCTATGCCGCTGTTCATCGAGCCGTTGGCGGTCTGCTTTACGCGCGCAACTTCTACATCGCGCTGCTCACCGAAGATCGCGAGCATCTCGCGTTTCCATATTCCGTCGACGAGCGCGACGAAAAGCGCGCACCGCGCAAGCTCGGCACGGGACTTACCGAATACGTGCTGCGCACCGGCAGTGCGCTGCTTGCCGACCGCGCCGGTCTCGAACGTCTTTACTTGAGTGGCGCTGCGCAACCGATCGGCACGCGTTCGCGGAGTTGGCTCGGCGTGCCGCTGATTTGCGCGGACCGCACCGTCGGGGTGCTGGTCGTGCAAAGTCACTCCGACGAACATCGCTACACGCCGCGCGATCAGGAACTGCTCACGTTCGTTTCGTATCACATCGCGAACGCGCTGGAGCGCAAGCGCAATGCCGAATCGTTGAAAGAGGCTTACGCCGATCTCGAAGTGCGCGTGATCGAGCGCACCAGCGAACTCGCCGCTGCCAACCGCGAATTGCGTGAACACATCGGCGTGCGCGAGCGGATGGAACGTCAGCTCAAGCACGAAACGCTGCACGACGCGCTGACCGGTTTGCCGAACCGCAACTTTCTTCTCGATCGATTGAGCCAAGCGCTGGCGCAATTTCAGCGCGATCCGCGCCGGCGTTTCGCCGTGCTGTTCCTCGATCTCGATCGCTTCAAGATCATCAATGACTCGGTCGGACATTTGGTCGGCGACGAGTTGCTCAACGAGGTCGGTGGACGCATCGCCGCGTGCCTGGAACCCCGTGATCTCGTTGCGCGCCTCGGCGGCGACGAATTCGCGATCCTGTTGCACGATATCGAAGATATCAACGATGCTCTCGAGCAGGCACAGCGCATCATCGACGCGTTGAACGCGCCGATTCGGCTTGGCGGTAAAGAAGTATTTACGTCTACCAGCATTGGCATCGCGATTTCTTCATCGCGCTATCGCAAGGCGGAAGAACTGCTGCGCGACGCCGACGTCGCCATGTATCGCGCAAAAGACGAAGGTCGCCATCGCTATGCGGTGTTCGACGAACATTTGCACAAACGCGCGATGCAGCTTCTCGAGCTGGAAAGCGATCTGCGCCACGCGCTGGCGCGCAACGAGTTCATGCCATATTTCCAGCCGATCGTACGGCTCGCCGATCGCGCCATTATCGGCCATGAGGCGCTGCTGCGCTGGATGCATCCGCAACGCGGCTTGCTCGCGCCGGCGGATTTTCTATCCGTCGCCGAAGAAAGCGGCGCGGCGGAACTGATCGACTGGCAAATGTTCGAGCGCGTGCTAGAAATTGCGCCGCCGCTGCTCGAAGGCGGCAAGTTCATCGGACTGAATTTGTCGGGACGACATTTCCGTTCCGAAACGCTCGACGAAAAATTTCTCGCGCTGCTGAAACGGCATAGCATTCGACCGGAAAGTCTGCGGCTCGAAGTGACCGAGCGTATGTTGATCGAAAATCCGCCTGCGGCAAAACGCACGCTCGAATCGTTGCGCACACACGGACTTGCCGTTTCGCTCGACGATTTCGGCACCGGCTATTCATCGCTCAGCTATCTACATCAATTCCCGGTACAGGCATTGAAGATCGATCGCTCGTTCATCGCCGACCTCGCAGCGGATTGCAGCGGCGGAAGCGCGGCGGTCGTGCGCGCGATTCTTGCGCTGGCGGGCGCGCTCGGCATGCAAGTGATCGCCGAAGGCATCGAGACGCAAGAGCAGCACGATGCACTCGTCCAGCTCGGCTGCGAATTCGGCCAGGGATTTTTCTACGCGCGGCCACAACCGGCGAGCGTGTGGATCGAGCATCCCGCGACCGTTTGACGGCGCGAACCGCGCCGATGGTTTTCCCGACCGACGACAATAAGAAGCAGCCGCCGAAACGCCGCGGTGTATTTCGTCGTCTAGCAAAAGCGCTGTTGATTGCAGCGATCGTGTGGGTCGTCGTCACGTGGCTGCTCGTGCTGGCGCTACGCTTCGTGCCGCCGGTAACGTCGGCCTTCATGATCGAGCGCAAGATCGCAGCGTCGTTGCATGGCGAAAAGAATGTCGCCGTCACCTATCGTTGGACGCCGTGGTCCGGCATATCGACTGAATTGCCGATCGCCGTCGTCGCGTCGGAGGATCAGAAATTTCCTGTTCACCACGGCTTCGACGTACAGGCGATCGAGCAGGCAATGGACGAAGCCGACGAAGGCGAGCGGCTGCGCGGCGCGAGTACGATTTCGCAACAGACCGCGAAGAATCTTTTCCTATGGGGCGGACGCAGTTTCGTGCGCAAGGGACTCGAAGCGTATTTCACCGTGCTTATCGAAGCGACGTGGCCCAAGCGCCGCATCCTCGAGGTGTACATCAACATTGCTGAGTTCGGCGACGGCATCTACGGCGCCGATGCCGCCGCGCACGCGTTTTTTCGCAAGCCGCCGTCGCAACTCACCGCGCGCGAAGCGGCGTTGCTCGCGTCGGTTTTGCCGAATCCTAAAAAGCTGCACGCCGAACATCCGTCGCCGTATGTCGAGCGTCGTGCGGATTGGGTCGAGCGGCAAGTGCACCAGCTTGGCGGCATCGGATATTTGCCGCGCTGACCTTCGCGCACATTTGATTCGATGTTGCAATCCGTTACGATGACCGCTCGCATTGGCGTTCTCTTCATGCAGAAACTCACCGTCGTCGTTCCCGCGTACAACGAGAGTTCGAGTCTGCGCGAATTCCACGCACGGCTCGCGGCCGTGCTCGACAAACTCGATCCCGATCTCGTCGGCGATGTGCTGTATGTCGACGATGGCAGTCGCGACGATACGTGGGACGTCATTCGTTCGCTGCATGATGCCGACCCGCGCGCAGCCGGGCTGAAACTCAGCCGCAATTTCGGCAAAGAACACGCGATGACCGCCGGTCTGGATCATACCGATGCCGACGCTGTCATCGTGATCGATGCGGATTTGCAGGATCCGCCGGAGCTGATCCCGGAATTCGTGGAACGCTGGCGCGAAGGATTCGATGTCGTTTACGGAACACGCTCGAGCCGCGCGGGCGAGAGCGTGGCAAAAAAAATCACGGCCTCCGCGTTTTATCGCGTGATGCAGCGGCTGAGTTCAACACCGGTGCCGCGCGACACGGGCGATTTCCGTTTGATGAATCGACGCGCGGTGCAGGCGCTGGGTCAGTTGCGCGAGCGTCAGCGCTTTATGAAAGGTCTGTTCGCGTGGGTCGGTTACAAGCAGACGTCGATCGTTTACGAACGCGATGCGCGTTTCGCCGGCACGAGTAAATTCAACTACTGGCGCTTGTGGAATTTCGCAATCGAGGGCATCACGTCTTTTTCTGGCGCGCCGCTAAAAGTCGCAACGTACGTCGGTGTGTTCACCGCGATGCTGGCATTTTTGTTCGGTATTTACGTGCTCGTCAAAGCCCTTTTGTTTGGCGATCCGGCTCGCGGGTATCCGACACTGATGCTAGTCATTCTTTTTCTCGGCGGCGTGCAACTCATCGCCCTGGGCATGATTGGCGAATATCTTGGCCGGCTGTATATCGAAGTGAAACAACGACCGCTGTATCTGATCGACGAGTTCGTCGCTTCGGAAACGAAACGGCCCACCGAAGCGGGCCGTTTGCCGGTCGAACAGACTTCCTCAGCGGATCGAACGGAGTGAAGCAACGTTGGTTTGCACCACGACTTCGACGCGACGGTTTTGCTGACGACCGGATAATCTTGACCTAAACCTTGCGTCGTAATGCGTGGCGGATTCGCACCGCGACTCATTAAATAACCTTTTGACCGATTCCACGCGTGCGAGCGAAAGGCTCGTGTAGTGCTATGCGTAGCCGGTCGAGTCGGTGTCGCCTTCGACCCAAATCGTCGAGCGCGGATCATCGTTCAATGCCGTAGCGAGCTGATCCAACGTTCGGGCGGCCCCGGGTTCAACGCGGCCCGATCGACTCCGAATGGAACATCGCCGCGCGTGACGACGTAGTCCGTCTACGTCGGATATGCCGGCAGTTGCGACACGTCGGCGCGCAATTGCGCGCATTTGCTCTGCGAAGCGGCAGCATCTTGCCGTGCCAGCGCCGCGTTCCGCTGAGCCTGTGTCGCCACGGCTCGCGCATCGCGTGTCTCTTTGACATCTCCGTGCAAGATGCGGTGCGGCGTGCGCGTTGCCGTGGAAGCGCTAGAATCTGCTAACCCTTTCGGCGCAGGAGGCGTTATGCGATTGGTCAAACATCTGCTCGACGGCAAGGGATCCGATATTTTCTCAATCACGTCGGCAGCGCCCGTGCTCGATGCGGTGCGCATGATGTCCGAACGCGGCGTCGGCGCGTTGCTCGTGATGGATGGGACGAAACTCGTCGGCATCGTGTCCGAAAGGGATTACGCCCGAAAAGTTATCCTCAATGGCCGTTCATCGAAAGACACTGCGGTGAGTGAGATCATGTCCGCGCCCGTGCAAACGGTTGCGCCGGGCGACACCATCACTCACTGCATGAAACAGGTGACGATCAATCGAATCCGGCATCTTCCGGTGGTGGAGAACGGCAACGTGATCGGCGTGCTGTCGATCGGCGACCTGGTCAAAGCCGTGATCGACGATCAGGCCGAACAGCTCGAACATTTGCAGAAGTACATCGCGGGCTAGCCGTTTCCGGCAACACGGGGCGGGAATGAGAATCGTAGGCCAACCATGAGTTTGGATCCCGCGCTGCGTGGCCGTCTGCAGCAGCTTTTGAGCGATTACGGCCGCAAGGTGCGCCAGCTCATCGACAAGCATGGCCTCGGCCAGTACGGAATCGATCCGGCCGATATCGAGCAGGAAGTCCGCATCCGCCTTTGGCGCGCATTGGAGCGTGACCGGAATGCGGCCTTTCATACGTCTTATATACAGAGGACGGTGCTGTCGACGGTGGTGGATGCCATCCGCGCAGCCAGTTCCCGCCACGCAGAACCGCTGCCGGATGAGAATTCCGAAGGCGTGTTCGAACTGGTGGAATCCGCGGCGGGACCGGAAAGAACAGCCGGCTCGACCCAGGATTTCGGTGCGATTGCCGCATGCATGGCCGAATTGCCGGAACGAAGACGACAGGCCGTCGCGCTGCATCTGCAAGGTTTCAGCTTTCGCGAGATCGGCGGATTTTTCGGCGTCTCGGAGGAAGCGGCGAGAAAACTGCTCGACCGCGGCATGGAGACGCTGCGCGAGCGGTTAAAAACGATAGGATTTGGAGAGTTCGATGAATAAGCCCAACTTGAGCCACATCTATCGCAACGGCACGCGCCGCGCGCAGACCGATTCGCTCGACGCGGACGCCATCCTTTGGCTGGCCGAAGGTTCCGGCACCGACGCACAACTCGATCGCGTCGCAGGTTCCGCACTGCATGCCGATCTCATCCATTTCGCACGCGATCTGGAAAACGAATCGGTCGCGCTGAGCGCAAGCGTCGAAGGATTGCTGCGCGCTGACAGCGCCGCGCATCGCCGCGCGATTCCATCACGCCGCACGGCGAGTGGTCGTCGTGGCTGGCGCGTCGCGTCGGCCGTCGCGGCGAGTTTGGTCGCTGCCGTCGTATTCTGGAATGCGGGCCGAATGCAGCCGCATCCATCCGTGGAAACGGCGGCGACATCGGATCGTATCTTCGGAAGTTTCGAGGAGCGTCAGCTCGCCCAGCAAGCCGCGCGTGCGGATCACATCTTCAACGGCGCGTTTCATTCCGACGAGATTTTCAACTCGCGCACTGGCGGCTGATCTCGGCGCTAGCGAATCCACAACGCCCGGCTTGCCCGGGCGTTTTCGTTACAACTCTACGGAACTCGCGTGTTCACGCGTCGCCGCGAACGTGACACCCGGCCAGCGTTCCTCGGTCAATTGCAGATTCACACGCGTCGGCGCGAGATAGACGAGTTCGCCCGCCGCGTCGAGCGACAGATTCGGCGCGGCCTTCTCCCGAAAGTCAGCGAGTTTTTTCTCGTCGCTGCAGTGAATCCAGCGCGCGGTGACGACTCCGACGGTTTCGAACGCGCATTCGACGCCATATTCGTCTTTCAATCGATACGCGACGACATCGAACTGCAGCACGCCGACCGCGCCGAGAATCAGATCGTTGCTCATCAGCGGCCGGAAGAACTGCGTCGCGCCTTCTTCCGATAACTGCGCGAGACCTTTCTGAAGCTGCTTCATTTTCAGCGGATCTTTCAGCCGCGCGCGTCGGAACAATTCCGGTGCAAAATTCGGAATGCCCGTGAACGACAATGCCTCGCCTTCACTGAACGTGTCGCCGATCGAAATCGTGCCGTGGTTGTGGATGCCGATCACATCGCCCGGATACGCTTTCTCGACGATGTCACGCTCGCTCGCCATGAACGTCAGCGCGTTCGCGAGCTTCATTTCTTTTCCGCTGCGCACATGGAACGCTTTCATGCCGCCATCGAATTCGCCGGAGCAGATGCGCATGAACGCCACGCGGTCGCGATGCTGCGGGTCCATGTTCGCTTGAATTTTGAAGACGAAACCCGTCATTTTGTTTTCGTCGGCGTCAACGTCGCGCGTCGTCGTGGAGCGCGGCTTCGGCTGCGGCGCGTGTTCGACGAAGAAATCCAACAGCAACTGCACGCCGAAATTATTCACCGCCGAACCGAAGAAAACCGGCGTTTGTTTCCCCGCGAGATACGCCGACTGATCGAACGGATGCGACGCGCCCTCGACCAGCTCAAGCTCATCGCGTAGCTCGCGCAGCATGTCGGCATCGATGCGTTCGACAAGTTGCGGATCGTCGAGCGAGGTATAGATCGTCGAATCCTGCCGCGTGAAATTTTTGCCCGGTTCGTAGATGTGCACTTCGCCGCTGCTGAGGTGATATACGCCTTTAAGGCGCGAACCCATGCCGATCGGCCACGTGATCGGCGCGCACTGGATTCGCAGAACGGATTCCACTTCGTCGAGCAGTTCGATCGGCGAGCGGCCCTCGCGATCGAGTTTGTTGATGAACGTCATGATCGGCGTGTCGCGCAGCCGGCACACGTCCATCAATTTGATCGTCCGTTCCTCGACGCCTTTCGCACAGTCGATCACCATCAACGCCGAATCTACTGCGGTCAGCACGCGGTATGTATCCTCGGAAAAGTCGGCGTGACCTGGCGTATCGAGCAGATTGACGACGCGGCCTTCGTAGGGAAACTGCATTACCGAACTCGTCACGGAGATGCCGCGCTCTTTTTCCAGCGCCATCCAGTCCGACGTCGCATGCTTGGTCGCTTTGCGCGACTTCACGCTGCCGGCCATCTGGATCGCGCCGCCGAACAGCAGCAGCTTCTCCGTGAGCGTGGTTTTGCCAGCGTCCGGATGCGAAATGATCGCGAACGTGCGGCGGCGATGGGTTTGTTCGAGACGTTCCGACATGATCGACGACTGAGCGCAAGGCCGCGCATTATACGTTTCGCGGAGAAACGTGCCTCAAACGCACCCTAATTTCCGCCGAGCATCTGTCCTTCTTGCGGCGTGAACGCGCCGCGTCCTTCATCGAATTCGAACGGCACCGATACGAGCTGCATGTCTCGGTTCATCTGCACGCAAAAATGCAGATGCGGACCCGACGCATAACCCGTATCGCCCGACAGGGCGATCACTTGGCCCGCTTTCACGTGCTGACCGACATGCACGCGCGCGCTCTCGAGTTTGAGATGCGCGTACACCGACATCGCGCCGTCGGCGTGCACGATGCGGATGTTGTTGGCGCGATCGCCGTACTGCGCCATGTCGAGTCCGTTGCCGAAGAAATCGTTGTCGACCGTCATCACCACGCCGTCGCGCGCAGCGTGAACCGGCGTGCCGTCCGGCATGTCGATGTCGACCGCGTATTCGTTCTGCGGATCGTGATGACTGAAGCGCCCGTGGAAAGCCTGATCGACGCGGAATGTTTCCGTCGCCGAATCGAACGGCAGCCGATATGAGGCGCGCACATCCTGCACGGCGCGGTAATCGCCGGGCATGTACTTGAACACATAGCGATAACGATAGCCCGCGCGCGCATCGATCGGATGGATTTGCAGCGCGTGCGTTTCGCCCAGCGGCGCGGCCACCACCGTCGCTGGCAGCGGTGGA
>CAZZYA010000110.1:0-11174 GCA_964658115.1 uncultured Rudaea sp. | reverse complement strand
GGCGGCGGACCCGGCGGCGATCTTCTGCTCGAAGTCGGCATCCAACCCGACCATCGCTTCACGCTGGAAGGACGCGACATTCTGCTCACGCTCCCCATCGCGCCTTGGGAAGCCGCGCTCGGTGCGACCGTGGAAGTGCCGACGCTGGGTGGCGAAGTCGAACTGAAAATTCCGGCTGGATCGAACAGCGGAAAGCGCATGCGCCTTCGCGGACGCGGCATGCCCGGCCGCGCACCCGGCGATCAGATCGTCACGCTCGAAGTTCACGCGCCGAAAGCCGACACTGCCGAACAAAAAAAGCTTTACGAAGAAATGTCGAAAACATTCGACTGGAACCCGAGACGCGAACCTGCGTAAAAAGCTTCTAACCTTGCCGCCTTGGCTGCGTGCAGTGTCACCATACAGACTCTTTCTACCGGTCGCGCTCAGGCTTGATGTGACGGTGACAACATCCCTCGGTGAGAAGAGAAATCGTTTTTCGGTGACTTTTTGCCGATAAGCAAAAAGTTACCCGCCGCTTGCGGCGGAAGCTCTTCATGTACGAATCAGCGAAGCAAGTCGTTAGATTCGCGCTTCGTGCGAATGACGACCAAAAATAAAAGCTGTATTCCAACTCACGCTGCAATGACGAGCAAGCGCGGTCAGGCGGCCGGCAGGAGTCTGCCGATCGTATCCGCCAACTCACCCTCATTCACCGGCTTCGTCACGTACGCCTTCGCCCCCTGACGCATCCCCCAAACGCGATCCGTTTCCTGATCCTTCGTCGTAACCAGAATGATCGGAATATGGCTCGTCTTGGTGTCTTTCGCGATCGTGCGCGTCGCCTGAAACCCATTGAGGTTCGGCATTACGACGTCCATCAGAATCAAGTCGGGAACTTCGCGCTTCGCGACTTCGACGCCAGCGGCGCCATCCTCGGCGGTAATGGTCTGATGCCCTAACTTTTCGACGATGCGTTTCAAGCTGATCAGCTGAGACGGTGAATCGTCGACGATCAGAATACGCGCCATACAGTTCCTGTTCACGGATCACGGACGTCTCGCATTCTACGGGGCAATCGCTAGAACACAACAGCCGTTGAAACAGTGCGTGCGCGCCGTGACGAGAAGCTTCGTATAAACTGAAAAAAATGGTACGCGCACCAGCGTGTTAGCGGGAATAGCTCGCGCAGAATCGAGAACGCTGATCAGCCGATTTTTACTACCGTTCGTCCGAACGAGGCACCGCGCGTCATCTGGTCGAAGACACTCGGCAATTGATCGAACGTGACTTCGCGCGTAGCGACGCGATCGAGATGCGCCGGTTTCCAGTCCGAACCGAGATGCCGCCATATTTCGTCGCGGATATCGCGCGCTGTGCCCGCCGACGCGATGCCGAGCAGACTCACGCCGCGTAGGATCAATGGCATCACCGTCGTCTGCAATTCCATCGCGCCGGCATTACCGCAACATGCGATATTGCCGTACGGATGGATCACGCGCGTCAGTCCGGAAAGCAGATCGCCGCCGACGTTGTCGATGGCCCCAGCCCACTTCGTCGACTCGAGCGGCCGTTGACCCCAATACAGATCTTTCGTCGAGATGCACTGCTTCGCGCCGAGTGCGATCAGATCGTCGAAGTGCTCGATCTTGCCGCTGATCGCGTGCGATTCGTAGCCCGCTGTCGTGAGGATGTCGATAGCGAGCTGACCCACACCGCCCGTTGCGCCGGTCACGACGATCGGCCCCATGCCGGGCGTTTGTCCGTTCTGTTTCATGCGGAACAACGACAGCGCCGCCGTGAAGCCAGCCGTGCCGATCACCATCGCATCGCGCAACGACAACGCCGTCGGTAACGGGATCGTCCATTTCGACTCGAGTCGCGCGTATTCCGAATAGCCGCCATCGCGCGTTTCCGACAATCCGCTGCCGGTGCAAAGAACGTCGTCGCCTTCCTTGAACGCGGGATCGGACGACGAAACAACCGTTCCCGACACGTCGATGCCGCCGTTCAACGGCGATTGCCGCAGAATTTTTCCCTTGCCGGAGCCCGCGAGCGCATCTTTATAGTTGACGCTGGAGTAGGCGACTTTGATGACGACTTCGCCGGGCGACAGATCGTCCGTTTTCATTTCTTCTACGCCGGCCCGATGCGATGTCTTGTCGGCGTGGATACGAAACGCAGAAAACGTTGCGGGTACCGTCATCGTTTCAATTCCCAATCAGAAATTCAGCAGTCACGACCGTTTGCGCGCCGTGATTTCCATGCACGAATAGTAGCGGACGCTGACATCGTAATCGATGACCGCGAATCCACTTTCGTCAAGCAGTGCGATGAGCCGGTCGCGCGAAAAATTATGATAATGCTCGAGTTCGCCCCAGTACGGATTCGTGTTGGTCTGTTCCCACAACCGCCACGTCGCTGTTTCGCTGTTGGGAAACGAAAGATAGAGAAGCCCGTCGGACTGCAACATCGCATGCGCTTTCTTCAACGCGTCGCGCGGATAGGGCATGTGTTCGAGGACGTCGGCCATCGACAACACCGAAAGTTCCGACGCCGCCGGAAGTTGATCGAACGATGCGCACGTCGCGTCATAACCGAGCGCGATAAGACGCTGCACCGCTTCGTTGCGCACATCGGCGCCCGATGCGGCGAATCCGAATTCTGCGGCCGTCATGAGCAGTCCGCCGTTGCCAAATCCGATGTCGAGCCAGCGTGGCCGATGTGCGCCACGCGCGCCGAATACAGCTTCGCGTCCGCGCGCCTCGACCAGGCGACCGGCGACATTGCGCACCGTCGATGCCCACGTATTGCGTAAGTGTTCGGATTGCGACGTATCCGGCAACTGGTACGGCAAAGACCGTGAGAATAGGATTCTCTCGCCTTCCGCATTCCAGTAGCGATCAGTGAAGACGTGCTCGCAGTCACCACAGCGCAGCCAGCGCATCGTTGCCGACAGCGGCGCCTGATAAAGCGGGTGACGCGATGCATCGGCAAGTTTGTGCTCCGCCAAATCGCGTGACGCGCACAACGGACATGCCGTGAACTGAATCGAAAGCATGTCCGGATGACCTCGAATGGAAGATCGCCAGTTTGCCCAATTTCCGCGTCGATGTCCTTCCGGACGACAGTGCAACAGCCGTCGGCAAAAAGTTATGCTGGCAATCCCGTCGATTAAGGTGCTTTCGCATGAACGTCTGGTTGCACGCGCTGTTGTCGTCGGCTGCGGTTGGACTGGCCGTGGCGTTTCTGCGCGCGGCGACTTTGGGCGACGTGGTCCAGCGCTATTCGGCGCGCGCGAAAACGGCGGGTGGAAAAAGTGGCGTCTCGGATGTCGTCGATGCGATGGCCAGTGAGAACAGCCAAGTTTCAGGCGGATTCGCAAGAAACCTGAGTGAACCCGCCTTCTGGCGAATCGTTTTCGGACTGTGGTTCTCGATCACCGCTGTCGCATTCGCGGCGTGCGCGCTGATGATCTGGACATCCTGACCGCGCTCGCAACGAACGCGCGCGAAATCGGCTAGTTCACTTTGTGAATCGAGCGCTTGTCGACCGACAACGCGGCCTCGTGCACGGCTTCGCTCAACGTCGGATGCGCATGCACGATGCGCGCGAGATCTTCGGCCGATCCGTGGAATTCCATTGCGACGACGGCTTCGGCAATAAGTTCGGACACTTCAGGGCCGACCATGTGCACGCCGAGAATGCGATCGGTTTCGGCATGCGCGATCACTTTCACTTGTCCGACGCTGTCGTTCATCGCCACCGCGCGGCCGACCGCGGCGAACGGGAACGTGCCGACTTTGTACGGCACGTTCGCTTTCTTCAATTCCTCTTCGGTCTTGCCCGACCAGGCGATCTCCGGTTCGGTGTAGATGACCCACGGGATCGTGTCGTAATTCACGTGGCCGGCTTTGCCCGCGATGAGTTCCGCGACGGCCACGCCTTCCTCGAAACCTTTGTGCGCGAGCATCGCGCCGCGCACGCAATCACCGACCGCCCACACGCCTTCGACGCCGGTCCAGCAATGCTCGTCGACGGCGATGCGACCGCGGTCATCCAGTTTCACGCCGGTGTCGTCGGCCAAAAGATTTTTCGTATACGCGCGGCGACCGACGGCGACGAGCAGCTTGTCGACGACGAGTTTCTGTTCGCCCTTCGCATCGGCGTAAGTAAGTTCGACGGCATTACCTTTGATTTCGGCCTTGCTGACTTTCGCGCCGAGTTTGATGTTCAGACCCTGCTTCACGAATTCACGTGCGGCGATTTTGGCGACGTCGCGATCGGCCGTGCCGAGGAAATCCGGCAACGCTTCGAGAATCGTCACGTCCGCGCCCAGGCGCCGCCACACGCTGCCGAGTTCGAGTCCGATCACGCCCGCGCCGATCACGCCGAGTTTTTTCGGCACCGCGTCGAAATCGAGCGCGCCGGCGTTGTCGACGATGAATTTGTTGTCGAACTTCGCGAACGGTAATTCGATGGGCACCGATCCGCTCGCAAGAATGACGTTCGTAGCGGAAATCGTCAGTTTCGAGCCGTCGTTGGCGCTGACTTCGACGTTGCGATCCTTGAGCAGTTTTCCCGTTCCGAAATACGACGTAATCTTGTTCGATTTGTACAAAAGCGCGACGCCGCCGGTGAACTGTTTGACGATCTTGTCTTTGCGGCCAACCATCGTCTTCACGTCGATGCTCGGATTCGCGGCGCTGATGCCGTGATCCTTGAACGAATGCGTGAGGTTGTAGAACTGCTTCGACGAGTCGAGCATCGCCTTCGACGGAATGCAGCCGACGTTGAGGCAGGTTCCGCCGAGCGCTGCTTTGCCGTCTTTACCTGCCCACTCGTCGACGCAGGCGGTCTTCATGCCGAGTTGCGCGGCGCGGATCGCGGCGTGATATCCCGCCGGGCCGCCGCCGATGACGATGACGTCGAATTGGTCGCTCATGTCGGTCCTTGATTACATGCCCAGCAGCATACGCTGCGGATTCTCGAGCTGATTCTTGATGTCGACGAGGAAGAGCACCGCGTCCTTGCCGTCGATGATGCGATGGTCGTACGAAATGGCGACGTACATCATCGGTGCGGCGATGACTTGACCGTCCTGCACGATCGCGCGTTCCTTGATCGTATGCATGCCGAGGATCGCGCTCTGCGGCGGATTCACGATCGGCGTGGAAAACAGCGAACCGAAAGTGCCGCCGTTGGTGATCGTGAACGTGCCGCCTTGCAGGTCTTCGAGTTTCAGTCCACCTTCGCGCGCGGCTTTCGCGTACGCGCCAATCTGCTTTTCGATGTCGGCGAAACCCATCGATTGCGCATCGCGCAGCACCGGCGTGACCAGGCCTTTGTCCGTCGAAACGGCGACCGAAATATCCTGATAGCCGTGATAGATGACGTCATTGCCATCGACCGACGCGTTGACGATCGGATGACGCTTCAGTGCTTCGCATGCGGCCTTCACGAAGAAACTCATGAAGCCCAGTTTGATGCCGTTGGCCTTCTCGAACGCCTCGCCGAGTTCCTTGCGCATCGCAGACACTTTCGCGAGGTTGATCTCGTTGAACGACGTCAGCATCGCGATCGAATTTTTCGATTGCATCAGGCGCTCGGCGATTTTTGCGCGCATGCGCGTCATCGTCACGCGCTCTTCCGGACGCGCGCCCGGTGCAGCGCTCGCGGCCGATGGTGCTTTCGCAGCCGGTGCTGTCGCGCCTGTGCGCATGAAGTTGACCAGATCTTCCTTCGTTACCTGACCACCACGTCCTGTGCCGGGAACTTGCGAAGGATCGATCTTGTTTTCGGCGACGACGCGTTGGCCGGCCGGCGAGAGCTCGCTCGTTTTTGCGGCGACGGGCGCGGGAGCGGCAGGTTTGGCGGCAACAGGCGTCGCCGCTATCGGAGCCGGCGCAACTTTTGGCGCATCGGCCTTGGCGGGTGCGGCGGCAACTGCGCCTTCGTCGATCACGGCGAGCAGTTGCTGACTCGTCACCGTCGCACCGGTCTGTTGTTTGATTTCCTTGAGCACGCCGTCTGCGGGCGCGGGAACTTCGAGCACCACCTTGTCGGTTTCCAGATCGACTAGATTTTCGTCGCGCTTCACCGCGTCGCCGGCTTTTTTGTGCCAGGTCGCGATGGTGGCGTCGGAAACCGACTCCGGCAGCACGGGTACTTTGACTTCAAGTGTCATGATCTCGAGTCCTGTGAATTTGTATAATTAATAACTTGTATATTATTCAGCAGCATGATCGAAGCCCGGAGGGCCGACCAATGCCTGTTCGACAAGCGTTTTCTGTTCGGCGACGTGCGCGCTCAGATGTCCGGCGGCTGGCGAGGGAGAACGCGCGCGGCCGGCATAGTGCAGCGAGTGTTCGTCGGCAATGACGGCGAGCAGATGATGCTGAATCTGGTACCAGGCGCCCTGATTCATTGGCTCTTCCTGACACCAGACGATTTCCTTTGCAGCCGGATATTTATCGAGTTCGGCCTTCACCTCGGCGCGCGGGAACGGATACAGCTGTTCGACGCGAATGATCGCGACATCGTCGACTTTGCGTTTCGCCGCGTCTTCGATCAGATCGTAATAAACCTTTCCCGAGCAGAGCACGACGCGTCGGGTTTTCGCGCCGGCTTTCGCGATCGAATCCGGAATGACGAGCTGGAATTTGCCTTTCGACAAATCGTCGAGCGAGGAAACGGCGAGCTTGTGACGCAGTAAGGACTTCGGCGTCAGCACGACCAGCGGCTTGCGGCAATCGCGAACCATCTGACGGCGCAGCAGATGGAACATCTGCGCCGGTGTGGTCGGCACGCAAACCTGCATGTTGTGCAGCGCGCACAATTGCAAATAGCGTTCGAGACGCGCCGACGAATGTTCCGGACCTTGGCCTTCATAGCCGTGCGGCAGCAACAGCACGAGTCCGCACAACCGATCCCATTTCGATTCGCCGGAACTGATGAACTGATCGATCACCACCTGCGCGCCGTTGGCGAAATCACCGAACTGGCCTTCCCACAAGACGAGTGTGTTCGGGTCGGCCGTCGAGAAGCCATACTCGAACGCCATCACGGCTTCTTCGGACAAAAGCGAATCCACAACGTTGACGTGCGAATTCGCGCGCACCGTCGCCAGCGGCAGATAGACCCCATTGCTGTTCTGATCGTGCAGCACGGCGTGGCGATGGAAGAACGTGCCGCGTCCGGAATCCTGACCGACCAGGCGCAGATCGAAACCTTGATCGATCAACGTCGCGTAAGCGAGATTTTCCGCGAAACCCCAATCCATCGGCTGTTCGCCGGCCGCCATCTTGTGGCGGTCTTCGTAGATTTTCGCGACGCGGGGATGCATCGTGATGTTCGGCGGGATATCGAGAATCGTTTTGCTGAGCGCGCCGAGTTTGTCCGCCGCCACGCCGGTTTTCACGGACTGGTCGAGTCGCGCGCCGATATATTTCGTCCAGTCGATCGCGAACGCATCCTTGAAACTCGCGTCGAGATCGGCGATCGGCGTGCCGGCATCAAGCTTCGCGCGATACGCATCGACCATGGTCTTCGCGTCGTTTTCCGCGATCACTTTTTCTCCGGACAGACGTTTCGCATACAACTCACGCGCGGTCGGTCGAGCGCGAATAACGTGATACATCAGCGGCTGCGTCGCGGCGGGCTCGTCCGCTTCGTTGTGGCCTTGACGGCGATAGCAGACAAGATCGATGACCACGTCGCGTTTGAACTGCAATCGATAATCGAATGCGAGTCGCGCGCAAAACACGACGGCTTCCGGGTCGTCGCCGTTCACGTGCAGAACCGGCGCGTTGACCATCTTGGCGACGTCGGTGCAGTACAGCGTCGAGCGCGCATCGTTCGGATCGGACGTGGTGAAGCCGACCTGATTGTTGATCACGACATGGATCGAACCGCCGACGCCGAAACCGCGCGCCTGCGACATGTTGAGCAGTTCCATATTGACACCCTGGCCCGCGAGCGCAGCGTCGCCGTGGATCAGGATCGGCACGACTTGTTCTTTCGCGTCGTCGCCGCGGCGCGTCTGGCGCGCACGCACGGAACCGGCGACGACGGGATTGACGATTTCCAGGTGCGAGGGATTGAACGCCAGCGCCAGATGAACGGTGTGACCCGGCGTTTTCACGTCGGCGCTGAAACCCATGTGATACTTCACGTCGCCGGAATGCGCAGGATCGTCCGGATGATCGAACTTGCCTTCGAATTCCGCGAACAGTTTCTGCGGTGCTTTGCCGAGCAGATTGACCAGCACGTTGAGCCGGCCGCGATGCGCCATGCCGATGACCATGTCGCGCACGCCGTCTTTTCCGCCCTGGCGCACGAGTTCGTCCAGCAGCGGCATCAGGCTATCGCCGCCTTCGAGCGAGAAACGCTTCTGCCCCACGTATTTCGTGTGCAGGTAACGTTCCAGGCCTTCGGCTTGCGTGAGCTGTTGCAACGTACGTTTGCGTTCTTCGGTGGTGAGATTGAATTTTCCGCCGAACGATTCGAGACGCTCGTGAACCCAGCGTCGCTGCGTGGCGTCGCTGATGTGCATGAATTCAGCGCCGATGGTCGTCGCGTACGTCGCCTTCAGCCAGGCGACGAGGTCTTTGAGCTTCAAACGTTTCGGACCAGCGATCGAACCGGTCGAGAATTCCGTTTCGAGATCGGCGGCGGTGAGGCCGTGAAACGCCGGATCGAGATCGGGCGCGTCGAGTTTCTGCGCCATGCCGAGCGGATCGAGGTCGGCCGCAAGATGCCCGCGCGAGCGGTATGCCGTCACGAGCTTCAGTACGGCCGCCTGTTTTTCGGAAACCGTATCACTGGCCGGCGCGGTATTTTTCGCGCCGCGAGAATGGCCGTTGAGTTTCTGCGCCTGCTCGATGCGCAGGATGGCATCCGAATGCGGCACATCGCCGGCTTCGCGGCCGCGAAACGTGTCGAAGTATTTTTTCCATTCGGGCGCGACGGAAGACGCATCGCGCAGATAATTTTCGTAGAGGTCTTCGATGAATGCGGCGTTGCCGCCCGACAACTGGGACGATGAAGCAAACTGCTCGAGTAGGTTGACGCTCACGCTGATCCGCCGTGGTGGAGAGGCGCGTCGAAAGAGGGGACGCGCAAACCCCGGATTATACCTGTCGTGTTGCGCTGCGGGAACGGTAATAACGTGTCGTCTAACCGCAGGAAATCAAGGGATCAGAGGCTGAGTTGGCGCAACTCCTCGCTCGATTCGGAACGTTCCCACACGCGGTTGAAGAAATCGAGGTATTGCGCGTGCTGACCGGGCGCGTAATTCACCGCTTCGCCGTCGAAGCGACTGCCGAGCACGCGGAAATAGAATCCGCGTGCATCGTTCACGACGAAGGCCGACGGATATTGCAGATCGTCGTCCTGCGTCGGTGCGCGCAGGGCAAAAACGCTCGGCAAGCGCTGCGCCAGGGCGATCAGCCGATGTCCGCGCTGCGCCGGTATGCGCGGTTCCTGCACGATGATGCGGATGGAAACGCCGCGTCCGGAGATGCTGAGCTGCTTGAGCGCTTCGAGCACCGGTTCGTAATCGAACAGCGCGGCGTCGAGATCGCGCGAGTAGATGCACAACTCGCGACGCGTGGCGGCAATGAGTTTGAGGGTTTCGACGACGGCACCGTCGCGATCGGTGATTTGAACGACGGAAACTTCCGGCCGCGCGCCCGGGCCGGCACGCTGCGGAATCGGATTCGGCGCGAGATCCATTCGCATGTGAAAGTGCGCGATGCCGCATTCGAGGAATTCGTCGCCGTATTTCGCGAATCCGCATTTCTCGTAAAACGCGACCGCGTGTGTCTGCGCGTGCAGTTCGACGGACGGATAATTCAGTGCGCGCGCCTGTTCCACCAAGCGCTGCAGCATGGCCGCGCCGACGCCGCGCGAACGCCACACCTGTTCGACCGCCATGCGACCGATGACGTGCTGCGTCGTCAATCGTCCAGTGCCGATCGGATTGCCTTGCAGGTCGCGCGCGAGCACGTGACGCGCCGTCGGGTCGAAGTTGTCGATCTCATCTTCGCGCGGAACCTTTTGTTCTATCTGAAAGACCGTTTCGCGAACGCGCATACAGGAATCGCGGTCGGCGTCGTTCGACCAGTCAGCGGCGTCGATGGTGAAATCGTCCGGAATCATGGTGGATATTCTATCGAATCAGCGTCCAATAGCCGCGGTCGATCAATGTCGCGAAAAGAGACATGGACGAAGCGTGTTTCAGCAGCTCGCGCCCTTCAATCTTGCGCGAACCGGCGACCAGCTTGGCGACAGCGATCGGGCACGGAAAGCTGTCGCCGGCAGCGAACAGGAAGGCGCGCGATCCAGCCCGCGTCCACGCCATGCGACTCCATGGATTCCGCGCGACAGCATGCGCAGCGAGTTTCGCGGCCAAGCGTTTCGGTGCGATCGTTTTCGAACGCGGCGCGGCTTCGTGCGCGGCGCGGTATCGCGTGATGAATCGGCCGAACCAGTCAGTGAACTGCGTATCGTCGACAGCGCCGAGCCACGGCACAGCGGCGCGCACCCGTTTGATCGCGTCCGGCGTGATTTCGTCGGCGTTAGTGCCCGGTGACAAATTCGGATCGACCAGACGCGCTTCTTCGCCTAAAGGTTCGGCGGTGGACTCCGCGAAATCGATCAGCAACTCTGCCTGCGACGGCGCACGCATGCCGACCGAATACGTCATGCACTCGCCGATGGCGGTGCCTTCGTGCGGCATGCCGGGCGGCAAATAAAGCATGTCGCCGGCGTCGAGAATCCAGTCATGGGTCGGATCGAACATCTTCAGCAGTTTCAGTTCGGCGTCATCGCGAAACGTCGTCGGCGCATTTTGGCGATCGTCGATGCGCCAGCGACGGCGGCCAAGTCCTTGAATGAGGAAAACGTCGTATTGATCGACATGCGCGCCGACACCGCCACCTTCCTCCGCGTAGCTGATCATCACGTCGTCGATGCGCCATGACGGAACGAAACCGAAGTGCGACAGTAGCGCGGCGACGTCGGCATCCCATTTGTCGACGTCTTGCACGAGCAGCGTCCAGTCGCGATTGCCGAGCGTGGCGAAATCCGTTTCAACGAACGGACCGTTGCGGACTTTCCATCGATCGCGTTTGACATCGTGCTGCACGATGCGCGACAGAGCGAGTTCTTCGCACGCAAGTCCGGCCAGATCG
>CAZZYA010000109.1:1895-11247 GCA_964658115.1 uncultured Rudaea sp. | reverse complement strand
ACGGTGCTCGGCCGTGCCGCGGCGCCGCGCGAGTTGCCCTGAAATAAAAAACCCTCTTCGTTACCGAAGAGGGTTCGCGGCACAGCATTTTATTTTCAGATCATCATCATTCCAGATCGTCAGCCGCGATCGCGATGCGGATGAAATGCTTGCAGGCTTTCGGCGATTTCGTTCAACCAGGGTCGGACGGTTTCGGTGGCCTGGTCAGCGGCGTTGAGGCTGGAGAAGTGCACCGAGTCGCTCCAGTCATTGCCGATCGGACGATGCTGATCGACCGAATAGACTTTGATGCGAAGCTGCGCGGTGACCACATTCGATACTTGTCCGTACGCCGCGAGCTGCTCGGCACCGACATCGCGCGCGTGGACGATCACCACCGCATCGACGCGGCCTTGTCTGGCCAGAATATTCAGCGCTTCGTCGTAGCGCGGACGCTCTCCGGCGAACAGATGAGCGACGCGCGGCATCGACGCTTCGTCGAGCACGTTGTAGCCGTGACGCGACAACGCTTGTTCGATGGAACGCTCTGCGGGCTCGGCGATGTTGTTGTCGCCACCACCCATGACGGCGATCGTCGGAATGTGCGGACGCGGCGCCACGGGCGGCGGCGGCGGTGTGATGCGCGCGACTTGTTGCGGCTGCGACTCGGCGGCCTGGGCGGCGGGAAGATCGCGTAGCGGCTGCACTTCGGAAGCGCGCGCCGCCGGTCCGCCCGCGTTCGTATCGAGGGGCTGCACGTTCTGTTGTTGAGCGATCGCGGTCGACGCATCCGTGGCCTGCTGCGCGGCTTGAACGCTCGCGGTTTGCGCGGCGACGGTCGCGTCTTGCGTCGGCGGATGCTGAGGCGGCGTGACCGGTGTCGGCGTGACCGGAGTTGGCGTTGTGGCTTGTGTTGTCGTCGCCGGCATTGTTGCGGCGACGACTGGCGTGGTGGTTGTGGATGTCGTATTCGCCGTCGTCGATGAGCCGATGTATTGCTGCAGAAACGGGATGCGGTCGCGGAACGCGTAGGCACCGCCCGCGCATCCGAGAAGCAAAATCGCCGCGATCGCGAGCGGCAAACCTGCGCCGGATCGCGCGTTCGCGGTCGATTGCGCCGGCAGCACCGGCTGGTGGGCTGACGGCATCGGCATCGGCACCACGGCCGGACGCGGCGTGGGCGATGTGCGCGGCAACGGTTGCTGACCGGACACCGGCGTTTTCTGGCCGACCATCGTCGCTGCGGCGGGTGACAGTTTGGTCTGCAGCGTGATCGGTCCGCCTTTGGCGACGAGCGGGTGGCGGCCGAGATCGTCGACCAGTTCGTGACAACTCTGGTAGCGCTCGTTCGGATCCTTCGCAACCATCTTGGTGAGAATGCGCGACAACTCCGGATCGACTTCCGAGTTGAGCGACATCACGTTTGGAATTTCCGCTTTCACCACTTCGAGCATCAGGCCGAGCGGCGATTCGTCCGTGAACGGCATGCGGCCGGCAAGACATTCGAACAGGACGATGCCGAGCGAAAAGATATCCGAACGCTGATCGACCGGTTTGCCCTGACAGACTTCAGGCGACAGATAGCCCGGCGTGCCGACGAATTCGCCGGTCGATGTCAGCTTCTTTGAAAAATCCTGCGCGCTGAGCGCGATGCCGAAATCGGCGATCTTCACCGAGCCACGGCCGCTGACCATCAGGTTACCGGGCTTGATGTCGCGATGGATCACGCCCTTGTCGTGCGCGGTCGTGAGGCCCATCGCGGTCTGGTAGATGATTTTCGCGGCCTGCTCAGGCTTGAGTTTGCTTTCGCGCTTGAGCACCGAGCCGAGCGATTCGCCGTCGACGAATTCCATGACGAAATACGTCTGGCCATCGTCGTCGCCGATGAAATAGATCTGGATGATGTGCGGATCGTTGAGCGCGGCCATGCTGCGCGCTTCGCGCAGGAAGCGTTCTTTCACGCTCTGATCGTGCGCGAGCGAATCGGCCAACACCTTGATCGCGACGTAGCGATTGAGTGATGTCTCGTAGCCTTTGTAGACCACGCCCATGCCACCGCGACCGAGTTCGGCGACGATGTCGTAATGACCCAACTGCTGTTTCATGATCTACCCCATCCAGATTCGTCCGGAAAAAGATTTCCGGTTCTATAAAGAAATACTAGCACCGCGCCTTGTCGCACACCGTGGCGCGCTCGACCCGACACCCGTTATGCGCTTGGCAAGCCGACTGCCAAATGAATCACACATCCTGAACGGGTTGTTGAGCGTCACGTTGACCGCCTAGACTCGCCCTCAATGCCCATCCCGCCGCTTCCGACCGTATCCGACGGCCCGAACGACCGACCGGCGTGGCTCGTTTGGGCCTTGCTCGGCTGTTTCGCGCTGGGTTTGCTGCGTGCTGTACCCGTGCTGCTGCACGATCCGTTGATCGCGCTGGCCAATAGCTACGACGAAGTTCGCTACAGCGCGTGTTTCGATCTGTATCCGGATCGGCCGGCGGAGATCAATCCGACGCTCAACAGCCCGCAGGCGCCGTACGCGCATTACGCGTTTCGCCAAGCCGAACAGCCGATCTGCTACTGGTCGACGGAATGGCTCGGTCAAGCGGCCACCGCGGCGTTCTTCAAAATCCAACACGCGGTCACTGGACAAACGAGCTACTCGATCCGCTGGCTCGGCCTGACGAAGTTCATCGTCTGCGTGTCGGTCTGGCTGTTCTTCACGCTCGAATGGTGGCGGCGCGGACCTCCCGCGCTCGCGCTCGCCAACGGACTCGTTTTCCCACTGCTGCTGTGCGATCCGGCGAACACGATCTACCTCAGCACCTTCTACGCCGAATTCACCGCGGTCGTGACGCTCTATCTCATCGCCAGTGCGATTCTGGTCTACCACGAGCGGCCGAGAAGTACGCACGCGATGGTGTTGCTCGCGTTCGCTGCGTTCGCACTCGGCATGAGCAAGATTCAGCATCTGCTATTGCCTGCGATGTGCGCCGGAACGGTTTTTATTTTCGATTACGTGAAAACACACCGGTCGTCCTGGCGTGCGATTTCGCTGTCCGTCGGTGCCGCCGCGGCGCTGCTCGTGCAAGTGGCGCAACTGCATCGCGACAACGCGGCGATACGTGACATCGACATGTTCAATCGCGCCGACGTCGCGTTCACAGGTCTTTTGCCGAACGCGAGCGATACGCAGAAGACCGCCGACATCATCGGGCTGGATCGCGAATGCATCCGCTATTCGGGCTTGCGCGCATGGCAACTGCCAGGCTTTCCGCCGCAGGTTTGCCCTAGCATCGCCAACGTTTCGCGCGTGCGCGAACTCAGCGCGCTGCTGCACGATCCGATGATGGGCCTTCGCCTGTTCGACGGCGGCATCGTAGCGCTGAATCCGTGGCTCGCACCGGGACTCGGAACCGTCGAAGGCGGCAACTTCGAACCGTTGCCGCCGTGGCTTTTCACCGTGAGCGATGTCTTCGCCGCGTCGGCGATCGTTCGCGCGATTCTGCTCGGAGGCCCGGTCATCGCCATGTTCGTTTTGCTGCTGGCGCGGCGACGTCCATCCGGCATGCGCCGCTACACCGTGCTGACGGTCGCGGTGATGGTCACGACGCTCGGCGTCACCGTGCTTGGCGACGGACTCGCCGATGTGGCGAAACAAGGCCACCTCGTCATCAACGCGGCATTCGCGTGGTGGATCTATATGGTGACGGTGTGGATCGCGCGCGTCGCTGGCGCACCCACGCGTTTCACGGTTCAGCCGGTGTGAACGCCGTCGATTTCCAGCAGTAATTCCGCACGACAGATATCGCCATGCAACAGCACCATCGGCACGTGCGGGCCGAGTCGCGCGCGCAGCCCGGATTCGACACGCGCCGCGTGCTCGGGATGGCGAACATAAACCTTAAGCACATCGCCCGCGCCATGACCGAGCGCCGATTTCGATTGCGCCGATTGCAGCAGGCTGTCGAGATTTTTCATCGTCTCGTCGAGCTGCGCATCGATGTCGCCAGCGTGATGCGAAGCATGCCCGACGACGGCAGCCGTGCCGGAAATGTATAATTGTGGAGAATGCGTCGGCGCACGCATGCCGCGCGCGAAACCAGGCGCCGTCGGTCCATATTGGCGCGGATAGCGCCACGCACTCCATTGCCGCGGGTTTTCCACCGCCGTACCCGGCACACGCGCGGCGACCGCATAAATCTGCACACGTCGTTCGCCGTCGTGCGTTCCGATTGCGGACGCTGCCGGATAATTGCCCGCGAACGCCGGACCCAGGCCCGCTGCTCGCCCACCGCAAAAACGGCGATAGCGCTCATCGTCAGCCGTGCCTTCGTTGATCGCGGCGAAATAATTCCAGATGCGCAAAAAGTGCGGCGTCGTGCTCGCGCGCACCCACGCAACAAGGCTGGTATACGCTCGCCGCGTCGTCTCCAAAACGCCGCCGTGCGCGCGTTCGTCGAGATCGACGAACGCCATCGCGTAATCGCCGTCGCTCATCCAGCGCACGTCGCCGTCGGCGCCATGCCGAATATCGCCACGCGTGCGCCACACTTCGAAACGCGGCGCATTCTCATTCAACGGTTCGAGATTCACGCGCAGAAAACGTGGATGGTCGATGGTAGCGCCGCGTCCGAAACCGATCACTGCGAGCACGTCGGCATCGACGGAAACACGCTCGGAATAAGCGACGTCGAGTATCGGTAATTTGTCCGCGACGCTGACGGCATCGGGAATCTGGGACGACGGTTGGCTCATTCGGCACGCATGATACACTGCGCGCCCTTTCGTATTTCCGCTGCAGCATGAACACGCAAACGCCCGCCGAACACGACCTCGCCGAGCTGATCGTGTCCAGCTTGAACCTCGAAAACCGCAGCGCGGGCGACATCGACCCCGACGCGCCGTTGTTCGGCGGCGATCTTGGTCTGGATTCCATCGACGCGCTCGAACTGGCGCTGGCGATTTCCAAACGCTACGGCTTTCAGTTACGTTCGGACAATCCGGACAACAAGCTCATCTTCTCCAGCTTGCGTAATCTGTCCGCGCACATCGAGCAGCACAAGCAAACCTGATCCGATGATCCGCCTGGCTGGCTGGCTCTGCGTGGCGGTGCTGGCGATCGGCGCACACATTTACGACAACGATGCGTTGCGTGGCGCGACGGCATTCGCGGCAATTGGACTCATCGCGATTTACGCGCCGCCGTCAGTGCGCATCGCGATCGGCGTGCTCGCACTAATCGCAGCAGTGCTCATCATCGTGTTCGGTGCCAACACATTGCTCGATGCCGTGCCGGCGCTGATCGCCGCGTTCGTCGCGTTCTTGTTTGCGCGCACGTTATTGCCGAATCGCACGCCGCTGATCGCGCGCGCCATCGCCGCCATCGACGGTCCGGAATGGCTCGCGCAACCGCGCGTCGTTCGCTACGCGCGAAATCTCACCGCGACATGGGCGATATATCAAACCGTACTCGCCGCTATCGCGCTGGTGTCGATGCTGCACGTCGCTTATCTGCCCGGCCCGCGCGTGTTTGGCGCGATTCTGCCGCTCGCCGTCGCGTTGCTATTCGTCGTCGAATTCGTGCTGCGTCCGTTGTTGCTGCCGGACGTGCCGCGACACCGCTTGCTTTCGTTCGCGCGTCGTCTGATTCTTGCGTGGCCGACTTTGCTGGACGATCGATGATCCGCACGCGCTTCGCCATCGACGCATCGCACGCTGCGCTGCCCGGGCATTTTCCCGGCCAGCCCGTCGTGCCCGGCGTGGTGCTGCTCGATCACGTCGCCGCCGCGGTCGAACACGAGTCGAATGTGCGCATCGCGAAATTGCAGCAGGTCAAATTCCTGCGTCCGTTGCTGCCGGACGAAATCGCCGAACTTGCCATCGAACGCGAAACGGATGCTTCTCGCTTCGTCATTCGTTGCAGCGACGACATCGTCGCGAAAGGAACGTTCGAGGTGATCTCGTGAGCGAACACTGGAGCGATCGCGAAGAATGCGGCGGACGTCGCGCGTTGGCCGTGATCCGCTTCATCACGCTGCATGGCGGACGCGGATTGGCGCTCGCGATGCTGTATCCGATCACCCTGTATTTTTATCTCCGTCGCGGACCCGAACGCCGCGCCTCGCGCGAATTCCTCACCCGCGCGCTCGGCCGGCGCGCAACCGCGTGGGAAGTGATACGTCATATTCGCAATTACGCGATCACGCTGGTCGATCGCATTTACCTGCTCGCCGATTCGACGCGTCGCTTCGAGATCACCGTGCACGGTCTGCCCGAACTCGACGCGTTGATCGCGCAAGAACGCGGCATTTTGCTGCTCGGCGCGCATATCGGCAGCTTCGAAATCCTGCGCGCCTTGTCGGAACGAAGAACGGATGTCAAAACCCGCATTCTGATGGATCGCCAGCAGACGCCCGAACTCACGCGCATGCTGATGGCGCTCAATCCGAGCGTGGCCGCTTCGGTCATCGATGTCGGCGGCAACGACACCGACATCGCACTCGCGATTCAGGATGCAGCGAAACAAGGCGCGCTGATCGGCATGCTCGGCGACCGCTCGCGACCGAAGGAAATGACGACACCGGTTCCGTTCTTCGGCGTGCCGGCGCGGTTTCCGGTCGCGCCGTATCTGATCGCATCGCTGCTCGATCTTCCGATCGTGCTCACGTTCGGGATCTACCGCGGCGGCAATCGCTACGATCTATACTTCGAGACGCTGGCCGAGCGCATCGTCATCCCGCGCCGCGAGCGCGCAGCGCTGATGCATGAATGGGCCGCGCGTTTCGCATCGCGACTGGAGCACTACACGCGGCTTGATCCCTACAACTGGTTCAACTTTTATGATTTCTGGCATCGCGCTGATGATTCCGCTGTTGCTGACGGCAAGTCCGCCGCCGTCGAGTCCGTCGCCTGAAACCACGGCGCTGATCGCGAGCCTTGCGCGGCCCGCGCCGGCGAGCACCGCGTACACCGAAATCCATTTCGCGCGACTTCTCAAGGAGCCGCTCGTGCTGCACGGACAGCTCGACTACGGCGGCGCGGACAAACTCGGCAAACGTGTCGACACGCCCTACAGAGAAACCACGACGATCGCCGACGGCAAAGTAACCATCGCGCGCGAAGGCCGCGGCAGCCAGTCGTTCGGTCTGGATCGCGCGCCGGAACTGCAAGGATTGCTCGCGAGTTTCAGCGCGATGCTCGGCGGCGATGCGCAGACGATGAATCGCTATTACGCGATCGACAAGAGAACCAGCGACAAAATCTGGACGCTGACGCTCACGCCGCGATTGCCCGATCTCGCGAAGCATCTGAAAACCGTCGTCATCGACGGCGCGGAGAAAGAACCGCGCTGTTTCACGCTGACGCAAGGCGACGGCGACGTCAGCGTGATGCTGCTCGGCGATCTCGTCGCGACAGCGTTGCCGAAACCGATCACACGCACCGCGCTCGATAATCTGTGCCACGCCGCGGCGCAGTGAACGCCGCAACGCGCGGGTCAATGATCGTTGGATGGTGGCTCGTTCTCGCCGCGCTCGCGGTGTTCATATCCGCACACATCAGGATCAGCGGCGATCTGCGCAGCTTCATGCCGCCCGCGCAAACCGACGATCAGAAATTGCTGATGGACGAAATCGGCAACGGGCCCGCGTCGCAATTGCTGCTTGTCGCTATCGGTGGCGCGGCGCAAGAAAAACTCGCCGCACTGAGTACATCGCTCACGCAATCGCTGAAAGATGACGCGAATTTCGGCCGCGTCATCAACGGCGCCGATGCCGACATGCAACTCGACACAGCGTTGCTGCCGTATCGTTATCTGCTTTCACCGACGCTCGATAGCAACCGTTTCGACGCGAAATTCCTGCACGATGAATTGAGCGAACGCGTCGCCGACGTCGCCTCGCCCGCCGCCGATCTGCTCGACGACTTGCTGCCGCGCGATCCGACGATGGAAGTGCTCAAACTCGCGCAACGCTGGACGCCAGCGAAAGCACCGGCGGTGCGCGATGGCGTCTGGTTCTCGCCGCGCGGCGAAGCGCTGCTGCTCGTGCAAACCACCGGCGCCGCGTTCGATCCCGGCGCGCAGACGGCGGCGATCGCCGATCTCACATCGAAATTCAGCGCGTTGCCCGATGTCGGCGCCGCGCAGCTCACGATCAGCGGACCGGGATATTTCGGCGCGAAACTCGCGGCCACGACGCGCGGCGAAGCCGAACGACTCAGCGCGATCGGCACCTTGGGATTTCTGGTGTTGCTGTTCGTTGCGTATCGCAGCGTCGTCGTGATCATTCTGGTCGGCTTGCCGCTCGCGAGCGGCGCGCTGGCCGGACTCGCCGCCATCGCGCTCGCGTTCGGCGATGTGCACGGCATCACGCTCGCATTCGGTTTCACATTGCTCGGTGTCGCGCAGGAATATCCGATTCGCGTGTTCAGTCATCGCCAGGCCGCCGTGCCAATTCGCGAAAGCGTTGCGGCGGTGTGGCCGTTGCTGCGGCTGGCGATCGTATCGGCGTGCATCGCGTATCTCGCGTTCTTCTTTTCCGGTGTGCCGGGATTACAGCAGCTCGCGGTGTTCACCATCGTCGGATTACTCGTCGCCGGCACCGCTACGCGTTGGGGTTTGCCGCCGCTGCTGCCGACACGATTCCACGATGCCGCGACGTTGCCCTTCATCGAACGCGTCCGCGCATGGATCGTCGCCGTGCCGCGTCCGCGCGCGATGCCGTGGATCGTGCTGATCGCTGCGATCGCCGCGATTGCATTAGCGCCGACGCCGCTGTGGCAGAACGATCTTTCCGCACTCACGCCGATCTCGCCTGCCGAATTGCAACGCGAAGGCGAGCTGCGCGACGCGCTGGGCGCGCCCGACATCCGTTATCTGCTCGTGCTCGAAGCCGATTCGGCCGACGGTGTGCTCGCGTTGTCGGAGCGCGTCGCGTCGAAGGTCGACGCGCTTGCTGCGACGCATGCAGTCGATGATGTCGAACTGCCGAGCCGCTATCTCCCGAGCGTTGCGACGCAACTCGCCCGGCAACGGACGTTGCCCGATCGCACGACATTAACCGCGTCGCTCGGTGAAGCGATGCGCGATCTGCCGTTCCAGCCGGACACGTTCGCACCGTTTCTCGACGACGTCGACAAAGCGCGCACGTTAGCGCCGCTGACCGCCGAAGCATTCGCGACATCGCCGTTCGGCGCGCGATTACAGGCGATGCTTACGCAACGCGGCCAACGCTGGTTCGGGCTCGCCACGTTCAGCGGCGTGCATGATGCGCACGCGGTCGAAACGTTCGCGAGCGGCGAAGCCGGCGTGCACGTGCTCGATCTGAAAGCGTCGTCGGAGTCGCTCGTCGCGGAATATCGCTTGCGGAT
>CAZZYA010000109.1:0-1885 GCA_964658115.1 uncultured Rudaea sp. | reverse complement strand
CGCCGTCGCCGTGGCGGTCGCGTTGCGCAATGCGAAACGCGCGTGGCATGTGATCGCGCCGATGTCGCTCGCTACGATTCTGGTGCTGGCCGTGTTACGCGTCAGTGGTGTTTCGCTGTCGCTGTTTCATCTCGTCGCGGTGACGCTCGCCGCGGGGCTTGGTTTGCACTACGCATTGTTTTTCGAACGTCCCGTCGACACGCTCGCCGAAGCGCGGCGCACGTTGCACGGCACGCTCGTGTGCGTGATTTCCGCCGTGCTTGTGTTCGGTCTGTTGGCGACATCGTCATTGCCCGTGTTGCGCGCGATCGGGCTCACGGTCGCGCTGGGTGTCGCGTTTCATTTCTGTCTGTCGATACAGATGGCGCGGCCGCGCGACGATGATCGCTAAATCGGATTGGCAATCCCTGATTCCACACCGCGACGCGATGGCGTTGCTCGAAGACGTCATCGCGTTCGACGACACGACGATTCACGCCAGCGCCGTTTCGCATCGCGATCCGCAAAACCCGCTGCGAAGCGATGGCGTGCTGCGCGCGGTGAATCTGTGTGAATACGGCGCGCAGGCGATGGCGATTCACGGTGGGTTGCTGGCGCAACGAAATGGGCAGATCGCGGCGCCGGGATTTCTGGTTTCGCTACGCGCCGTCGAATTGCACGTCGCGCGCATCGACGATCTGCCGCACGATCTGCACGTGTTCGCGACGCAACTGCAGGGCGATAGCAGCGGCTGGCAATACGAATTCCGTATCGAACACGACGGCGCGCCGCTCGCCAGCGGTCGCGCGGCGGTGATGTTGCAACGTCAGGCGTGACGCGGCGCGCGCGAGAAAATCAACGCACGCGCGTAGTGGATTACGAGCACCGCCGCGCCGATCACGAACGGCACCATCGCCCAATGCCGGCCGTCGACACCCAACGCGATCGGTGTTTCGTCGAAACCGAAAAATTCCGCTGTCATCCACCACGCGTTGGCGGCGATCCAGAAAACGACGGCGAGGTTGTGCGCGAAGTCGGTGGGGTTGTGGCGCGCGCGCCAGGTGATGAATAGCGCCGCGCCCAATGTCGGCACGATCATGAACATGCCGAGTGCGCGCCACACCATGCACCAGCTGATGTCCTTCATCAGCCAGAACACGATATGCAGGTTTTCGGTTTTGCGATAACGCAACGGAATGCTGTACATCGGTTCGGACATGGCGTGCGTCTCCGGCTGAACGCGCATCGTGCCAGAATGCGCACATGACCTCGACTGCGAAACAACGCCGCGCGCTCGTCACCGGCGGCAGCGGCGATATCGGCGGCGCGATCTGCCGTCAGCTCGCCCAGGCGGGACATTTCGTCTACGTGCACGCCAACGCGAATGCCGATCGCGCGCGCGACGTCGCGTACGAAATTGGCGGTAATGCGAAGGCCGTGACATTCGATTTGACTGAGGGTGCCGCGACGCGCGTCGCCATCGAACAGATTCTCGCCGACGAATCGATCGACCTGCTCGTCCACAATGCGGGCATTCACGACGACGCGCCGCTGGCCGGCATGCGCGAAGAACAGTGGACGCGCGTGATCGACGTTTCGCTCAACGGGTTTTTTCACGTTACGCAGCCGCTGTTGCTCCCGATGGCGCGGGCAAGATTCGGCCGCATCGTGTGCGTGTCGTCGGTCGCGGCGGTGCTCGGCAATCGCGGGCAGGTGAATTACGCGGCGGCGAAGTCCGCTTTGCACGGTGCGTCGAAATCGCTGGCGCGCGAAATGGCGTCGCGTGGGATCACCGTGAACGTGGTCGCGCCCGGCGTCATCGCGGGCAAGATGGCCGACGCGGCGTTTGGCGCCGACGAGATCAAACAGATCGTCCCCGCCGCGCGAGCCGGCACGCCGGAAGAAG
>CAZZYA010000108.1:0-11364 GCA_964658115.1 uncultured Rudaea sp. | reverse complement strand
CGTTTGATCCAAAGCCATTCCTTACGCAACAGTGGATCCGAGAACCAGTGCGTCCGCCGTTCCGACGACGACGAAAACGCCGATGCTTCCGAACGAATCGCCGTAGACCCGAAGCCGCCTTCCAGCCCTCGTGCGGTCGCGACGCGGATGAGCAACAGTGCGGGCATGGCGAGCGCGAATCCAAGCGCGGTCGCGCCAGCAAGCGCGGCGAGCCAGCCGGTGACGTCGTCGTACGCCAGCAGCCAGGATGTATTCGGCAAATACACGATCACGTCGCCCAGCGCACGCACCGCGCGATACAACACGCTCGTCTCGTTGCCGATGTGCGCGCGCAACTGCCAGACGAGCAATGGCGCGAACATCGTGACGAAACCGATGGCCGCATACAGCGCAAACCACGCGCTGCGATTGCGCGCGGCCACGCGGAGCATGATCAGCATCTCCAGCGCTTTGGCCCACAGCGCAGCGGCCACGATGAACGGTACGGCGAGCGGAATGGCCGACACGCCGAGCACAACCGAACCGCCGAGCACACCGACCAAAACCGCGAACAACGCTGGACTCGCGAGCAGATACGGATTGGTCAATGCAGGCGTTAGCGCTTCGGCGGCGAACACCGCGCCCGGCGGCACCGGAAAACTCAAATACCATTCCCACATCGGATGTCGTCGGCGCTGCAAATCGAAATTCACGCCTTCGCCCTGCAGCACGAGCGAGATCCACCACATCGACAACAGCAATCCGAGCACCCGATACGCCGCATCGCCGTAACCGTTGCCGGGCGAGCGCCCGGTCGAAACGAAACCGGCACTGCCGGCGGCGAAAGCCCGTTGCTTCAGACGTTCATGCCATTCCTGCCGACTGCCGCCGTTGGCTTTCCACAATGCATCAACTTCGCTGGTAAACGCAGCGGACAATGTTTTCCGTGCGTCGTCGGACGATGCCGGCGCGCGTATCGCAGCGATGGTGGATTGCGCAACCGGAAAGCGCACGCCATAGGTCGACGACCAGGTGCGTTCGAGTAGCGCGTCGTCGGCGGTCGACGCGACGAAGGTGAACGCGCCAGCCGCGATCGCCTCGATGAAAATGGCGCCCATGATCACAAAAACGTAGAGAAGTTGCGGCGCACCGCCACGACGTCGTACCGCAGCGGCACGCGAACGCGCGCGGGAGCGTCGTTGCGCAGCGCGCAACAACAGCCAGACGACATTGAACCAGCCCGGCTCGCGCGCGTGCACGTTCACGCGTGACTGCGCGTGAGCGCGAGGAAAGCCTGCTCGAGGTTGGCTGCGCCGTCGACGCCCCTGGCCACCGCCTGAAGTTCGCCGTGCGCGACCAGCGTGCCGGCGTGAATCACCGCGACATGCGAACACAACGCTTCGACCTGACCGAGCAGATGCGTGGAAAACACCACCGTCGTACCTTGCCGTTGCTGTTCGCGCATGAGTTCGAAAAACAATCCTGTGCTTTCCACGTCGAGCCCGTTGGTCGGTTCATCGAGAACGAGCAGCCTCGGCGAATGCAGCAACGCGAGCAGCAAGCCGAGTTTCTTTTTCATGCCGCGCGAATAGTCGTCGGCGAATTGCGCCAGCGCCTGGGTGAGTTGCATCCGTTCGATCAGCGGAGACATGCGCAGAAATACGTCGGCCGGATCGAGTCCGTGCATCGCCGCCGACAGATCGAGTATTTCCCGACCGCTGAGATACGTGTGGAAGGCGGGTTCGTCCGGCAGGAAACCGAGCATGCGCTTGACCGCCAGCCGATCATCGAACGCATCGAGGCCATCGATGCCCGCTCGGCCGAACGACGCTCTGAGAATGCCCATCAAGATGCGAAACAACGTCGTCTTGCCGGCGCCGTTGGGACCGAGCAGTCCCCACATCTGACCGTCGGGAATGACCAGGTCGATGCCTTTCAACGCCGGCTTGCTGCCGAAGTATTTGGTAAGTTTTTCGAGTTGGATCATCGCGTGGCGCGGAACGATGGACGGTTGGATCGCGATTCTTGCGCAGCGCGCGAACCGCCGGCCGGGTTCCCGAGTTTAGTTTTGCAGGGATACTTTTATACACCAGACGCTATTCGCAAAACGAAACGGCCCCACCGCGAGCGGTGAGGCCGTCGTTGGCAAACGGCGTGGCGCTACTTCGGCGTGACCACCGCCGATCCCGTCATCACGTGCGGATTGACGAGATAGAAAACGACTGCCAGCACGATCAGATAGGCCAGCAACGCCAGCGTCCAACCCATGTTGTGGCGGATCACATCGCCTTCCTTGCGCACGAACTTCGACGTCGACACGCCGACGCTTGCCGTCTGCGGCGCGATGGGCTTGCCGATTTCCGCACCGACGGAATTGAACGTCGGCAGCAACAGCGGCGGCATGCCGAGCTGCGCGCCGACGAGCGCCTGGAATTTGCCGAACATCGCGTTCGTCGATGTGTTCGATCCGGACAGCGCCACGCCGATGAATCCGAGAATCGGTGCAACGACGATGAAGGCCGTACCCATCGATGCAAAACCTTTCGCCAGCGACGATGCCATGCCCGAGAAATTGAACGTGTAGGCAAGGCCGAAGATGAAGATGCCGACGAGCAGCGCGCCCCACATCTGCTTGAACGTGCGGCTGAAAATTTCGCCGATCTGTCCGCCGCGCAGACGCTTCATCGCCATCAGCAATATGGCCACGACAATCCACGATACGAGAATCGCAGTACCGGCGATGTACGGTTTGAAATCGAACACGGCAGTGACCGATGGTTTCGCCGGATCGCACGTCGGCAAAAGCGACGAACACGCGAGCGCTTTTTGACTGAACCAGATCACGCCCGGCAGTTTCGACCACGGACCCGTCCACGCCGCTACAACGATCAGCAAAACGACGAACGGCAGCCACGCTTGTCCGACTTCGGCGGACGACAATCCGTGCGCGCGATTCTGTTGCGCGGACGCGGGATTCAGTGGCACGCCGCCGTATCCAAGCACTTGTTTCGGTTGCCACACCTTGAGCAGCAGGAGCAGCCCGGCGAAGCAGACGATCGAACCGGTTACGTCCGGCAGATACGGCCCGAGATACACCGCGACCGGATACTGACCGAGAATGTACCCGAGCGATCCGACCACCGCGAGCGGCCACGCTTCGAGCATGCCGCGCTTACCCGACACCAGATACAACAGCACCCACGGCGGCAGCAGCGCGAGTACTGCTACGACCGCACCGACCGAACCGGACAGATCGAGCAGATGCTGTTGTCCGTCCTGTCCCGGCGCGAGCGTCACCGCGGCGAGGGTGATGATCGGTGCGCCGAGTGCGCCGTACGACACGGGCGCGTTGTTCGCTATCGCAGCGACGCGGATCGCGTTGAGATCGGAAATGCCGAGCGAGATGAGGATCGGCGCAACCACCGCCCACGGATAACCGAAGCCGACCAAACCTTCGAGCAACGCGCCGAACGCCCATGCGAACAGCATCGTCTGCACACGCACGTCGAGGCTGCCCTGTGAGATGAGCCACTTGCGAAAATTCTCGAACACGCCGGTGATGTTGAGCGTGTTGAAAAGAATCAATCCCCAGAACGTAATCCAGTCGACATTCCAGAAACCGGTCAGCGCGCCGTTCACGAACGCTTGCGAGCCGACGTCCAGCGGCATCTTCCACACCCACGCAGCGAGCGCGAACGTCACGATGGCGCCGAGCAGCGTCGCGAGCCACGCGGGCAACCGGAATGCGGCAAGGAGCAGCAACAGAAACACGACAGGAACCAACGCCACAAGACATGTGAGCGTGAGGCTATTCATTGGATCGATGATTTGCGTGAACATGTCCCCTCCCCGCGGTTTATAGGTATACCGGCGTTGGTCCCAGCAGATCGTACGCCGGCTGAAACGCGTACGGCCGCGCGGCGCTGACACTCGCCAGCGGAAGCGCCGACCGTAACACGATTCCGCGCGGGTCGGACACCGCCGCGCTTAGCCTTTAGTAGTAAACACAGCGCCGCTGTCGCCGCGGGCGTAACATGCGTGTCGGAGATTCCCGCCGTGAACGCCGTTCGATCCGATATCCCAACCGAACAACCGCCCGCCATCGTCGCGCGGATGTCGTCGCTGTTGCCTCCGGAAAGCTTGTTGTGGCGCGCCGAGCAGACGGTGCCGTTCGAATGCGACGGACTGGCCGCCTTTCGCCAAAAGCCGCTCGCCGTCGCACTGCCGCAGACTGAAGAACAGGTGCGGGAAATTCTCCGCGCGTGCACGGAACTCAAGGTACCTGTCGTGGCGCGCGGCGCCGGCACCGGTTTGTCCGGCGGCGCGATGCCGTGTGCGGACGGCCTGCTGTTGTCGCTCGCGAAACTCAACCGCATCCTGTCGATCGACCCGAAGGCATGCATCGCGCGCGTGCAGCCCGGCGTTCGCAATCTCGCCGTGTCGGAAGCCGCCGCGCCATTCGGGTTGTATTACGCGCCCGATCCGTCATCGCAACTCGCATGCAGCATCGGCGGCAACGTCGCGGAAAATTCCGGCGGCGTGCATTGCCTGAAATACGGACTCACCGTGCATAACGTGCTCGGTGTGCGCGGATATCTGATCGACGGAACGCCCGTGCAATTCGGCGGCGAAGCGCTCGATTCGCCCGGACTCGATCTGCTTGCCTTGTGTATCGGTTCGGAAGGTTTACTGATGGTCGTTACCGAAGTGACGCTCAAGCTCGTGCCGAAACCGAAGCTCGCGCAGGTCGTGATGGCCTCGTTCGACGACGTTTCGAAAGCCGGCGACGCGGTCGCTGCGATCATCGGCGCCGGCATCATTCCCGCCGGCCTGGAAATGATGGACAAGAAAGCCACGAACGCCGTCGAACCCTTCGTCAAGGCCGGCTACGATTTGAATGCGGAAGCAATCCTGCTTTCCGAATCCGACGGCACGCCGGAGGAAGTAGCCGACGAAGTGGCCGAGATGGAACGCGTGCTCAAGGACGCGGGATCGACGCAATGCGTCGTATCGCAAAACGAGATGGAACGGTTGCGCTTCTGGTCGGGCCGCAAGAATGCTTTTCCGGCCGCCGGCCGAATTTCTCCCGATTACTACTGCATGGACGGAACGATCCCGCGCAAACACCTGAGCGAAATGCTGGTCGCCATCGAAGCGATGGAGAAAAAGTATACTTTGCGCTGCATGAACGTTTTTCACGCCGGCGACGGCAACCTGCATCCACTCATTCTTTTCGACGCTAACCAGCCCGGCGAGTGGGAACGCGCCGATCGCTTCGGCGCCGATATCCTGGAACTGTGCGTGAAACTCGGCGGCACGATTACCGGCGAACACGGTGTCGGCATCGAGAAGATCAATTCGATGTGCGTGCAGTTTTCCGATCTGGAACGCGATGCGTTTTTCGCTGTAAAAAGCGCGTTCGACGAATCCGGTTTGCTCAATCCGGGCAAAGCGATTCCGACACTGCACCGCTGCGCCGAATTCGGCCGCATGCGTGTGCACAACGGCGAACTGCCGTTCGCCGACTTGCCGCGCTTTTGATGGACGCATCGCTTGCGCAATTGCGCGACCGCATCGTCGCGGCGAACGCGTCGAAAACGCCGCTGCGCATTCGCGGTGGCGGCACGAAAGATTTTTACGGCGAATCGTTCGACGGCGATCCGCTCGACACGCGCCACTATCGCGGCATCGTCGACTACGAACCGACGGAACTCGTGATCACTGCGCGCTGCGGCACGCCGTTGTCGGAAATCGACGCGGCACTCGACGAGCGCGGTCAATTCCTTCCTTTCGAAGCGCCGCGTTTCAATGGCGATCCGACGATCGGCGGTGTGGTCGCCGCCGGTTTGTCCGGCCCGCGGCGGGCCGCGGCCGGCGCCGTGCGTGATTTCATGCTTGGCGCGCATCTGCTCAACGCGAACGGCGACGAGTTGCGCTTCGGCGGTCAGGTCATGAAGAACGTCGCCGGTTTCGATGTATCGCGACTGCTATGCGGCTCGCTCGGCATTCTCGGATTGATCACGCACGTTTCGCTGAAAGCGTTGCCGATGCCGCGCGCGCAAACGACGCTGCGTTTCGACATGACAGCCAGCGAAGCGCTCGACCGTTTCAACGGCTGGCGCGGGCGACCGCTGCCCATCGTCGCGACCGCGTGGTCGAACGGCACAGCGCACGTGAAACTCGCGGGCGCCGGCAGCGCGATCAAAGCCGCACAATCGACACTTGGCGGCGACGTCATCGCGAACGACGCCGACATCTGGCGCAGTCTGCGCGATCAAACCCATGCGACATTCGCAGCGCCGCGTTTGTGGCGTCTGTCGCTGCCCGCGACGGCGACGTTCCCGTTACCCGGAATCACGCTGATCGAATGGTCCGGCGCGCAACGCTGGCTCGCCACCGATGTGTCCGCCGAAGACGTTCGCGCTGCTGCCACGAGCGTCGGCGGATATGCCACGCTGTGGCGCGGCGAGCGTAACGCGCGCATGTTCCATCCGTTGAAACCGGCCAATCTCGAATTGCATCGCCGGCTCAAACAGAATTTCGATCCGAACGGAATCTTCAATCGCGGCCGCCTGGTCGCGGAGCTGTAGCATGGAAACCCATCTCGCCGACTGGATCAAGGGGACGGCCGACGGCGACGATGCCGAGTCGATTCTGCGCGCGTGCGTGCATTGCGGGTTTTGCAACGCGACATGTCCAACCTATCAACTGCGCGGCGACGAACTCGATGGTCCGCGCGGACGCATCTATCAGATCAAGCAGGTGCTCGAAGGCGTTCAGCCGACGCGATCGACGCAACTGCATCTGGATCGTTGCCTCACGTGTCTCAACTGCGAAACGACGTGTCCATCGGGCGTGCGCTATGGACGTCTCGTCGACATCGGCCGAATGGCGGTGGAAAAACGCGTACCGCGCTCACCGCTCGATGCGTTTCGCCGCGCGGCATTGCGTATCGGGCTGACGCGCCACTGGATTTTCGACACAGCCGTTTTGCTTGGCCGCGCGATACGGCCGTTGTTGCCCGAATCGCTGCAAAAAAAACTTGCGCCGCTTCGCGTGCCGGGTGCGACGCCCCAACGCACGCATGCGCGAAAAGTCATCCTTCTTCACGGCTGCGTGCAACCGGCGCTGATGCCCGCGATCGACGCGGCGACGTCGCGCGTGCTCGATGCGCTCGGCATTCAAACCGTGGTTGCGGCCGATTCCGGCTGCTGCGGCGCGATCGATTATCACCTCGACGCGCACGCCGCCGCGCGTGCGAAAGCGCGACGCAATATCGACGCGTGGTGGCCGCTGATCGAATCCGGCGCGGAAGCGATCGTGCTCAACGCATCGGGCTGCGGCGCGGTGGTGAAGGATTATGCGCATGTGCTGCGCGACGATCGGGCATACGGCGAAAAAGCGAAACGCATTGCCGCGATGACGCGCGATCTTTCGGAATTCCTGACGCCGTTCGCCGCCGACCTCACTGAAAAAACCGCACTACGCGTGCGACAGCGCATCGTTTTCCATCCGCCGTGCACGCTGCAGCATGCGCAAAAAATCCGTGGCGTGGTCGAAGCGATTTTGACCTCGCTCGGTGCCGAGCTGCTGCCGGTTGCCGACGCGCATCTGTGCTGCGGATCGGCCGGTACGTATTCGATTCTGCAGCCGGCGTTGTCGCAGGATTTGCGTTCGCGCAAACTGCAGAATCTGGAACGCGACCGTCCCGATGAGATCCTCAGCGCGAACATCGGCTGTCTGTCGCATCTGGAAGCCGGCACAGATATACCGATGCGGCATTGGATCGAATGGGTCGATCAGCGATTGCGAGGAGATAACCTATGAGCGTCATCGATAATGCCGCACGCGGACGTTTCGAATACGAAGTCGAAGGCCGCACCGCGTTCATCGATTATCGTCGCGCGGGAAATGTCCTTTCGCTGACGCACGCGGAAGTTCCGCCGGAACTCGAGGGCCGCGGCATCGGTTCGTTCATGGTGCGCGGCACGCTCGACATGATTCGCGCGCGCAGTGAAAAAGTAATTCCCGCGTGCTCGTTCGTCGACGCGTTCATTCGCCGCAACGCCGATTATCAGGATTTGCTGGCGAACGGTTGATCACGGCATCGCTTCGTACAACGGCAGCGTGAGGAATTCGGGAAAGTCTTTCGATAGCGCCATCTGCTCGAAAATCTGCGCGGCCTGATCGTAAGTATCAAGCGGTTCGTTTTGCGCGGCGGCATCTTTCTTCACGTTTTCGAGTTCTTCGGGGATCAGCGACCTGACCATCGCCGCGTCGACCTTGCGGCCGTCGTCGAGTTTTCCTTTGTCGCTGATCACCCATTGCCACACTTGCGAGCGCGAAATCTCGGCGGTCGCCGCGTCTTCCATCAAGTTGTGGATCGGCACGCAGCCGTTGCCGTACAACCAGCTTCCGAGATAGTGAATGCCGACGTTGATGTTGTTGCGCAAACCCGCTTCGGTGATCGGCTGTTCGGGAACGAAGTCGAGAAAATCCTTGGCAGAGAATTTTTCGTCGCGTCGCTTGCCCCACTGATTCGGTTTGTCGCCGAGGACGCGTGTGAATTCTTCCATCGCGATCTGCACCAATCCCGGATGCGCGATCCAGCCGCCATCGAAACCGTCGTTGGCATCGCGCTTCTTGTCGTGGCGGACGCCGGCGAGCGCTTTCTCGTTCGCGGCTTCATCGTTCTTGATCGGAATCAGCGCGGCCATGCCGCCGATCGCCGGCGCGCCGCGTTTGTGGCACGCCTGCACGAGCGCGAGCGCGTACGAGCGCATGAACGGCACTTCCATGTTGATCTTCACGCGATCGGCAAGACAAAACCCCGGTTTGTTTTTGAATTTCTTGATCGCACTGAAAATGTAATCCCAGCGGCCGGCGTTGAGTCCGGCGGAATGCTCGCGCAGTTCGTACAGAATTTCTTCCATCTCGAACGTGGCGAGGATGGTTTCGATCAGCACCGTCGCTTTGATGGTTCCGCGCGGCATACCGATTTCATCTTGCGCCATGCAGAAGATGTCGTTCCACAAGCGCGCTTCGCGGTGGCTTTCCAGTTTCGGCAGATAGAAAAACGGACCGAATCCGCGCTTCACCTGTTCTTTTGCGTTGTGGAAGAAAACGAGTGCGAAATCGAAAATGCCGCCGGAGACGCGCTCGCCGTCCACCGTCACGTGCTTCTCATCGAGATGCCAACCACGCGGCCGGATTTGCAGCGTAGCGATGGCGTCGTTGAGTTTGTACTCCTTGCCTTTCTCGTTGGTGAAGCCGATCTCGCGGCGAATCGCATCCTTCATGTTGACCTGTCCGGTGATCTGGTTGAACCAGTTCGGACTGTTCGAATCTTCGAAATCGGCCATGTACGAATCGGCACCGGAATTGAACGCGTTGATGATCATCTTGCGTTCGACCGGCCCGGTGATTTCCACGCGGCGGCATGCGAGCGATTTCGGAAGCGGCGCAATGTTCCACTCGCCGTCGCGAACCGATTTCGTTTCGGGCAAAAAATCCGGCATCTCGCCGGCGTCGATTCGTTTCTGCCGTTCGCCCCGCGCCTGCAACAGTCCGCGACGCCGCGACTCGAATGCGCGGTGCAGTTTGGCGACGAACGCCAGTGCATCCGGTGTGAGGATTTCATCGAAACGCGGATGCATCGGCGCGGATAATTCGACGCCGTCGGCAAATTTGTTCGTCATGCTCGTGGCTTCCAGGCGAAAGCAGCCATTATCGGCACGCGTCTGCGGCGTGGCCAGACCACTATCGTCGGATTCGCTGAAAGCCGGCGCGATACGCCGGCCGCGATCGAATGACTAGATCAGCGTGTTCGGCCGGCGCGCACCGGCGAAGCGGCGGGCCCAGTAATTCTCGGCCAGATTGCTCACGCGTACGCGCTCACCCGTCGTCGGCGAATGAATGAAACGGCCTTCGCCGAGATAGATACCGACGTGCGAAATGCGTTTGCCGTGCGTCTTGAAGAAAACCAAATCGCCGACTTTCATGTCCTTGCGCGCGACCTGTTTACCGATTTCGTACTGGCTCGCGGAATTCTGCGGCAGGTCCACGCCGAACACTTGCGCGAACACGTAATGCACGAAACCGCTGCAATCGAACCCGGTGGCCGGCACGCTGCCACCGCGGTGGTAACGGATGTCGAGAAGCTGCATCGCGAACTGCGACAGCTCCTGGCGCGGATCGATCGCGGCGATGTCTTCATCGGTGATGACGGCGTCGTCGAGCGTGTCCGCATCGTCGGACTTCGCATCTTCGACGACCCACGTGTCACCCGAATCGACGCCGGCGGCAAGTGGGGCGGATGTCAGATAACCGCTCAGCGCATTGACCATGCACGAGGCCGGATCGGCGCTTGGAACGGTATCGGCGGTGGCAATCCCGGTTGCGGCGACAAAAACGCTCACCGCGATGATGACTCGCTTGAAGGACATACTTGGACAATCCCCGTTTTAACGACTTACGACTCGCGCCAGACCGTTCTTTTTGGAGCCATGACGGCCTTGACGCATCGAAACGTAACAGAGGATTTGTTCGAATCCCGTTAATCGTTTCGGTGCCCGAGTAGAATTTACATTTCAATCGGATGACCCCATGCGCGTCTGCGTTTATTGCGCCTCAAGCGAGAAAGTCGACCGCACCTACCACGAGGCAGCGCGCCGTCTCGGTGTGTTGCTCGCGCGCGACAAGTGCACGATCGTCTATGGCGGCGGCGCGGTCGGACTGATGGGATCGCTCGCCAACGGCGCGCTGGAAGCGAAGGGGAAAGTGATCGGCATCATTCCGCGATTCATGACGGATGTGGAATGGCAGCATCCCGGGTTGGCGTCGCTGGAAATCGTCGACGACATGCGCGAGCGCAAGCACAGACTGCTTGCCGATTCGGATGCGGTCGTCGCCATGCCGGGCGGATGCGGAACGCTCGAGGAAGTGTTCGAAGCGATCACGTTGAAGCGGCTTGGTCTGTATTTCAATCCGATCGTGTTTTTGAATACGAACGGATTTTATGCGCCGTTGCAGGCGTTCATGCAGAAGGTGATTGGCGAGCATTTCATGAATCCGGAGCACGAAGGGATGTGGACGTTGGTGGATTCGCCTGAGGAAGTGCTGCCGAAGATTCTTGCTACGCCGAGATGGCGAGAAGATGCGCTTGATTATGCTGTGGTGCGTTGAGCGGGTACGTTTTTTAGGTTTGTTTCGAAGAAGGGCTTCCGCTGCAAGCAGCGGTAACTTTTTGCTCAACGGCAAAAAGTCACCAAAAAACGTTTTGTTTTCTCGCGGAGTGCCTTGTCCGCAGACAGCACGTCCGTGCTGCCTGGCTGCGGACCGCGCGCATCCCTGCGCGCGATCACCCTCGCTACAAGCCTGCGCGCG
>CAZZYA010000107.1:0-11382 GCA_964658115.1 uncultured Rudaea sp. | reverse complement strand
ACGCACCGCGCCCGCGTTGAGCATGAGCGGCACATCGAGTTCGGGCCACGGCATTTGCACGCTCGATTGCATGTCGAGACTGACGCGGATCATCAACGGCGTGATGCTCGGGTCAGGCCAGTCGCTGAACCAGTCGGTGAGCTGGCCCTGATCGTCGAGCGTGCGGTACTGGAATTGTCCGGCGCGAATGCCGTCGATGAGAACGACCGGTTCATCGGTTTGCGGATTTGACGCGTCATAGCCATTGAGCATCGAATCGGTGAAGACCAACTGCAGACCATTCGTACCGCGTGCGAGTTCCAGCGTTTCCACATACGGTCCGCCACGCGACAGATAACCCGGCATCGAGGCAACGAACCGCATCGACTGCGCGGCGCCGTCGAAAACGTGCGTGGTGTTGTTGGTGTCGTCGCGTTCGTAGCTGAGCGGCAGAATATGACCGAGTTGCGTGCGCAGGAACACTTGCGCGGTGCGCAAGCGATCGGCGCGATCGATCGCGCGTTCGCCGGCGTGCATCGCTTTCGCCGCCGTGCGGATGCCGCCGTAAGCGCCGGCAATCAGCAACGCGAGCAACGTCACCGCAAGCAGCATTTCGATCAGCGTGAATCCCGATTGCGTGCGACGCGCGATCACGGCGAACCCTGCCTGCGCACCGCCGGCGGCGTGAGTCCGATGCCGCTGCCGTTGCCGTTCTGTTGCGAATCCTGCGCGCGCAATGTCACGAAGCGCGCGTGATGCTGCAAATACGACGGTCCCCACGACACGACCAGTTCGAGTTGATAAAGATCAATCGTGTTGCCGACCGTGGTGATCTGCGGGCCTTGCATCATCGAATTGCCCGGCGTCACGCCGCCGCCTTGCGGTTCTTCCGGCGGCTGAATCTTGCCGACGTCCAACGTCCACGTGTACTTGTCGTCGAAGCGTCCGCTCGACGAACCTTCCTGCAAACTTTCGCCGACGCCTTGCATGTCGATCAGCGATTGCGCCCACAACGTCGCGCGCGTGATGTCCGCAGAGTCGCGCGTGACGTGAATGTTGTCGGTCAGGATGCTCATCAACAGGCCGAAGCCGAGCGCGAAGATCACGAACGCGGCGACGAGCTCGATCAGCGTGAAACCGCGCTGGCCATGCATCGTTCGGAAATGAGTTCGCTTGGTCATCACGATTCGGCTGCCGCGCATCAGCGCCCAGCGAGCTCCTCGCGCGACACCTGACCGGTCAGCCAGCTCACGTTGATCTGCCAGCGACGCTGACCCATGAACACGGTGATGTGTCCTCCGGTCGACGCGCCGTCGGGGAAAAAGCGAATGCGGCCGGACGTCGAACTGGTCTGCTCGATCTCGGCGGTGACGAGCTGCATGCGCATTTCTTTCGGCAACTGCACGATCGGCTTGCCCGGCGCTTGATACGTGTTGTGCTCGAGATCGATGTCGAGCGCGGCCTGCGCGCTGTGGACGAGAGCCTGACCGCGCGTGTAGCGCAGCGCGGCGACGAGATCGCGGCTGGCCGATTCGACTTTCGCACCGCTCATGCTTTTCGAAAACGACATCGCGACCATCGCGACGATGATGCTCAACAGCACCATCACCGCGACGATTTCGATCAGCGTAAAACCACGTTGCGTGCGCATCGGCGATTTACCTGTGCACGCGACGGAAACCGGCTTACTGCCAGTTGCCGAAGTCCTTGTTGAGGCCGTCGCCACCGGGCGCGCCGTCTTTGCCGAGAAAAATCAGATCGAAATCGCCGTGCTCGCCCGGCACTTTGTACTGATACGGATGGCCGAACGGATCTTTCAGATCCGAATCCTTCGCGTACGGTCCGGTCCAGTCCTGCGCGTTGCCGGGCCGCGTGACCAGATCGTTGAGGCTCTGCGGCGGCGAACCGTTTTGCACGATGTAGATTTCTATCTTGCCGGCCAGCGAACGCACGCCGAGTTTGCCGGCGTCGTATTTGCCCTGCGTGAAACGCGTAAACGCATAGTTGCCGACCACGCCCATGACGATGCCGATGAGCGCGATTACCATCACCATTTCGATGAGGGTGAAGCCGCGCGCGATCGCTTTCGGCATGCCGCGATTCATCGCCTTGATCGTTACAGGATTGATCGTCTGAATTTTCATATCGAACCTTCTATTGAATGGATCCGCTGATGCTCATGATCGGCAGCAGGATCGCCATCATGATGAAACCGACCACACCCGTCATAACCAACGTCATCACCGGAACGAGCGCGGACAGCATGCGATCGACCGTGTTCTTCGCCTCCACATCGAACGTGTCGGCCACGCGCAGCAGCATGTCGTCGAGCGCGCCGGATTCTTCACCCACGCTGATCATCTGCAACGCCAGTTTCGGAAAGCGCTTGCTGTGACCTAGCGCGAACGACAACCCACCGCCCGTCTTCACTTCTTCGGTCGCCTTGTCCACCGAGTCGGCGAGTGCGGTATTTCCCAGCACGTTGCGCGCGATTCCCATCGCGACGAGTAATGGAACGCCGTTCTTGAGCAGAGTTCCCAGCGTACGCGTCAAACGCGCGGTTTCGAGCTTCTGTGTCAGCGGTCCGAACACGCGAACCGTGAGCAATCTCGCGTCGAAATTCAATCGCGTTTGCGGATTTTTCAACGCGCGGCGAATCACGACGATGCCGCCGACGAAAACGATCGCCATCAGCCACCACCACGATTGCAGCAAGTTGCCCGCGAAGAGAACGATCTTTGTCAGCATCGGCAATTCAACGTCCATGTCCTTGAACATCGGTGCGAACTGCGGCACGACGAACACGAGTAATACGAACAGCGCGGCGAACACCATGATGACGAGGATCGCCGGATAGATCATCGCGTTGACGACGCTTTCCTTGAGCGCTTTCGACCGCTGCAGATATTCCGCCAAACGTGTGAGCGTGATGTCGAGCGAACCGCCGATCTCGCCGGCGCGGACCATGTTCACATAGAGACGCGAGAACACGCCCGGCTCGGCTTCGAGACCTTCCGACAACGGCGCGCCGCCGCGAACGGTATCGCGGATGCGCTCGACGATGCGTTTGGCTTTTTCGCTTTCCGGCAACTCCAGAAGAATTTGCAGCGCGCGATCGAGCGGTTGTCCGGCACCGAGCAGCACGGCCAACTGCTGCGTGAACTGCAGCACCTGATTCGGACCCATCACGGTGCGACGGAAAAGCAGCGAACCGCCGCCGGCGCCGTCGACCGCCTCGCGCACGTCGAGCGGAATGTTGCCCGCGTCCTGAATCTTGGCGATGGCCTCGTCGTTCGATGCAACGTCGAACTGGCCTTCGACGATTTCGCCGCCCGTGGTGACCGCCTTGTAGCGATACAGCGCCATCAGTTTTCCTGCGTCACGCGCAGCACTTCTTCGATGGTCGTAACGCCCTGCAGCGATTTCACCAGACCGTCTTCGTACATCGTGCGCATGCCTTCGGCGCGCGCCTGATCCTCGATCTTGCCCATGTCGCCGTGCTGCATGACCAGACGCCGGATCGGATCGGTCATGACGAGAAATTCCATGATCGTCGTACGACTGTGGTAACCGGTCGCGGTGAGTGCAGATGGCATCGGTTTATACAATTCCACTTTTCCATTCGGCTGGAAACGGCGCAGCCCGAATTCCTCGACAACCTCGGGCATCGCTTCGTATCGCTCGGCGTTTTCCTTGTCGAGACGACGCACGAGACGCTGCGCGAGAATACCGTTGACGGTTGAGGTGAGCAGATAATCTTCCACGCCCATGTCGAGCATGCGCGTGATGCCGCCGGCGGCGTTGTTCGTGTGCAGCGTCGACAACACCAAGTGACCGGTCAGCGCGGACTGAATCGCGATCTTGGCTGTTTCCAGATCGCGCATTTCGCCGATCATGATGATGTCCGGATCTTGACGAACGATCGAACGCAGCGCATGGCTGAAATCCAGACCGATCGACGGCTTCGCCTGAATCTGGTTGATGCCTTCGATCTGATATTCGACCGGATCTTCGACGGTGATGATCTTCACGTCCGGCGTGTTGAGCTTCGACAGGGCGGTGTACAGCGTCGTCGTTTTTCCCGAACCGGTCGGGCCGGTCACGAGCATGATGCCGTGCGGCAGTTCGAGTACTTTGGTGAACTTTGGCAGGAATTCGTCGGTGAAGCCGAGCGTATGGAAATCGAACACGACCGATTCGCGATCGAGAATACGCATCACCACCGATTCGCCGAACGCCGTCGGCACGGTCGAAACGCGAAGATCGAGTTCCTTGCCTTGCACGCGCAGCATGATGCGGCCGTCTTGCGGCAATCTGCGCTCGGCGATGTTGAGTTTCGCCATGATCTTCACGCGCGAAATCACGGCCGCCGTCGACGCCGCGGGCGGCGATTCCACTTCCTGCAAAACGCCATCGACGCGATACCGGACCTTGAGCCGATTTTCGAACGGTTCGATGTGAATGTCCGACGCGCGTTGTTCGACGGCGCGCTGGATGACCAGATTCACCAAACGGATGACCGGCGCTTCCGACGCCAAGTCGCGCAGATGTTCGATGTCGTCTTCGCCGCGGCCTTGTTCGTCGGTCAAATTCTCGACGATCGTTCCCATCGCCGAACGACCGGAGCCGTAATAACGTTCGATCAGATCGTCGATTTCGGAGCGGAATCCGACTTTGACTTCGACACCCTTTCCGCTCGCCAGCTCGACGGCCTGACGCGGGTATGCATCGGCCGGATCGGCCATCAGCAGCGTGACGTTGTGGTCGTCTTCGCCGATCGGCACGACATGATATTGCTTGAGGAATCGCACCGACATCTGCACATTCGGCGGCGGCGCTTCCGGGCATTCCTTCACGCTCAACAATGGCAAGCGCAGCAATTCGGCCAGCGCTTCGCCCATGTCGCGCTCGGAGACGAGTCCGAGCCGCGTCAACAGCGGAATGAGATTTCCTTCCGTGTTTTCGTCGTGCAAACGGCGCGCGCGAACGAGATCGGTTTCCTTCAGACGACCGTGTTCGACGAGGAAATCGCACAGGCGCTCGTCGAGATGACTCGGCGCAAACGGCTCCATCGGATTTTCGGTAGGAACGGCGACCATAAACTCAACTGACCCCTGAATGTGGTGCTTCGACCCCAACTCGTGGCACAGGTTCCGCTGCATCGTCTGCCAACTCGGGATGGACGAGGCTTGCGATGAACCGGCGGTTTAGTGCGATCCACAGCGCCGCCGGCACCAGCGCGGGCAGGATCAGATAACCGAACTGATACCAAAGCGCAATCAGATTCAGGGGCAAGCCGGCCTGCTGTGCGGCTTTGAGCCCCTCCGCGCCCGCGTCGATCGTGACGGTTTTCAGGCTTTCGCCAATCACGCCGAACGTTTGAGAAACAACGATGACGAGCCCGCCCAGAAGGATCTGCGCGGTGCGCTGCAACCGGCTCAACGGCGTAGCCAGCACCAAACCGGCGAACAGTGGCAGTGCATAGCCGTAGATCAGCGGATTGACGACGGGATCCAGAAATCCGAAGTGCGGCGACTCGCCGGCCGGCGCCGCATTGACGAGGACATTGCCGGAAATCTGCATCAGATAACCGGGATGCCCGAGAATGCGGCCTTGCGCATCGATCAGATCCGCACCCTGCGCGACGCCCGTGAACAGCGACGGCCATGCGTGCGGCAGAATCGATTTCGCCAGCGCGATCACCGGCCAGCACAACGGCGCCGCAAACCAGAACCAGAGGAAGAACGCGAGCGGCAACCACAACACGGCCGCCAATAAAAATCGTTTCAGCGGCGAAATCGCACTCAGCATGCCCAGACGCGCGCGTTGCGGAACATGCGCATCCACGGGGAATCTTCGCCCCACTCCTTCGGCGCCCACGACATCTGCACAGTCCGGAACACGCGCTCTGGATGCGGCATCAGCGCGGTGACGCGTCCGTTCGCGGCGGTGAGACCGGCAATACCTTTCGGCGAACCGTTCGGATTGAGCGGATAGGTTTCCGTGACGCGGCCTTCGCTGTCGACGAAACGCGCGGCCACGCTCACTTTTTTGATGTCGCTGCGTTCGGTGAACATCGCGCGGCCTTCACCGTGCGCGACCGCCACGGGAATATACGAGCCCGCCATGCCGGCGAAGAAAATCGACGGCGACTCTTCGATTTCAAGCGTCGCCAACCGCGCTTCGTATTGTTCCGAAAGATTGCGCTCGAAACTCGGCCAGCGTTCCGCACCGGGAATGATGTCCTTCAGCGCCGCCATCATCTGACAGCCATTGCAGACACCGAGCGAGAACTTGGTCGGATCCTCGAAGAACGCCTGGAACTGATCGCGCAATTTCGGATTGAACAGGATCGACGTCGCCCAGCCACGTCCCGCGCCGAGCACGTCGCCGTACGAGAATCCGCCGCACGCGGCGAAACCGGCGAAGTCGTTGAGCTTGTAACGACCGGATTGAAGATCGGTCATGTGCACATCGTGCGCGTCGAAGCCCGCGCGCGTGAACGCGGCGGCCATCTCGATCTGCCCGTTGACGCCCTGGTCGCGCAGGATCGCGATTTTCGGTCGCGGTCCGAGCGCCACGTACGGCGCGGCGATGTCGTCCGACGGATTGAAAAGTAAACGCGGCGTGACGCCGTGATCGTCGTCGTTGCAACGCCATTTGTATTCGCTGTCGGCGGTTTGCGGATTGTCGCGGCGTGTCTGCATCGCGTGGCTCGTTTCCGACCACACCTTCATCAGATCGCTCCACGCCCAGCGCGCGACGGATTCATCGTTGAGCCACAACTTCACGCGTTTGCGCTGATGCGGATTGCCGCAGAAATGCGCGAGCGGGCGGATTTCATGATGTTCGAGCAACGACAGAAACGCATCGCGATCGTGTTTGCGGATTTGCACGACCGCGCCGAGTTCTTCGCTGAACAGCGCCGACAAGGTGTTTTCCGCCCAGCCGGTGAGTTCGATGTCGATGCCGCAATGTCCGGCGAATGCCATTTCAATCAGCGTGACGATGGCGCCACCGTCGGCGCGATCGTGATACGCGAGCAACAGATTTTTCGCGTTGGCTTCCTGGATGGCCGCGAAGAAATGCTTGAGCGTATCCGGCTCGTCGATGTCCGGCGGCAATCCGCCGCCGCGGTTGTAGACCTGCGCGAGCGCCGATCCGCCGAGACGGTTGCGTCCCGCGCCGAGATCGATCAGCCACAATTCGGTTTCGCCCTGATCGACGCGCAACTGCGGCGTCAGCGCTTTCCTCGCGTCGGTCGTGCGCGCGAACGCGGTCACGATCAGCGACACGGGCGCCACCGTTTTGTGGTCGCGGCCGTCCTGCTGCCACACCGTTTGCATCGACAGCGAATCCTTGCCGACAGGAATGGAAATGTTTAATTGTGGACAAAGTTGCATGCCGACCGCTTGTACGGCGTCGAACAGTTTCGCGTCCTCGCCCGGCGCGCTGACCGCCGCCATCCAGTTCGCCGACAGCTTGATCTCGCCCATGTCGCCGATCGCCGCGGACGCGATATTAGTAATCGCCTCGCCCACCGCCATGCGCGCCGAGGCCGGCGCGGATAAAACCGCCAGCGGCGTGCGTTCACCCATCGCCATCGCTTCGCCGGCATAGCCGTCGAAATCGCTCAGCGTGACCGCGCAGTCGGCCACCGGCACTTGCCACGGACCGACCATCGGATCGCGCGAACATAAACCACCCACGGTGCGGTCGCCGATCGTGATCAGGAACGATTTGCTGCCGACCGCAGGCTGGCGCAACACGCGTTTCATCGCGGCCTCGAGCAGGATGCCGTCGAGATCGGGGACCAAATCCATGCGTTTGGTTTTGCGCTGCGTGTTGCGATGCATTTTCGGCGGCTTGCCGAACAGCAGGTCCATCGGCAGATCGATGGCGAGATGGCGCGAATCGGAATCCGGGAATTGTGAATCGCTCAGAACAAGTTTCCGTTCGACGGTCACGGCGCCGACCACCGCGAACGGACAACGTTCGCGCACGCAGGCCGCTTCGAACTCGGCGACATCATCCGGCCGCAGACCGAGCACGTAACGTTCCTGCGCTTCGTTGCACCAGATCTGCATCGGCGACAACTGCGGATCGGCCGACGGAATCTTGCGCAATTCGATCGCGCCACCGACGCCGGAGTCGTTGAGCAGTTCCGGAATCGCGTTCGACAATCCGCCCGCGCCGACGTCGTGAATGCTGACGATGGGATTCTTTTCGCCGCGCGCCCAGCACGCGTCGATCACCTGCTGGCAACGGCGTTCCATTTCGGCGTTGTCGCGCTGTACGGATGCGAAGTCGAGTTCAGCGGAACTGTCGCCGCCGGCGACCGAGGATGCCGCGCCGCCGCCGAGTCCGATCAGCATCGCCGGACCACCCAGCACGATCACGGCATCACCCGCTTGCAGGTGACGCTTCATCACATCCGAAGCGCGCAGGTTGGCGAGGCCGCCGGCGATCATGATCGGCTTGTCGTAACCGCGGCGCACGGTGGTTTCGCCGCATTCTGCTTCGAACGTGCGGAAATAGCCGCCCAGACACGGACGGCCGAATTCGTTGTTGAACGCCGCCGCACCGAGCGGTCCGTCGCGCATGATCTCGAACGCAGTCGCCATGCGCGGCGGCAGCGGACGATCTTTTTCCCACGGACGCGGCATGTCGGGTATGCGCAAGTACGACGTGGTGAAACCGGTCAGTCCCGCCTTCGGCTTGCCACCGCGACCGGTGGCGCCTTCGTCGCGGATTTCTCCGCCCGCGCCGGTCGCGGCGCCGGGAAATGGCGAAATGGCAGTCGGATGATTGTGCGTTTCGACTTTTATCGCGAAGGGAATCGCTTCCATCGCCGCCGAATATTTGCCGCTTGCTGCATCGGCGAAAAAGCGTGCGCCGTTGTTGCCTTCGATTACCGCAGCATTGTCGCTGTAGGCCGACAACGTGTGCTGCGGCGACACCGCGTGCGTATTCTTGATCATCGCGAACAGCGATTTGTCCTGCGGCGCGCCGTCGATCGTCCAGTTCGCGTTGAACACTTTGTGACGGCAATGCTCGGAGTTGGCCTGCGCGAACATCATCAGTTCGGCGTCCGTCGGATCGCGTTTCAATTCGCCGTAACGCGCTGCGAGATATTCGATTTCATCCAGCGCGAGCGCCAGGCCGAGCCGGCGATTCGCGTTGCTCAACGCGATAACCGCGTCGTCACCCAGTGCGATGCGCACGAGCGGCGACGGCGCACCTGTCGCGAACAGCGTGTCGGCCTGATCGAGCGACGTGAGCACCGACTGCGTCATCGGATCGTGCAGCGTGGCGGCGAGCTTCTGCCAGGCGGCCGAATCGGCGGCCGGCAATTTTTCGATCACGTAGGCGACGCCGTGTTCGACCCGTTTCAGCGGGAAATTGCAGCCGCGCAGGAGCTCGGTCGCTTTCGACGACCATGGCGAGATCGTGCCCAAACGCGGCACCGTCCACAGATCGGCCGGTTTGGCCTCGCTGGGATTGGCGCGCAGCACATCGCACAGTCGTTCGCGATCGAGCGTGGCAGCGGACTCGACTTCGACGAAATACACGTTCCACGCCGCGACCAGCTTGCTGCGCAGTTCGAGACGATGAAACTCGCGATTGATCCGCTCGAGGCGGAACGCCGAAAGGGCCGGAAGCCCATCGAAAACGATCATGGCGGGCGCGTCAGCGCATGCAGGGAGAGGCGATTATTCTAACAGGTTGCAGATATGTGGATTCGTGGCGGCGAATCAATCGAGATCCTTCGCCACCAAAAAACGCGAAGACAAAAGCCAGGTTTAGCGGGTCGCAACCGGCTTATCGGCCTTCGCCGCGGACTTCTTTTCCAGCGCGGCGAGCAGCGCCACGGGCGACATCGCGGTCGTGCTGTCGATGGAGGAGCCGTCGTCGGCGAGGATGGTTGGCGTGGCGTTGATGCCGAGTGCGACACCGAGCGCCTTGGTTTCGGCGACCGGATTGCTGCACGTGGCCTTCGTGCCCGGATCTTTACCGTTCATAGCAGCGGTGTAGGCGGAATTGCGATCGTCGGCGCACCAGACGGCGGCGGCTTTCTTGTCCGCGCCCGGATGGATGTCGAGCGGATACAGCACATAGCGCACGGCGATGCCGGCGCGGTTGAAGTCGTCGATCTGTTTGTGGAACTGGCGACAGTACGGACAGTCGACGTCGGTGAAAACGGTAACGGTGTACTTCGGGTTGGCGGGCGCGAAAATCATTTCCTTGCTCGCCGGCAGCTTCGCAATGGCTTGCGCGCGGAGCGTGGCGATGCGAGAGGCGGTGAGGTCTTTCTTGTTCGGCACGTCGTACAACGTGCCTTGCAAAAGGTATTTGCCATCCTGCGTGACGTACACGATCTGGCCGCTGATGATGACTTCGTAGAAACCGGGCAGGTCCGATTTCACCACATTGTCGACGATCGCGAGCGGCAGCAGCGAATGGATGGCGTCGCGTGCGGCTTTTTCGCCGTCGTCTGCGGCGAAGGCGGTGAGAGTCACGGCAAGCCGCGCCGCAGCGGTAAGGAATTTCTTGATCATGATCGTTCTCGTTTCTGTCCCGCCGGCATAGACCGGCGCGGGAGCGATTGGTTCATTGCGCGGTGGTGGGCTTTTTCTTTTCCAGGTCTTCGAGCTCTTTCACAAGCTGGTCGGGCGCCACGTAGCCGCCGAGCTGCGTGCCGTCGCTGGTGATGATCGCAGGCGTGCCGTTGATGCCCATGGTCGATGCGATGTTGCTGACCTCGGCAATCGGATTGCTGCAGGTTTTCTGCGGCAGGGTCTGCCCGTTCATGGCGTTGGTGTACGCCGTGTTGCGATCCTTTTCGCACCAGACGCTCTGCGCTTTCTTGTCGGCGCCCGGATGGATCGACAACGGATACAGCACGTATTCGACAGCGATGCCGAGCTTGTTGTATTCCGCGATCTGCTTGTGGAACTGACGGCAGAACGGGCAATCGACATCGGTAAAAACGGTGACGGTGTACTTCGGATGCGGCGGCGCGAAAACGAGCTTCTTATCCTTCGAAATTTTCGCGAGACCGACTTTGCGCGCCTCGCCCATGCCTTCCTGCATCAAATCCTGGCGCGCGTTGATGTCGTACACATGGCCTTCGATCAGATATTTGCCGTCGCCACTCATCAGGATGACGTGGCCGTCCGTGACCACGCTGTAGAAGCCCGGGACGGTCGATTCCGCAATCGACTGAATCGTCGCTTGCGGCGCGACTTTGTGAAGCGCATCGGTGATCGTCTGCGCGGCGTCGTCGGCAGCCTGCGCGGCGACCGCGCAAAGCAGAAGTGCCGCGGAAGTCAGAATTTTCAACATGAAGAACCTCGAGGAAAGCCGGCGCGCCGTCGATTTGAGTCAAAGACCGGGCCGAAC
>CAZZYA010000106.1:0-11434 GCA_964658115.1 uncultured Rudaea sp. | reverse complement strand
AGCGCGCTCGAATGGCTATGCCGACATCATGAACCGAAGCGGCTGGTGGTCGAGATCACCGAGCACACGTCGATTGACGATTACGATGCGATCGCCAAACGCGTTTTCGCGCTGAAACGCCTCGGCGTTCGGCTAGCGATCGACGACGCCGGTGCCGGTTTCGCGAGCTTGCGTCATGTACTGACGCTCGATCCGGACCTGATCAAGCTCGATGCATCGCTCACGCATGGCATCGATTCGCAGGAGCGTCAGCAGCATCTCGCGTCAGCACTCGTCACTTTTGCCCAAGGCACGTCGGCGAGTATCGTCGCCGAAGGCATCGAGACGCGGGCCGAGTTGGAAATGCTGCGAACGTTGCGAATTCCTTACGGACAGGGATATTTACTGGGACGGCCTGGCGCTTTGATTTGACGTCGACCACTGTTGCCCCACTTGACTGGTCGATCAACTCGGGCTATTTTTTATTCTGGGTTGATCGATCAATCAAGTCATGCCTGAAACATCCACGCGCGATCGTCTGGTATTTGCGGCACTGCGGCTATTCGCCGAGAAAGGCTATGGATCGACCAGCGTCGCCGACGTTCGGCAAGCGGCCGACGTGCACAGCGGCAGCTTGTACCATTTTTTTCCCGGCAAGCAGGAGTTGCTGCTCGCCGTGCTCGAGGCGTATCAAGCCGGCATCGGTGCAATGCTGTTGGAACCCGCGTGGCGCGGTACCGACGATCCGATCGAAAAAATCTTCGCACTGCTCGCGCAATACCGGCGTTCGCTGACGATGACGGAGTGCCAGTACGGCTGTCCGATCGGCAGCCTCGCACTTGAACTTCACGAACCCGATCCGCCTGTGCGCAAATTGCTCGCGCGAAATTTCGAGGCATGGGTGCTCGCGATCAAAGGCTGTCTGGATGAGGCGGAAGATCGCCTGCCCGCTTCGCTTAACCGCCGCGAACTCGCCGAATTCATCCTGACCACGATGGAAGGCGCGGTGATGCAGGCGCGGACGTATCGCGACATCCGTCGCTACGACAATTCCGTGCGGCAGTTGCGCGCGTATGTCGATGCGTTATTGACCGCAACGCCTTCCAGGCAAATACCGAAACGCCGCAAAACCAAACCATAAATCGTTCAACGGGGAGAAACGTCATGCATGTTTTACCGATTCTCATGAGCCTGTTCGCGACAATGCCCGCCGCCGATTCGGTGTCGCCTTACGCGCCGCTCGATGTGCTTGTCGGACATTGCTGGAAAGGCATGCTGCCCGGCGATCGCGGCGAGGACACGCATTGTTTTACGCACATCTACGGCGACAGGTTCGTGCGCGACGTGCACGTAGTGCGCGCCGCCTCGCACCCCGATTATCGAGGCGAATCGATTTACTACTGGGACGGCGTGTCGAAGCAACTCAAATATCTGTACGTCGAAAGCGACGGCGGTTCGAGTGGCGGCAGCGTGAGTCAGGATGGCGAATTACTCGTGTTTCCCGCGGCGGAATATCAGCAAGACGGAAAGTCGCTGACGTATCGCAGCCGCTGGAAAAAGAACGGCGCCGCCAGCTACGACGTGATCACCGAATTCAAGAACGGCGACAACTGGACGCTCGGTTGGAGCGTTCACATGGAAAAAGTTGCCGGCAAATAGTTGCGCGTGACGACGCCAAGCGCGCCGTCCTCCGCTTGACATGCAAGTATTCGCTTGCCTAATATAGGCAAGTTATATCTTGCCTATCGAAGATGGTCGAACGTCGCGATACCGACTTGCTGTTCAAATCGCTGGCCGATCCGAGCCGCCGGCGGCTGCTGGACATTTTGCACGCACACGACGGACGCACGCTCAACGAATTGTGCGAGTACCTGGACATGTCCCGTCAGGGCGTGACCCAACACTTGGACGTGTTGGAAGCGGCGAATCTCGTCGCCACCGTGCGACGCGGCCGCGAAAAGCTGCACTTCCTCAATCCGGTGCCGCTGCAGGAAATCTACGAACGCTGGATTGCAAAGTTCGAAAAACCGCGCCTTAAGGCGCTGTCCGATCTGAAACGACGACTGGAGAAATCACGTGGCTAAGTCAAAATTCGTTTATGTAAGTTACATCCGCACCACGCCGGAAAAGCTATGGTCCGCGCTGACCGATGCGGAATTCACGAAGCAATACTGGTTCGGCATGCGTTGCGAAAGCGAGTGGAAGAAAGGCTCGCCGTGGCGACTCGTTTCCAGCAGTGGCGAGGTTTTCGATGCCGGCGAAGTCGTCGAAGCCGAACCACCGCGTCGGCTCGTGATGCGTTGGCGGCATCAGCACAATCCGGAACTCACTGCCGAAGGCGACGCGCTTTGCACCATCGAACTGGAGCCAGGCGCGTCGGCAGTCAAGCTTTCGATCACGCATACGATCGATCGCGAATCGTCCAAGCTGATCAACGCCGTGTCGGGCGGCTGGCCGAAGATCATTTCCAATCTGAAATCGCTGCTGGAAACCGGATCGATCGTGCTGCAGTAACGGCGATGCGAAGACAATGCCGCCGTCAGGTTCGCAGATGCTGGTTGAAGAACGCGATCGTGCGTTTCCACGCCAGCCTGGCGGCGGCTTCGTCGTAGCGCGGTGTGGTGTCGTTGTTGAAGCCGTGCTCGACGCCCGGATAAATGTATACCTTATAATCCACGTGCGCGGCTTTCAGGGCTATTTCGTATTCCGGCCAGCCTGAGGTGATGCGCTCGTCCTTCTCCGCGTAATGCAACTGCAGCGGCGCCTTGATTTTTGCAGCGTCGTCCGAGCTAGGTTGTGCGCCATAGAATGGCACGGCAGCGGCGAGATCCGGCACGCGCGTCGCCACAAAATTGGCGATGCCGCCGCCATAACAAAAACCGACGACGCCGACCTTGCCGTTTCCTTCCGGCAAATGTTTAAGATAATCCTCGGCGGCGAGAAAGTCTTCGCGGGTTTTTGCCTGGTCGAGTTTCCCGAACAGGTCGCGCGCCTTGTCTTCATCGCCGGGATAACCGCCCAGCGGGAAAAGCGCATCGGGTGCGAATGCGATGAAATCGTCGAGCGCGAGCCGTCGCGCGATATCCTCGATATGCGGATTGAGGCCGCGGTTCTCGTGGACGACGAGGACTGTCGGAAGCTTTCCTTTCGATGTCGCCGGCTGCGCGCGATAGCCGCACACCTTGCCTTAACCTTTCGGCGACGCGATTTCGACATAGCTCGACTTGACGTGCGCGTCGTCGACGGGAACCTGCGTCGCTTCCGCGAAGCGCGGACTCAGCGCGGCGAGCAATCCCTCGGCGGTCATGCCGAACGCGGCAAACCGCCCGGCGCGCTTCAGAAAATCGCGTCGCGGCAGCAGTCCATGTACGTACTCGTCAAAGAGTTTCAGGGCTTCCGGATGGAAGTCGGCAGCGGTTTTGCGGGTTGTCATTAAAGACTCCTGTTGGCGCGTTCAATCCACCTGACCGAATCGGTCGCGAACGAATTACAGGAACGACGTCAGGATTTGCCGCCGAATTCCGTATTGAGCATGTAATACGTCAAGGGGAATTACCATGCCGTTTTTCATCTACGGAAACGATGCCAAGACCGGCGTCGTCGCCAAACGTGTGTATAGCGATGCAGCGACCGAAGCCGACGCGCGCGCGTACGCCGCAAACGCGGGCATCGATGTCACGAATGTCGTGCCATGCGCGGATCAGAAAACCGCTGCTGCGATGGTCCCATCGTCGCCTGCGGCGGCGCGACGTGGGCCGCCCGGATCGGCCTTTCTACACAAGCAGCAGAAAGAAGAACACGCGATATTCTCGCAAACACTCGAAGCGCTGACACCGACGGCATACATGACGTATGCGCTAATCGCCGTCAACGTCATCGTGTTTCTCGTGATGGTGGTTTCCGGTGCGAGCGCAACGTCGCCGAATGGCTCGGATCTCATCCGCTGGGGTGCCGACTTCGGTATGTACACCGCGCATGGCGAGTGGTGGCGCATCTTCACCGCGATGTTCGTCCACATCGGCGTATTGCACCTCTTCTTCAACATGTCGGCGTTCGTTTACGTCGGTCCGACGGTCGAGCGCATGTTCGGCAATCTCGGATTTCTCGTGTTGTATCTCGTGTCCGGCATCGGCGGCGGACTGCTCGCGCTGTATCTGGACCCGATGCAGATTCACGCGGGCGCGTCCGGGGCGATTTTCGGCGTCTACGGCGCGCTGCTCGCAATGCTGCTGCGTGAGCGGGAATCGATTCCGCCGGAAGTTCTCGCCAAACTCAAACGCTACGTGTCGGTGTTTATCGTCTACAACCTGGCCAATAGTCTACAACCCGGGATCAGCATGAGTGCGCACGTCGGCGGTCTGATTACCGGATTTTTGTGCGGACTTCTCGCGGCGCGTCCACTCGATGCGGATGGCGTCGACGGTCGTGCCGGCCGAAATATGCTGGTCGCCGGATTAGGCCTCGTGCTTTGCGTGATTGCCGTGTATGGCGTGCACTCGAAATATCCGAACCTCGAGCGGATGAAGGAATTTCTCGAACGATTCGATGCCGTCGAGGCGAAAACGGAAAGAACGTTCAAATCGGCGAACGATCGCAATCAGCAGAAACAGCTCACGAACACGCAGTTCGCCGACAGCATCGATCACGACATGCTGCCGCCGTGGCGCGACGTGCGGACGGAATTCGATAGATTGCCGACGGTCAAATCGACCTACATCGATGTGCGGCGCACGTACTTGCGTTTGCGTCAGGAGAGTCTCGAGGCTACGTCTGTGGCGCTGCGCAGCGACGACGCGAGCAAGCTCAGCGAGGCGCGCGACAAAACCGCAAAAGCCGACAAGATGTCATCGTGGACAAAATGAATCGACGCGTCGGAAAAGACGAAGCGAACACGACTCACTTATTATTGTTGAAGACGGTTTACGGAAAGACTCGTTGCCATGAAACGGATCGTTCTCGGCGCACTGTCGATCGCACTGCTGGTGAGCGGATGCGCCACGCCACCGAAAAAACTGTCGCGCGCACCCGATCAAGTGCACGCGCAGGTGCTGCACCTGTTGCCGTCGCACCTCGGCGAACGCGAAGCGTGGGCGTCGGCGGTGACGGATGCTTTCTTCGCCCTGCAGATCGATCCGACCACGCTGCACGTTTGCGCCGCGCTCGCCGTCGCCGAACAGGAATCGGGATTCGCGATCGATCCGGCAGTCGCCAATCTCGGCGCGATCGCGCGCAAGGAAATCGATCGCCGCGCCGATGCGCATCACGTTCCGCAGTTCATGGTGAACGCCGCGCTCGACGTCACATCGACGAACGGAAAATCGTATGCCGATCGAATCCGCACGGCGCATACCGAACGCGAATTGAGCGAGATCTACGAAGACCTCATCGATCGTGTGCCGCTGGGCCAGCGCCTGTTCGCCGATGCCAATCCGGTCAAGACCGCTGGTCCCATGCAAGTGAGTGTCGCGTTTGCCGAACAGTATGCACACGATCATCCGTATCCCTATCCTTTGCTGCCCGGCGAACCGCTGCGGCACGAGGTGTTCACGCTTCGCGGCAGCGTTTATTTCGGCATCGCGCACCTACTCGGCTATCCGGTTTCGTACGACCGCATGCTGTATCGCTTCGCCGATTACAACGCGGGCTTCTACGCCAGTCGCAACGCTGCGTTTCAGAATGCGGTGAGCATCGCGAGCGGAGAACCCCTGGCGCTCGACGGCGATCTCGTCGACTACGGCGGCGGTACCGCCAAGACCGAACTGGCGACGCGCTCACTCGGCCGAACGATCGATATGAACGCCTCGCAAATCCACGATGCGCTCGAAAAAGGCGACAGTCTCGATTTCGAAAAGACCGAACTCTACGCTCGCGTTTATGCGTTGGCGGAAAACCGACGTCATGCCGCCCTGCCCCACGCGATGATTCCGCAGATCGACTTGTCCAGCCCGAAGATCACGCGAAAACTGACGACGCAGTGGTATGCGGATCGTGTCGAAGGACGCTACCGCACGTGCCTTTCACGCGCCGGTTCGGACTAGCGCTTTCGCTACGCACGATCCGAAAAAAATACGTGTTGCGACGGACGCGTCGATCCTCTCGTCTGTATTTTCTAAGCATCTGCTTGCGAGGGCACTCGAGCAGAAAGCGCCGTTTCGACATCCGGTCTTTGGGAGGCTGCGATGAAATTACGCGTCATTTTCTTTTCGATCGCGCTGGCGATCGCATTGTGCGGAAGCGTCGACGGCTCGGAGATTCCGGGTTACGTCGTCAAAGCTATCGCGAATCCTTCGCGATCGAAAGGCGAGCGCGATGCGGACGCCGCTCGACTACCCGCCGAGACGATCGCTTTTTCCGGCATCGCGCCGGGCATGGTCGTCGGCGAATTCATTCCTTTTTATGGCTACTTCACGCGCCTGTTGAGCGACGTCGTCGGACCGAGCGGCAAGATTTACGGCATTGAGAATTTCAACTGGTCGAATACCGCCTTCGACAAAAAGCTGATGGGCCAGCGACGCAACGTTTTCCTGCGCCGGTCGAAATGGGGCGAATTCAACCTTCCCGAAAAAATCGACGTGTTCTGGATCACGCAGAATTATCACGACTTGCATGTCGCCGAGTATGGGCACGTCGACATTGATGCGTTCAATCACCGCGTGTTCGATGCGCTTAAACCCGGCGGCACCTACATGATCGTCGATCAAGCAGGAAATCCCGGGATGACCGAAGACGACATCATGGCGCTTCATCGAATCGACCAAGCGCAAGTGATCCGTGAAGTAACAGCCGCCGGATTTGTGCTCGTCGGAGAGTCCAACGCGTTGCGTCATCCCAGGGATGATCACACCAAAAGCGTGTTCAGTGCGAGCGTCAGAGATCAGACCGATCAGTTCATGCTGAAGTTTCGCAGGCCGTAATAGATCACGGATCGCGTCTTCGCAGGTGTTGGCTCACCCTCGCAGCGCTGCTTCGATAGCGGCGACGTCGATTTTTCTCATCTGCATCATCGCGTCGAACGCGCGTTTGGCCGCGGCGGGATCGGGATTGGAAATCGCCTTGCTCAGAACGGTCGGCGTGATCTGCCAGGACAGTCCCCATTTATCCTTGCACCAACCGCACGCACTTTCCTGACCACCGTTGCCGACGATCGCGTTCCAATAGCGATCGGTTTCGGCTTGATCGTCCGTGGCGACCTGAAACGAAAACGCTTCGGTATGCGAGATGGCCGGTCCGCCGTTCAATCCAAGACAAGCGACACCGAGCACAGTGAATTCGACTGTCAGTACGTCACCTTTTTTACCCGACGGAAAATCGCCCGGCGCGCGGTGCACGGCTTCGACGGAGGAATTCGGAAACGTTTTGGCGTAGAACTGCGCGGCTTCTTCGGCGTCGCGGCTGTACCAAAGGCAAATCGTATTTTTGGCGGGTTTCGACATTTCAGCTCCGTGTGCGCTTTACCGACTCTGGCCGAAGTCTACTTGCGTCTACACGCGGCAGGTAGTGGCGCGGGTACCGATCAAAGTTCGTTCACGCTTGTCCGATTTCTGACTGATTCCTGTCCGTATTTGTCGAAGGCCATTCGTTAGTCTGCTGACCAGCGCATTTTCTGGACGGGCCATGAGAGTTTCCGTTTCGTCTCCTAACCGTTGGTCGGTATCGCCATGGCGCCTCGTTCTTGGGTGCATTCAAAAATCGGTGATCGCGAGGGCATTCGCAATCGCAGTGGCTGTTTGTTCGCAAACTCCGTTGTCGTACGCTGCCAATGCGCTCGCCCTGCACCCAGCAACAGTGCCGACCGGCGCGTCAATGATGACGTTATACGGCGCGACGTGGACCGGAAATCAATTCGTCGTCGTCGGCGAAAACGGTACGATTTTGACATCGGCCGATGGCATGTCTTGGACGAGCCGCAGCGTTCCGCTAGTCGTACCGCTATTCGCGATCGCCGGCGACACAACCATGATCGTCGCAGTGGGTTACGGTAGCGAAATCTGGTCGTCTTCGGATGGATCGGCCTGGACGCAGCGCGTCCCCGAGACTGCTGGGAACTTGTACGGTGTCGCGGTCGGAACAGGTCCGGACGACGTTTCCGAGTTTGTCGCCGCTGGCGTCGGCGGCGCGGTGATAAGCACGACGTCGCCCATGGGCGTCACCTCGCGAGACGCCAACGTCTGGTACAAAGAATCGTCGGCCACGACGCAAGATTTGAACGCGATATCGTACGGCAGCGGCCACTTCAAGGCTGTCGGCGATCACGGCACCATCATCGATGGCGGCGCCTTTGGTTCGAGTTGGTCGACCGTCGCTTCCGCAGCAAGCGTAGATCTTTTCGGGCTGACTGCCTTCAATAGTTTCTTCCTGAGTGTGGGCGACTCGGGCACCGCGCTGTTTACCCCGTTCACCTCAACTACAAACGTTGGCGTGACAACTCCGCTTCGCGCGTCCGCGTTTGGAACGCTGCCCGCCGACATCGTCACGGTGGGTGATGACGGCACCGTCCTCGCTTCGTTCGATGAGGGAAGTTCGTGGAAACGACAGGAAGTACCGGGTTCGCAAAACTTGCATGCGGTTGCTATCTCCTCGTCGAAAGGCCGAATCGTTATCGCGGGCGAGAACGGGACGTTACTCTACGGCGACATTGTCAGTGACGACATCTTCCACGGTGGATTCGATTTCTAAGGTGAACATTCACGTCGTTCGCCGTGTGCTCAACGCGCAAGTGATCCCGTCTGGACACCGTTCTCCAAATCGAATCGCGCGCCGACCGTCGCAACGACGGCGGATTTCCTGTCCAAGCCCATCAACGCGCGCAACCTGAAAATACTTTCGATGCCGGTGCAGTGCGCGCCGAGAATTTGCGTTACACCGTACAGTTTTAATTTCGCAGCGGTCCAGACCAATTTTTCATCCGGTGCGTCATACAGATGGAATCCGCCGATCGCGGCATAAACGGGCTGCGGTCCGAGCACCTTGCGTGCATATTCGATCGTGTTGACCACACCGGCGTGGCCGCATCCGGATAGAAGCACGAGTCCTTTGTCGGTCTGAAACACGAGCGATTGATCTTCGGGCAGCGTGTCCTCGATCCATTTTCCATCAACGTTGATATCGACGCCGGCCTGCCAGTTCTTTTCGGGATTGGGCCTCGGCACAGGTCCCGTAAGCCATACGCCAGGAACGATCTCGTCGAATTTATCGTGGACAATAAATTTTCCGCCGGATGCCTCGTATTCCTCCTTCGTTGCGATCATCTGGTTGGCGTCTTCTTTGCCTTTGAAGCGACGCGGCAGGAAGATGCCCTCGCCCACATGCGCGCGTGAGAGCGCGCGCGGATTCGTCTTCATCAACTCCTGGCGCAACGTCATCAGCCCGCCGGTGTGATCGTGATGAAAGTGGCTGAGCACGACATCCTCGACGTCGCTGAGATCGACTTTCAACTCACGCGCGTTCTCGAGCACGGTTCGCGGACGCGCGCCGGTGTCGAACAGAATCTTGTGTCCATCGGCTTCAACCAGCGCGGCGAAACCCCACTCGCCAATGCCTTCGTCGGCAAGCATGGTGGAGAGGATGGTGATCTTCAGCGCATGCACCGGCGGATGCGATGTCTGCGCAGCGTATGCCGGCTGCTGCAGGCAAGTCAGCACGCTGACGATTAAAAGCAACATGATCTTTTGCATCGGCATTCGGTTCCACGTTCGATGAGGAAAAAACATTTAACCCGATATGGCGACCGAAAACATGTGCGTGCCTCTTTAAAGGGATCGCGCGATGGTTTACCTACGAAGGCTATCGTTGACATAGCGCTCTCGCTGCGCGCAGGATGTTTGGCGTACGCTGCCTTTCCTGCGGAGCCGTCACACATGCTGAAACTCGTAGCGATCGTTGCGCTTACGGCGATACCCCTGATTGCGGCGGCCGACGCCAAAGGCGGCGCGGCCGAAAAACCCGTCATTGCGCGGACGCTCGCCGAATTCGACGTGCAATCCGCCACGGTGCGGAAAGGCATGCAGCCCGACGGCGTCTATAGCTATATCACGGACGACGACAAACGCCGCGTCGAACAACGTCTGGACGAAATGCATCAGATCCTGCAACGGAATGCGGCGCAGCCCGAGCTATCGAAATCCGACCGCATTACGCTGCTCAACGCGCAGGAAGCGCTCAATGCGCTGTTGTTGGAGAACGACAACGATCGGCTCGAATGCGAAAACGGTTCGCGCACCGGTTCGCGTATTCCTGTTACGACGTGTCACACGCATGGCGAGCTGATGCAACGGCAACATCATGATCAAAGCGCGCTCGACGATTTGCAACGTCAGCCGCAGACGCAGCAGTCGTCGAAGGATCACTGAGAGCGCCGTGATTCTCCCTTCGAATCAGCGCGCCGCCGGCTTGCTTTCAACCTGCGCGGCGACGCGACGTCAAAAGCGCCAATAGCATCAAGCCACTCGCGAGCAGACTCACGCCGATCTCACCCAACGCTGGTGCCGGCACCGGTGGCGTCGCGACGACGACGGACACATCGTCGAGCAGTGAACCCAGGCTGTCGCACACATCGACGTTGCGAATGGAAAGCGTGCTCGATCCTGCAGCGCCCGGCGCGGCGTACGAATGTCTGGTCCAGACAACGTTGCCCGTTTGACTGCTTCCGTCAGCGCTCGCCGTGCCGATGACCGCACCGTTCCAGAGAACTTCGATCCGATTGTCCGCAATGGTGTCGCGCGCAGCGAAAGCGAGCGAAACCACATAATTGTTCTGCGAGGTGGTCGCGATGGTCTGGGAAATCGTCGTGCAGCTATTGACATCGAGTTCGATGTATTGATTGCCGTCGGCACCCGGTCCTTGCAGCTGGTTCCAAACTTCGAACGGCGGCGGCGAGCTCGTCCAGCCTGGGATAGTGCTCGGGTTGTTGACGCTGTTTGGCGTAAACGGAGGGTCTTCGAAGGACCCGTTGATCAGAAGATTCTGAGCACCAGCAGAACCAGCGACAAAAAGCGCGCCGAATAGCGCCCAGGAAAACCCGCGAAACGCGCTCATGTCCGATCCCCCTTCCGAGCCGTGTGACACGCGGAATTTCGCGCGCTTGAGTGAGCGATTGTAAGTGCGGACGGCTCAGCCAGCAATCAGCGACAGGCGCTCGTACGCGACGAACACCATGATCAGGCCCAGCACGGTGCTCAACACGATTGACGACGTTTCGCGGTACTTCACGTGCACGCCGATGAACACGAGGCTTTCGATCGCCAGAACCGCGGCGGCGACGGCCGTCAGTGTCGGATGCCAACGAAAGGCGATCGGAACGATTAGGCCAGCGACGCAAACGAGCTCGACAATACCGAGCATCATCCATACAGCGCGCGGCAACGCGCCGAAGGAGGGAACGTCACTGCTCACTTTATCGAATAGAAAAACCTTCATCACGCCCGACGCTCCATAAAGAAGCGCGGCGAGAATCTGC
>CAZZYA010000105.1:0-11496 GCA_964658115.1 uncultured Rudaea sp. | reverse complement strand
GGTAATCGATGCCGATCGGCTAGCGCATCAGCTCGTCGAGCCTGGACAACCTGCATTGTCCGAAATAGCTAACGTGTTCGGCACTAATGCGCTCGATGCATCGGGGGCGCTCGACAGAAAGCGCATGCGAGATCGCGTGTTTGCGGATGCCGATGCGCGGCGTCGGCTCGAATCGATCCTTCACCCGCGCATCCATGAAGCCATCGTCGATGCCGTGCGCCGATGCGAGGACGTCTATTGCGTGCTCGCCATTCCGCTGTTCGCCGAGACGCGCGATCAATATGGCTGGGTTGATCGAGTGATCGTCACCGACGTTCCGCGCGCGACGCAACTCCGGCGTTTAGTCGCGCGTCCACAAATAGACTCGGCGTTGGCGGAACGCATCATCGATACGCAGGCTTCGCGCAAAACGCGGCTCGAACTCGCCGACGACGTCGTCGACAACGATGCACCGATTGAACGACTTGGACACGTCGTGAAACGCTTGCATACCCGCTACCTTTCGATGGCCGGCGCGCGTGATTAGTTTTTCCAGAATTCCGAAATACCGGCGACGCCTTGCGCGCGCGCATCGAACGCGCGAGAAAGATCGCCAGCCGACATTCCACCGAGCGCGTATACGGGCAACGCGACACCGCGCACGATGTCCTCAAAACGACTCCAACCCAGTGGCGCTTGTGCTACATGAGTGCTCGTCGGATTTACGGGGCCGAGAACAGCGAAGTCGGCGCCGACTTCGACCGCGTGGCGAATTTCTGCAGAGTTGTGACACGAAGTGCCGACGAGAAACGAATCGTCCAATGGACGTGCGTTCAACGCCGCAAGATCCGCTGCCGGAAGGTGGACGCCGTCGAGCTTCAGTTTTTCGACCAGATCGATGCGCCCGTTCAATAAAAGCTTCGCGCCCGCGGCGTGTGCGAGCGACAAGGCCTGAATGGCCACTTTCGACAACGCATTTCGATCGAGCGTTTTCGCGCGGATCTGGACGAGGCGAATTCCCGAAGCGAGCGTGCGTCCGAGTTGTTCAAAAAATACCTCGAGGTTTTCCGCAGGCTCGGGGCTGATGGCGTATCGATCCGGGAGTCGCAACGCATTGACGACAGCAATGTCGGCGGCGGGCATCGAAATGCCCGGCAACGCGTTGGCAAACTCCCAGCGCAAACCCTGCCCTTCCTTGCCGTGCGGCACGCCGGCGAAGTCGACGACATTGTATACATCTAGACAAATGGATTTTTCCGCATAATTCCATGGAAAGGCGATCAGGCGGCGCATCGCGCCGGCATCGACACCTATTTCCTCATGCAGTTCGCGGCGGAGCGCTTGCTCCGGCGTTTCGCCGGCCTCCCGTTTACCGCCGGGGAATTCCCAGAGCCCGGCGAGATGTTTGCCGGGCGGGCGTTCGGTGAGCAGAATTTTTCCGTTGTGGTCGCGGAGCACGCCCGCGACGACATGGATCATTTTCTTCTCAGGCACTTAAGCTCAGGCGAGCCGGCCGTGGCACTGTTTGAACTTCTTGCCGGATCCGCACGGACACGGATCGTTGCGGCCGACTTTCGGTTGATCGCGGAAGATCGGTTCCTGCACTTCAGGCACCGCTTCGGCGATCGAAACCTCGGCTTGACTGGCGGCCAACAGCGTGTCGGTTTCGTCGTGCTTGAATTCAAGCGCGCGCCGTTCCTGCTCAACACGCTGGCGTTCTTCCAGCGCGGCGACTTCCTGTTCGGTCTGGATTCGAATGCGCGCGAGCCGCTGCACAACTTCCGCCTTCACATCCTCGAGCATGGCCTGGAAAAGCGCGAAGGCTTCGCGCTTGAATTCCTGTTTCGGCTGCTTTTGTGCGTAACCGCGCAGATGAATCCCTTGGCGCAAATAATCCATCGCGGCGAGATGTTCCTTCCAATGCTGATCGAGCACCTGCAGCAGGAAAAATTTCTCGGCGGCGCGCATGATTTCCGAACCGTACGTCGCTTCCTTCTCGCGGAAGAAACGATCGACTTCTTCGATGACGTGATCGCGCACGCCGCCGGCTTCGAGATCGTGCTGCTGTTCGACCCATGTTTTCAGATCGAAGTTGAAGCCGTAGTCGGATTCGAGAACCTTTTCGAGACCCGCGACATCCCATTGTTCGTCCACACTTTCAGGTGGAATGTAACGGCGCACGAGTTCGTTGAACACGTCGTAACGGATGTTCGCGATGTTCTCGGTGACGTTCTCCGAATCGAGCAATTCGTTGCGCTGTTCGTAAATCGATTTGCGCTGATCGTTGGCGGTATCGTCGAATTCGAGCAACTGTTTGCGGATATCGAAGTTGTGCGCTTCGACCTTGCGCTGCGACTTTTCGATAACCCGCGTGATCATGCGATCTTCGAGCGCCTCATGTTCCTTCATGCCGAACAATTGCATCCAGCGCGTCACCCAGTCGGGCGCGAAGATGCGCATCAGCGTGTCTTCGAGCGAGAGATAGAAGCGGCTTGATCCGGCGTCGCCTTGGCGGCCGGAACGGCCGCGCAACTGATTGTCGATGCGGCGCGATTCGTGGCGTTCGGTGCCGATAATGTGCAGGCCACCCGCAGCGAGGACTTCATCGTGCCGTTTTTGCCACTCGACGCGAACAGGTTCGCGGTCGGCGTCGGTAGATTCCGGCGCCATCGCGTTGAATTCGGCGTCGAGCGAGCCGCCGAGCACGATGTCGGTGCCGCGTCCGGCCATGTTGGTGGCAATGGTCACCGCGCCCGGACGTCCAGCCTGCGCCACGATGTGCGCTTCGCGCTCGTGTTGCTTGGCATTCAGCACTTCATGCGGAACGTTCTCTTTCTTCAGCAGTTCCGACAGGAACTCCGATGTTTCGATCGACGTTGTGCCAACGAGCACTGGCTGCCCGCGTTCGTAGCATTGTTTGATGTCTTCGATGACGGCTTCGAATTTGTATTTTTGCTTGAGGAAAATAATGTCTTGATTGTCTTTGCGGACCATCGGCATGTGGGTCGGGATAACGACGACTTCCAGCCCGTAGATTTGCTGGAATTCATAAGCTTCCGTGTCGGCCGTGCCGGTCATGCCGGACAGCTTCTTGTACATGCGGAAATAATTCTGGAACGTGATCGAAGCGAGCGTCTGATTCTCGCGCTGGATCGGCACGCCTTCTTTCGCCTCGACCGCCTGATGCAGGCCATCCGCCCAGCGGCGGCCTTGCAGTGTGCGGCCGGTGAATTCGTCGACGATGATCACTTCACCATCGCGCACGATGTATTCCTGATCGCGGCGATACAGTGCATTGGCGCGCAGCGCGGCATTCAGATGATGAACGACCGCCAGATGCTTGGCGTCATAGAGGCTTTCGTCTTCGCCGATGATGCCGTCGGCGCGAAGAATCTGTTCGGCGTGTTCCATGCCTTCTTCGGAAAGATGCACTTGCTTCTGTTTTTCGTCGACCCAGAAGTCGCCGCCGCCGTCTTCTTTTTCCTGACGCGTCAACTTCGGCACGATGCGGTTGATGCGGACGTAGAGCTGCGGCGAATCGTCGGACGGGCCGGAAATGATCAGCGGCGTGCGTGCTTCGTCGATCAGGATCGAATCGACTTCGTCGACGATCGCGTAATGGAGACCGCGTTGATAACGCTGCTCGGCGTTGAGCGCCATGTTGTCGCGCAGATAATCGAAGCCGTATTCGTTGTTCGTGCCGTACGTGATGTCGGCGGCATACGCTTCGCGCTTCGTGCCGTAATCCATGTTCGGAAAAACGACGCCGACCTTCATGCCGAGAAAATTGTAGACGCGCCCCATCCAGGCAGAGTCACGTTTGGCAAGGTAGTCGTTGACGGTTACGACGTGCACACCCTTGCCTGCCAGCGCGTTCAGATAAACCGGTAGCGTGGCGACGAGCGTTTTGCCTTCGCCGGTGCGCATCTCGGCGATCTTGCCTGAATGCAGCACCATGCCGCCGATCATCTGCACGTCGTAGTGGCGCAAGCCGAGCACGCGACGGCTCGCCTCGCGGACGACCGCGAACGCTTCCGGCAAAAGTTGATCGAGCGTTTGGCCCTCGGCCAGGCGCTTCTTGAATTCGTCGGTCTTGGCGCGGAGCTCGTCGTCGGACAACGCCTTCAAGGCGGGTTCGAAGGTGTTGATCTTCGCCACCGTCTTGTTCATCTGGCGTAGCAGGCGCTCGTTGCGACTGCCGAAAATGCCCGTCAAAAGTCGATTCAACATGAGTCAAAAATCGTAAGAAAAGGGATTGTCCCGCAGGCCTTGCGGCGGCGGGCCACCGAGACTCCGGCGATCTACCATTATAGCCGCTTTAGACGCGAAAGCCGCCTTGCGGCGGCTTGGGCGCTCAGTCTAGGCCGACCTACGTTGGATGGGGCGAACGCTGCCCAAGTTCAAGCGCGTTTGACGACCGCGTTGACGTACGTCAGCGGATTCACCGGCTTGCCGTTCAGCCAAACCTCGAAATGACAATGCGGGCCGGTTACGCGGCCGGTAGTTCCCACGCGCGCGATCACCTCGCCTGCATGCACGCGCTCGCCGACGCGCGCGAGATTTTTCTGGTTGTGAGCATAGCGCGTCATATAGCCGTTGCCATGATCGATCTCGATCACATTGCCATAGCCGGCTTTGTCCCCGTTCCACGTCACCACGCCATCGGCGACGGCGTGGATTTCCGTGCCGGGCGGCGCGTCGAAATCCAGACCCAGATGATGTTCGACCGAACCGTTGATGGGATCGGAGCGTTCACCGAAACCCGACCCGATATAGCCTTCCGTCACCGGATAGCCCGCCGGACGCAACGCGGTGTCGACCTTGCGATCAAGCAGCACGTCTTCCAGGACGGTTAGCTGGGTTTCTTCGTTGTCGAGCTGCGAGCGCATCTTGGCTATTTCGCCGCCGACATCGAAGCTCGCCGAATGCGGCGTCGCGTTCGGATCTTCGGGTCCGCCCATCGCTGGCGGCTGCGTGAAATCGAACTCGCCGTCGTCGAGTTTGCCGACCGACGCTAGACGCTGACCAAGCGCGTTCAGGCGTAACGTCTGCGCCTGTACTTCGCCGAGTTGGACGGCGAGCGCATCGACATTGCGCTGCGACGCGATTTCCAACTGCTTGAGCCCATCGCGTTGCGACGTGATTTGCGCGCGCAGTCTGTTCACTTCATCCACGCTGCGATCGTGCGGATTCGCAAACAACAGAGCGCCGGCAAAACCAGCGCCTGCGACAAGTCCGACGAAAACGGTAGCGACGCACGCGATCTTGGTGCGCATTCGCCAGCAATTGAGATTCAATGAGGTGGGTGTGGCGTGGGGTTTTGCGACGATAATGACATTCATGCCGCGCACTCTGATCGGTTGAGGTCCCATGCAGTCGAACCGCCAACGCTCCAGTAAACCCGGCAATCTCCAGCCGATCGGAGAATGCTCCCCTGTCGCAGCACTCACCCAAAGGGCGCGTGCTCTGGACGCATTGGACAGACAACTACGCCAGTCGCTGCCGGAACCGTTGCGTCGCCACGTTCAAATGGCGGACATCGGACCGAAACGACTCGTCTTTCTGGCCGATTCGTCGGCATGGGCCAGCAAACTACGCTTCCACCAGACTGCGTTGCTTGCATTGGCCCGGCAGGTGTCAGGACTGCCAGCCAACCAATTTGCCGTGAAAGTGGCACCCCTGCCCCCCGTTCCCCCGGAGCAGATCAGGCGTAACACTTCTTCGAAAACAGGTCTTTCCAAAACCGCAGCCGACCACTTAACAGCCGCAGCGCGCTCCGTCGCCGACCCCGAACTCAAGGCCGTGTATCTCCAGATGGCGTCCCTCGCCGAAGATTTTTCCCCGCCCCGACGCAAGTGAATGCGCGAAGAGAGAGTTGTTCAATCAGGCCGTCGCAACCGTGACGGCCGTTCCGAATTTACGTCGAATACAAATCAAACAGCCTGCGCGGGGTGCGCGTATGAGATCGGCGATTTTTCAGGATCGCTATAGCTCACTTCTTCCCACGCTTTCTTGTCGGCGATCAGTGTGCTCAACAATTTGTTGTTGAGCTCGTGACCCGACTTGTGCCCGTAAAACGCACCGATGAGGCTGTGTCCGAGCAGATAAAGATCGCCGATCGCATCCAGGATCTTGTGCTTGACGAACTCATCCTCGTAGCGAAGACCGTCTTCGTTCAGCACGCGGTAGTCATCGAGGACGATCGCGTTGTCCATCGAGCCGCCGAGCGCCAGGTTCTTCTCGCGCAGCATTTCGATGTCGCGCATGAACCCGAAGGTACGCGCGCGGCTGACTTCTTTCACGAAGGAGGTCGTTGAGAAATCGATCTCGGCGCTCGACGAGCGGCGCGTGAAAATCGGATGGTTGAAGTCGATCGAGAAGCCGACCTTGAAACCGTCGAACGGTTCGAAGCGAGCCCACTTGTCGCCGTCGCGGACGGTAACGGATTTCTTGATGCGAACGAAACGCTTGGCCGCGTTCTGTTCCTCGATGCCGGCCGACTGCAGCAGAAACACGAAAGGTCCCGCGCTGCCGTCCATGATCGGCACTTCCGGTGCGGACAAATCGACATAGGCATTGTCGATTCCAAGACCGGCCAGTGCAGAAAGCAGATGCTCGATCGTCGCGATGCGCACGTCGCCTTTCACGAGTGTGGTCGAGAGCCGAGTGTCACCGACATTCTCGGGACACGAACGGATATCGACGGGCGGATTCAAATCGACGCGGCGGAAAACGATACCGGTATCCACGGCTGCGGGACGCAGCGTCATGTAAACCTTCTCACCGGTATGCAGACCGACGCCTGTCGCGCGAATAACGTTCTTTAACGTACGTTGCTTGATCATTTCTTATTTGTCCCCCGGGGCAGGAGATGGCGAAGCGCCGCGAATGCTAACACAGGGTAAACCACCGGGAAAAGTAAACCGGTGTAATTTCCCCACATGTGTTGTAATAAAGCAACATAATTGGCGCTTTATGAAAGGACGACGGCGGCTTGACGCCGACGTCGCGGAAGGCTCGCCCGACTACGCCGTCGGGCGAAAGGACTACGTGTTTCCTCTTTCTGATTTTTCAACGAATTTCTGGCCGTTTTCAGTCCGCTTGGCGACGAAGAAATGCCGGAATGTCGAGATAGTCGATCTGCGGCTCCGCTTGGACGGGCTTTACCTTTGGCGCTTCCGCAACGGCGCGCGCGGCTGGATTCTGACGACTTGGCTGCGTGATGTAGTCGGCCGGCATATCGTCCGTGCCTGTGCGGGCGACGATGCGCGGACGCTGGGCCACGACCGCTTCCTCTCGACGCGCCGATTGCCGGATGGCACCTCGGTTCAGGCCCGTCGCCACGACGGTGACGCGAACATCGTCCTGCAGTTCCGGATCGAGCGCAGTCCCGACGACGACGGTCGCATCTTCCGAAGCGAACTGATGAACGACCTGGCCGATTTCGTCGAATTCACGCATGGTCAGGTTCGGACCGGCGGTTACATTGACGAGGATTCCGCAGGCACCCGCCAGGTTCACATCTTCCAGCAGCGGGTTGTTGATCGCCGCTTCGGCTGCGGCCACAGCGCGATCGTCTCCGCGCGCGCTGCCCGTGCCCATCATGGCCATGCCCATTTCACTCATCACGGTGCGCACGTCGGCGAAGTCGACGTTGATCAAGCCCGGTCGGGTGATCAGGTCCGCAATTCCCTGTACCGCGCCGAGCAGCACGTCGTTCGCCGCCTTGAATGCGCTCAGCAGCGTGACTTCACGCCCGAGAACCGTCAGCAGCTTTTCGTTTGGCACCGTAATCAGCGAATCGACGTGCTGCGTTAGGTCTTCGATGCCTTTCAGCGCGACCTGCATGCGCCGACGTCCCTCGAACGGGAACGGCTTGGTCACGATCGCGACGGTCAGAATTCCCATCTCTTTTGCGAGCTGCGCCACCACCGGCGCCGCACCGGTCCCCGTGCCGCCGCCCATGCCACACGTGATGAAACACATATCCGCGCCGCGCAGGATTTCCAGAATCCGCTCGCGATCCTCCAGGGCAGCCTGTCGGCCGACTTCGGGATTGGCGCCTGCGCCAAGTCCCTTGGTGACATTCGTGCCGAGTTGAAGTGTCAGCTTCGCGCCACTGTTCTTCAGCGCTTGCGCATCCGTGTTTGCGCAGATGAAATCCACGCCATCCACGTTCGAATGCACCATGTGCGCGACCGCATTGCCGCCGCCGCCGCCTACGCCGATAACTTTGATCACCGCATTCGGTGAGAGTCTTTCTACGAGTTCAAACATTGCCAACCTCCGCTAAGTAGTCCTGATTTGTCATATGGATCGCCGACGCAGTCCCGCGCCGTCGATAGCGATGTACAGGCGTATGTCCATCGCGTTGCCCGTTTTCCGGACATTGGATCCGTTTCGGATCCGCCGCGCCTTCCGTGCGCGCTCAAAATTCACCTTTGAACCAATGCAGCACGCGCTCCCATGCGCCGCTCACGCCGCCGATGCCAGGCGACACGATCGGTCCGCGCGTACCTTCCTGTTTGCTGCCATAAAGAAGGAGTCCGACGCCGGTCGCATGAATCGGATTGCTGACCACATCGGCAAGTCCCACAACGTGCTGCGGCATACCCACGCGGACTGGCAGGTGGAACACTTCTTCCGCCAGTTCGACGACGCCTTCCATTTTCGAAGCCCCGCCCGTCAGCACGATGCCCGCCGCGACGAGACTCTCGTATCCCGACCGGCGCAATTCGGCTTGCACCATGCTGAACAATTCTTCGTAGCGCGGCTGCACCCATTCAGCCAACGTCTGCCGGGCAAGGCGGCGCGGCGGACGATCGCCCACGCTCGGCACCTGAATCGTCTCCTCCGCGTGAGCAAGCTGTGCGAGCGCACATGCGTACTTCACCTTGATCTCTTCGGCATGCGCGGTGGGCGTGCGGAACCCCTGCGCGATGTCGTTGGTCACCTGATCGCCGCCGATCGGCAGCGACGCCGTGTGGCGGATCGCACCCATCGTGAAAATGGAAATGTCGGTCGTGCCCGCTCCGATATCGACGAGGCACACACCGAGCTCGCGTTCGTCCTGCACCAGGATCGCCTTGCTGGAACCGATTGCCGCCGGAATCAGATCGTCGACTTGCAGACCGCAACGGTTCACGCACTTGGTGATGTTCTGCGCCGCACTCACCGCGCCGGAAACGATGTGCACGTTCGCCTCCAGCCGCACGCCGCTCATGCCGACCGGATGCCGGATGTCTTCCTGTCCGTCGATGATGTATTCCTGCGGTTCTTTGTAGAGAACGCGCTGATCGGCCGGAATGGCGACCGCGCACGCGGCGTCGAGAACGTGTTCCACATCCGCCTGCGTCACTTCGCGATCGCGGATCGGCGCGGTGCCGTGTGAATTGCGTCCGGAGATGTGACTGCCGGAAATTCCCGCGTAAACGGAACGGATCTCGCAGCCGGCCATCAGTTCGGCTTCCTCGACGGCGCGCTGGATCGACTGCACCGTCGACTCGATGTCCACTACCACGCCGCGCTTTAATCCGTGCGACGCGTGCGATCCGATGCCGATCACCTCGACCGGTTCGCCCGGCGTGTACTCGCCGACGATCGCCACGACTTTCGACGTGCCGATATCCAAGCCAACGATCAACGATTTCTCGCCTTTCCCCTTCGTCATGTGTGCGTCTCGTCGTTGGACTTGGCCGAGGGTGCTGTCGTCGATGCCGGGGTTGCCGGCGCAGGCGCCACCCAGAGAATCGCGAACCCGTTCGTATAGCGCAGATCGGCATGCTGAAAACCGCCGGCATGCTCACCGTTCAGGCGCGGATACACCGACAGGAAACGTTGCAAGCGCTTGGTCACGTCTTCGTGTCCGAGCAGAACCTGCGAGCCGCCGGACAACGCGAGCGTCCAGCTGCCGCGAAAACTCAGGTTCACGCCAGTCAGCACCATGCCGCTGCCGGCCAGCGTCTTTTGTGTATTTGTATAAAATTCGATCACGTCGCGCAGGCGATCGTCCGGTCCTTCGAGTTGCGGCAGGCCTTGCAACTCGTCGCTGCCCGGCACGCTGAACAACGTGCCGTCGCGGCCGACCAGCCGCTGCTCGCCCCAGCGCGCGAACGGCTGACGTTCGCGCACGTGCAACACCAGCGTATCGGGCCACTGCTTGCGCGCCTCGACGCCTTCCACCCACGGCAATTGCGCAACGGCCGAACGAACCGCTTCCAGATTCAGCGCGAAAAACCCCGTGCCCAGATGCGTCGCTGCCGCCGCGCGAATCTGTTCCGCGCTGACGTGGTTGTACTCCGCCTCGACCTGCAGGAATTTCACCGGCCAGCGATCCATCGCGAACCAGCCGTTGAGAATGCCGACGATGGGCAGTGCGATCAGCACCAGCGCGATCGTCCACGCGCTCAGCTTGAGGATCACGCGATTGCTCATGCGCGCACCTCCGGCTCGACACTTGTTTCGAGAATGCGCCAGCATAGTTCTTCGAAGTCCACGCCTATCGCCGCCGCAGCTTTCGGCACCAGCGAATGGCTGGTCATACCCGGCGTCGTGTTCACTTCGAGCAATAAGAATTGACCCGCCGCGTCGCGCATCAGATCGACCCGGCCCCAGCCCGCGCAACCCGCCGCTTCGAATGCGCGCAACGCGAGCGATTGCACCTCGCGCTCACCCGCCGCATCCAGACCGGGGCAGATATATTGCGTTTCATCGGAAACGTATTTGGCGTGATAGTCGTAAAACTCCGCCGCCGGAACGATGCGGATCGACGGCAGCGCAGACCCGCCGAGAATGCTGACGGTGTACTCCTCGCCTTCGATCAATTGTTCGATGATGAGCTCGCCGTCGTAGCGCGTGGCGAGTTCGACCGCTGCCGAAAGGTCTGTCGCCGAGCGCACCCGCGTGATGCCGACACTTGAACCTTCGTGCGATGGTTTCACCACGATCGGCAGTTCGACCATCGCGATCGCCGCGCCGATATCGCCGCCGCGTGCGAAGCGCGCATAACGCGGCGTCGGCAGACCCACCGATTCCCACACCTGCTTGGTGCGGATCTTGTCCATGCTCAGTGCCGATCCGAGCACGCCCGAGCCGGTATACGGAACGCCAAGCGATTGCAGCGCGCCTTGCAACACACCGTCCTCACCGCCGCGGCCGTGCAGGATGTTGAAGACGCGCGCGAAATGTCCGGCGCGCAATGCGTCAAGCAATGCCGGAATACCATCGACGCCGTGCGCGTCGATGCCGCGTTTTTTCAGCGCGTCGAGCACGTTGCGGCCGGAGTTGAGCGACACGTCGCGCTCGGCGGAATTACCGCCCATGACGACGGCGACGCGTCCAAATTGTTTGGCGTCAGTGATACGGCTCACGCCTTCACCTCGCCGCTTATCGCGATTTCGTTCGCTACCGCTCCAATGTCGCCCGCGCCCATCACGAGCAGCAAATCGCCGTCCTCGAGCAACGCCGCAAGCGCGCCACGCAACTCGCGCGGATGATCGATCAGCACTGGATCGACCT
>CAZZYA010000104.1:0-11525 GCA_964658115.1 uncultured Rudaea sp. | reverse complement strand
TGCGCGAACTGTGTCGCGCCGATGTCTTCGGCTACATCGAGGTCTTCTACAATCGCATCCGAATCGCGGGCGCGTGTCGGCATGTGCATAGCACACTGAAAGTTGTCTGTCTGCTGTAAGATCGCGCAGGTTCGATTCGCGAGGGGATACTATATTTTCACGGTGCGTCTTTTGTGAGCGGCGACACCGACGCGATAGGGCTAGTCACTTAGTGCGCGGTGTTTCGAATGGCTAAAATCTCCCCAATAGCTGCGGTCGTATTTTTACTAGCCGTGGCCGCCGGTTGCGTTCTGCTTTCTGTTCGTCACCCATCCGTTGAAGATAATGTCTCAACCGGCGGCAACGGACCGACCAACACTTCTCATTCGGGTTCTGCGGCAACTTCCGCCTTGGCCCGCACCATTCATCCTAATGCGGGAATTAGCGAGCGCTCGCTGAACCTCGACCGAAGCGTAAATCTTGAAGATTTTGTTCGCGACCATTTAGACGAGGCGGCGAAAGGTGATGCGGAGGCAGAACGCCTCATTGCTTACGCTTATGAAGAATGCAAGCAGTTGGGGCGCTCGCCAGAAACGTATGCGAAGACACTTGAGTCGGCGATGGGTGAACAGCTGTCATCCGACCAGATGCTTCGCTTTGAATCTGCCGTGCGACGAGAGATTGCGCGGTGCGGAACGCTTTCTGCGGATGGCGCGAAAGCGGCGCTGTGGTTCAATGGCGCAGCATCAAACGGCGATGTCGCCGCTAACGTACGACTCTCTGCGAGCTCAGTAGATACGGCCAATATTGCTTCATCATTTCGTGCTGCAGCGGCCACGGGCGACGGAAATGCCATAGCCGAGATCGGCAACTCTCTCACATACCTGAGTGACGCCGAGCGAGCCTCGCTAGGCGGCCTCTTTGATGATCGATTGGCGGCCCAGGCTTGGAGCCTCGCGGCCTGCGACTTTGGAGCCAACTGCAGCGCCGATGGCGGGCAATTGCGAAACATCTGCATTCGCGCGGCGCGATGCGATTTTAATACGCTCTACGATGCATACGCCAGCTTGTTATCGCCAATCGACTATCAGCAAGTTTTGAAGCTCGAAAGGGCAATCCGAATAGCGATTCAGAACAACGATTTTTAGCAGCTTTTTTTGACGAGTAACATCAGGGGTATTTTGGGAGATTAGGGATGGCTTTTGCTAAAAAAGTTATTGTTACCCTTTGCGTTCTTGTGACGTGGGCGGTGTACTCAGCTTCTGCATTCGCTGGAGTGGGCGTCTGTCCCGAAGTGGTAGATCTCGTTATTAAGGACGGTACCAAGGCATTGACTGTGAAGGTCTCCGACCTCGGCGCGCGGTATCAAGATTACACTCTCTCGACTGATATGGAATCGCGTACAGGCATGTTTAGTGAAGCCTATGCAAACGCCATGCTGAATACTTGCGGCGCACCTTGTCTCGCTAGCTCTACGCCTGCGGTTATCACCGTGATCTACACCAATGGCGCAAAAGAATCGTTTTTTCATGGGTTGGTCGATTCGTCCGTCGGCAATTATGCGATCCCAGGAACACAGATGGGGCCGAACGGTTTTAATGTATGCCCGCTCTTGAACCAGACGCCGCCTGAATCGACCGGCGGGAGTAGCGGCGGCAGCACCGGTGGCGGTGGCGTAGCCGGTGGCGGTGGCGCATCAACACTTCCCGCCAGTGGATATTGTGTAAAAACTGTAACTCAGCAGGGCGGCGTTACTGTCGGAGTCGACTACAGTTGTTATATCAACCATATAGGAATGCATTTTAGGAAACTTCCAACTGACGGCCCGCGTGAGTTCTTGTACACGCGGCAGCCCTACTCAGATCTTTCGTCTGGCGTTCTCGATAGGATGACGTAGGTGCGCTAGCGTTAGGGCTTGGCGCACTAGATATGTGCGCCAAGCTACTAATAACCACTTCACTACGGTTAGTTAATAAGTTCCAGAAATATTCGCACAGGCGATTCGGCTCGTTGACGACCCGTGCACGGAACGCTAACGCCCCGCAGCGTCAACCGCTCGATCGCCTCCAATGCCAGGCGCGCATAGCCGTCTGTGCCGATATTGTCTCCGCTGCGCAGGCTCACGCTGACGAGCGTTCCCTTCGGGTGTGTCGCGTTCCACTGCTCGGCTGATTCTCGCTTCATGCCGGAAGGATAGTCAGCGGCGTCTCACCGGTCGCGACGGAGTGATACGATTATGAGATGGCAGCGTGGAGCACAAAGAGCCGATTTTCGAGTGTCGCCCGGCAAGTGTTTGAATGGCTCTTTTGGGCTTGTTTTGTTGTCACCATTCTCTCAGTCGTTTGGGAAAGGTATCGACCGAGGTAATCACGCATGTGCTACTCCGCGCAAATCGAACGCGACTACCGCGAATACTCCGCGTGATAGGCGTCGAGGCGACGCTCAATCTAGACGACTTCATCAAGAAGTACTGGTGGCGCATCGACGACAAGTCGATCAAGATTCCGAAGATGGTGGACCGTGGTTTGCCAATCCGCAGAGCGACGACGAACGCAAAATCGCCGAGATGATTCGCGACTACAACCCGAAGCGCATCGGCGAGTTCGAGCAGGGGATTTTCAAGCAGCGCAAACGCGTCTCTGACGCTCAACGAATACTGCAAACCAAGACGACGAAGAAAGCCACCGAAGATGTTCGCAGTGGCTCCGAAAAGATCGAATACGCGCTCGGCAGGCTCGCCGACATCAAGCGCTCGGACTTCAAGCCTCGCGACGCTCGAATCTTCCCCGGCTGGTATGCGCCGGTGATCGTGAGCGAGAACGGCAAACCCACGGTGAAGCTAATGCGCTATCAGTGCCGGCTAGCGGGCAAGCCAAAGTGCTACGACACCAAGTATCCCGGCATGTACAACGCCCGCCGGGACAACCTGGGCGGATTTTGGAAAGACCTATTCGGCTACCAACACGGGATCATGCTGGCGACGGATTCATCGATGCGGATTGGTCTGCAGTAGTTGCGGGGCTTGTATTGATTCGCGATGACAAGCCGGTAACGCTGATTCCAAAGAACGATTAGCGTGACGTTTAGCAGGATTCATATGAATGAACCGCTGAGCGAAATGCGCCGCGTTGCTCGACGATGCAGACGATCAACTTCCATTTCAACGGACCGGTCATCGGCGGGACGAAAGAAGACTTGGTCAACGCATTGGTGCCGCAGATCACAAAGGCACTTCACAGCTCTTACCTGATCGACGACGGCTTGCGCGTCCTGTTCAGTCATACCTATTTGGGTTGCCAAGCAAACGGATTGATTTCCGGAAACATGTCCGGCGGAGGCTTGCGGTGCATCGGCATGGTTTCAGGATGGGCCTAAGGCCCAGACGCGGACATTTCATGCTATCTCGGCTAGCAAGGTCACTACAAGGTACGCGATATTTGCAAAGCGATGACGGACGTTGGAGCGCGACGTGTGTACTAATCTGCCTTCATAATTCTGTCTGCAATGACCTCGCAAGATAGCGCCGACATCGTAGACTGCAGTTCTCGTTGTCGCCGGGTCCGGCACCAAGTGTTTTGAGCTTAGCGCGGCTCGACGAAACGACGTTCGAAGTAGCTGGGCCTTTCGGAGAGATTAAATGACTACGAAGGCGACATCAAAAGACGTGGACATGCGTAAGAGGGCACGTTGGGTATCGAGCCAGCAACTCGCATTCACTGCTTTGACATTTGTATTGGGAAACACGCTAGTCGCTGCACCACCGACGCCGCGCGACGTCTCAAACGGAGAGTTATTTGCGGAGAAGCGCGGAACCGTCATCGACACGCAATCGGGCCAAGGGATCTCAGACGCCACTGTCATCATCGACTGGCTTACACAGTCAACCGGCGTGAACGGCGTCGTAAGTGGCAGTCAGTGGTGTGATCTGCAGGACATGACGGCCACCGATGAGCACGGTCGCTTTTCTATCCCCGCCGTCGACAAAAGCAAACTGGATATGTCCAACGTCGGCACATTTCAGAATTTTTTGCCGTGGGGAACTTCGAGTACTGTGCATAAAATGACGTACCGAATTTACGTGTACAAACCCGGATACGTTCGGGTCGGCGATGAGGAAAAGATTTATGCCGCCAAGTTTGGGGCGGGTTTCGAATGGGAATCCGTGCCTGACGTTGTGTCCCAATCAAATCCGGTCGTGATAGCACCCATACGCCTGGGGCGATCGCATCTCGATGCGGAAAGCAGGTGGGTATATCCCGCAAGGCTCGACAGCGCCACCCACTGTTCGGGTCGAATGTCCGAAAGCAAAGATGCGCCGCGGTTTCACGAATTTCAGGAAATATTGGCCGCCGGCATCGCATCACTTCCTTGTCAAATGCCGGCGAACGCGAAGATCGCTCCCGGCTCATCGTACGCCCTACGATCAATGATCCACGATTCCCGCTTCGAGAAGCAACTGATCGCAGCAGTGGGCGGAGTTGCAGAAACCAACGTTACAATGCAAGCGGGTGTACTTTGCCGGGCGACGGCGGGCCTCCCAAGTCCGCCCTAGGCGACAACTGCGGGATTGATGGCGCATCAAAGATCAAAGGTCAAAGAATTTGGGCGTTTCGTCGGGGGGAGCTTTGGTTTCTAATATTCCTCTGTGGCAAGATCGCGCGCATCGCCGCAGCGCTGTATCTATTCGACGAGCCAGGTCGAAAAACTCAACCATCCCGCAGAAGCTCCGAGCAGGGACGCGAAGTGCATGCTTACGGCAAGGACGGCTGCACCCCAGACGAATGTAGGCTGGAAACGCCGATTCCAGCAAGTATCGATAAGAAAGAATGCGACAGTCAGCGCCGATTGAATCTCGATGTTGGCAATAGGGCTCAGCGTCTGTTCCGGAATGCGCACGATCGGATTGGGGATCATCGCGAAGATGGCGAGCAGCATCAGTCGTTTGTGATCTGCCAGTACCTTGCGTCGCAGAATAGCCGCAACAAAAAATCCGGAAAACAGCGCGAGTTGGGTGGCTTCTAACGCGAGTATAGAAAGTTGAAAGTTGGCGAAATCCGCATGCGCGCGGACTTCTCGGGCCGCAGCGATCAACGTGGCTGACAATCCCATTATGACCACAAGAGCGGCCAAACCGATGCCCCAGAATCCAAGGCGTCTGTGCCAAGTCGTGTGATGCGCGGCGATCAATCCGATCTGCAGAGCAAACAAAACAATCCACGTTGTCATAACGACGGCGTGGACATGAAGAAACAATGAAAGCGGCGGTGCTCTGAAAAATCCCTTGAAAAAATAGCTTCGCGAGAAGCCCGCGAGCACGATTACAACCGTTAATAGCCCGGCCCATAGGAATAAGCGCCGATCGCTTTCACGTCCGGTCGTCGGTCCAGAAAAAATTTGGAGTTTGAGCGCCATTACGGACCTGCCCTCTGCTCACCTTGTTACGTCAAATGCCGTTGTTTGCTGACGACGAGGAACTGTCTAAAGGGTAGGTTAGGTTGGTTGTCGAAGACCTCGACAATCGAGCCACATCTGCGGCCACGCCGTGGACCCATCGCGTCATGGCATCGGAAACGAAACCCCTCGCGTCGGACATTTCATTCTGGCTGGCCGGGGCCGCTCGATCCTACGGGCGTTCGCATACCGGCGTTTCAAATCAATCAGTCGCAGCACGGCTGCCGGCTAGCTGCGGTATCCTGAGCGCGTCGCGTAGATGGCCGCTTAAGTATGGGTTTAGATTGGCAGCCGTGACATCGTTGTCATTGCAAGTTCAACCAGAGCGCTCACCTGGCATCGACATCATCGGGATAACCGAACTTTTCCGTAATCTCGTGAGCCGTATTGGTTTAGTGCGCCACCATTCCTTTGACAGTGGCTACGATAACGGCCCCTACTACGTGCATTCTTTTGCTGATACCTAATTGGAGTCGTGAACGCTGTTTGACATGCATTCGTCTACGGCAAACTAATTCGTCAGTCGTCTTTTGTTCGGTGTGCTTCGAATAGTCGGCGCCAGGGATCGATATACATCGCCGCAAGTGTTCGAGGCGGCGATACGTCGGTGATGCCGTAAGTGACGTAAGGCGAAGGTGCAGCATATGTCCCGAAGAGTCGGTCCCAAACGAGCGTGACGGCGCCCATATTGCGGTCACGGTGTTCGGGCGCGGCGCTATGGTGTACGCGGTGCGCGGCGGGCGTGTTGAACCAATGGTCGAGAATCCCCAGTCGGCCGATCATCTCCGTATGCAGCCACGCTTGGTAATGGAATGTCGCCAGCTGTAATCCTGCGATCAGCACCGGGTGCATGCCGAGCAGTATCCATGGAACATAGAACGCCGGCGAAAACAGCTGATTGATGAAGGAGACGCGATACGCCGTGGCGACAGTGTAGTCGGCCGAGCTGTGGTGGATTGCATGATACAAATTCCACAGCAGCGGCAGACGGTGCGCGCAGCGATGTTCCCAGTAGTAGCTCAAGTCGACCGCCAGCAGAGCCGCAACGATGCCCAGACCGTTCACGGGAATTTGCCCGAGCGCTACACGATGTGCTTGCTCATAAACCGTCGCCCACACGCCGAGCATGGCGACCGTGACGACGATGTTGATAGGCAGTGGGCTGAGCGACAGCCACATCTCGCGCAGACGCGTGCGACCGAGCCGGCGCCGCCGACGCATCCACAGCAGTTCTTCGATCGCAACCCATATGCCGGCTGTGATGCACACGCCAATGATCGCGCTGACTACCAACTTCCACGTTTCCACGATCACACGAGTTCCGGTACGGCATGGCGATGGCGTTCAAGTTTGGGAAACGCTGCCCACGAATCGCCGGGCCGCAACCGTGCGTTGTATTCGCAGAACGAAACCAGTTGTCCTTGCGTGTCGAGCATGTGATGACAGCAGTTGGCGATGCGGTCTTGGTCGTAACTGAAGCGATCCATGAATGGCTTGATGGCGATGCCGAAAACGTCCTGCGGTCGGATCAGTTTTCGTCCAACGAGGGCTGCCAGTCGCTGCAGCCACCCAGTGCGTTTGGTGCCGATGATGGATTGCATCTCGCGTTGGTCGAGCAATGTTTTGTACGCGACTTTGTTCATCACCGCATTGAGATCGACCTGTCGCGCGATGTTGACGAACACGCCGAAACGTCGCGCGAACAATGTGACCCATCCACAATTCGGATGACTGCACGGTATCGGCAGGAAATCGTTTTCGCGAGAGACACGGCCAAGGCCTGCGACGACGCCTTTGACGACATCCGACAACGTCATACGATCAACGGGGTCTGGATTGAGATCGAACCGTCCCGAGTACGTCGCCGGCTGCATTGCGACCAAGCGCACGTTGCGACGTTGTACGCCTTGGCGCACGACCCATGCTATCTCGCCCTCACTTACGCCACGTGCCAGGGTCATCGTGAGCTGCATCGGGATGCCGAGCTTGTCCAGCTTGGCCAACAGTTTTTCGCGCACTTGCTGCGGCTTGGCCTGACGCAATGTGCTGTTGGTCTGCGCGTCGGCACCATCGAACTGCAACAGCACGAGCAGTTTGTCACGGAACGGTCGTAGCCGCTCAGCGATACCTGCTTTGACGAACTCGATGCCGTTGGTGGGCAGGTAGATTTTCGCGACGCTCGGTTCGGCATGCAAAAACGCGACGATTTCCCAGAATTGTGGGTGTAGCGACGCTTCGCCTCCGGTGATTTGCACCGAATCCAGCCCGCCTTTCAGCGCAATAAGATCGTGTACGTAATCGCGAAATGTTTCGAACGGCAGAATGCGATCGCCTTTCGAATCCGCGTAGCAGACCCGACATGCGAGGTTGCACGCATCGGTGATTTCGAGCAGCACAGTGCACGTTTTGTTACCCCGCTGATCGCTGAAATCTTGTAACCATGGCGAACTCACCGACGTTTCACAACTTTCACCGGCTCCGCAACACGCACCACCGAATTCCGGAATCTCCATCACTTTGTCCGGCGCGTAGCGACGACCGCAGCGGTCCTTGTTGGAGAGAAAATAGTAACGCTCGTCGTTTTCGAGAATCGCCTGCGAAACACCGTGCAAGTCGCAGCGTTTGCCGATCCACACTTTTCCTACTTCCGCGTATACGGCGGCGGGAACGTGCGCTAAGCACTTCGAACACAGGCTTATCGTGGTCTTCAGCAAGCGCGCTGAGGGGGGAACGTCGAAAGTTCTCCGGACAGTCGCATAGTCGAACGAACGCAAGCACTGCGACAACCGGTCCAGTCGCGCTGCGAAGGGTTCGGCAGCGGGCGCAACGACGATGTCGATCGACTTAGACAAGTTGACATCCTCGCAGCAGGAACGCGCACGCGCTGAACATCATCCTTCCACTCGTGGAAAAACGGCGCGCGTGATCGCGCAGCAACCGCGTCAGTTGTGTAGCGGAGAAATCCAGATTGGCCTTGTGTTCGGCTGCTGCATGTACGGCGAGTACGGCGGCGGCGTCGGTACGAGGTAATAGATCGATCACCGCTTCGCGCGTGTAGGCGACGTGATGCGTCTCGTCGCGCAACACCGCGGTCACGGCTTTTACAGAGTAGGGCGACGGCGAATGCTCGCACGCCTCGACGTGATAATCGAGCGATCGCGCAATACGCTTTTCGAGAAAATGCGCGTGTCCAAAGAAATGCGCCAGCTTGAGCCGGTGTGCGTCGGACGAATCGTTCGGGCTCATGGTGAAACTCGCTGGCGTGTGCCGGCGGATCACGGCGTTGAAAATATCGCCCATCGGCAGCGTGCGCACCGGTTGCTCGAGTTTCTCGATGGCCTTGGTGTACAGCGCGACGTGTTTGTCTTCGTCGGCGAGGTGCGCACGCATCGCGTCGCCTAGTCCGAAACGGTCGCCAATCGCGACCGGAAAATAGTCGTTGACCTTGTGCGGATACTCCTCGCCGTTGAGATACAGATTAAGCACCAGCGCGTGCAGCACCGGATCAGCGGCGATCTCGCGGTGCAGTTTGCGCTTGATGGCATCGATTGCGGACATCGCTCAGCGCCGCAACGGAAGAAAACACGTGGCAAAAATCAGTCCGGCAATCAGGAAGGCGCCGATGATGAGGATAGCGAGCAACTTGAATACTGTGACCAGGCAACCTTCGGTGCCGGACGGTTCTTGCGACGGCGGTTCAGACGGCGGCAAGCGAATTTCGTTCTCCTCGTTCACGCGTGTGCTTGCCCAGTTTTCCAGCGATCCCACGATACCGGCTGACGGCGCGTTCTCACCGTGATAGCGACCAAGCCGACAATCACCATAGCTACACACAGCAATTGATACGCGGAAAGTCCATGGTAGGGTTTAGCGGTTTCGCGGACGAATTCGATCAGAAAGCGAAAAATTCCGTATCCCACGAGATACAAAGCGAACAGTCGTCCAAACAGGATTTTTCGGCGGAATAGGGCGAGCAGTAGAAATCCGAACGCGATGTTGAAGGCCATTTCATACAACGGTGCGGGATGCCTCGGAATTCCGTCGGTATAGGTGATCGCGAGCGGTCCATCCCACGGAATGCCGCGGCAGCATCCAGCGATCAGGCAGCCGATGCGCCCGATGCCGATGGAAAATGGTAAGACGACGGCGAACCGATCGTTCGGTGGAATGTCGTATTTGAGCAGCGGCTTTGCGCCTTCAGCAGCGAGAAATCCGAACAAAAGCGCGCCGACGATCGAACGGCCCGAGCCCGCGAGGCCATACCAGTCATCGAAAGGCTGCAACGGCCACAGCGCATCGCCGAGCACCACCGCGATTTTTGCACCAATGACCGCAGCGACCAGGGTGATGGCTTGAATGGTGTAATAGCGGCGGCGGTCGTCGCGGTTAACGAACGGCTTGGTCACGCGAAAGCCAAGCGCGAACAGGAAACCGAGCACCATCATGGCCGCATAGACAGCGTGGATGTCGAACGGTGCGATCACGCGACCGCTCCTCCGAGGCGCCACGCCATGACGAAGATGGCCAGCGCCGCGTACGATGCGAAGTGCACTGTCCGCTCGCGCGTCGACAGATGGCGATGGAAACCGAATTCGTCCGCGGACGCGACGATCGCGAACGCCACAAAGGCCGCGATGCCCGCAACGTCGAATCTGCCGAACACGCACACGATGAACCCGATCAGCAACACGCCGGCGAGCGCGTGCAAGATCTTCTCGACCTTCGGCACGCGGCGCGATTTCTCGTGCATCCACGTATCAACCCCGGCGAGCATTGCATACGGGAGCAACGTAATGGCCATCCACAGAATTCGCACGTCCGACTTCGTTAGCGACAGCAAGAAGGCGCCGCGGACGGTCCGCAGCAAGCGGGCGTCGGCTCGACACGTGCGGCGCGATCGGGATCCATTGGCCGCAGATCGCATCCCATCGATGCCGCGTGAACGACGAGCGGACCGTAGGCGAATTCGATCGGGCGATGCCACGTGCCCACCTTGACCGGCGGAAAGACCCAATGTTTTTCCGCGACCTGCGTATGACAGCAAAAAACGGCCCGATCTGGACCGCCTTGCGAGCGCAGTCGCCAGCAGTGCTGCGTCGCGACAGCGGCGACATCATCGAATCCGCGTCGCACTGCGCGTGACTCGGTGCGCAGGTCCACGCCGGCGTGATCGAGGAACGGGCGCGTCACCGGCTGCACGTCAGGCAATCGATCGTCTTCGGCGACGGGGATCGACGAGAAGATCATGTTCAGTCCCGAGCCAAACACGAATTTGACGTAGCCCGGCGCGCGATTTTCTTCGCGTGCGCCAGCGTTAAGAATAGCGTCGGTAGCTAACTCGTCGATGTCTCGCACTTTGACGTGCAGGTGCAACGTGTCGGCGAGATCGCGCTGCTCGCGGAACGGAAATGCAGGGCCGAGTAGCTACTGGACACGAGCAATATCGGTGCGGTCGAATGCATCAAGATCGGCAAAAAACTCCAGCGTGTGCCGAATGCCCGAATTCTGGATGCCCATGGCTTGCCCCCGCGTAGAAGTCCTTTGCAGGCTTGCGCAGCAGCCAACGTTTGTCAACTTAAAGACGACGCCGCGTTTCCAAATCGGCGCGCGCACAGTGAGCGCAACGATTTCGATTGGCCGTTCCACGACGCAGCTACTGAGCGGGACCGCGAAGATGGCTAAATCCTACCGCCGCCCACAGCAGCTCCGTGAGTTTCAATCCCGCCCCGAGAGCTGAGTCGCTGGCACAGGCGACCGGATGGTCTAACTGGCGTACTGTTGTGTCCAACGAGGCAGGGTCCGCTTATGTGAAGCGCGAGGATCACGGGGTATGCGTCTCAATTACGTTACCACTCTGTCGCGTATATTTGTTTTGATCTTGCACATCGCATTTCTGGCTGCGGCTGTGGCTATTGCACCATCGGCATTTGCCGCCGATACACAGCAGCCTCGAAAGATGTTCCGGATTAAGAATGGCGAAAATCGGATCGACTTGATCGGAGATGGCACACCGAGCTTGGTAGTTTCTGGACATCGAGAGAACTTCAATGCACACAGTTTTGAGGTGATTTCCTTCTACGTTCAAAGCGAATTGA
>CAZZYA010000103.1:0-11565 GCA_964658115.1 uncultured Rudaea sp. | reverse complement strand
CGCGCGCCGGCTGGAACCAGATCCGACAAGCGTTTTGCCAGATCGTCGATGGTGGTGGCGTTGACCATGTCCAAACCCTCGTTGAAACCCTACTTACGGCGTCGCCACTGTAGGGAATCGCCGGCACCGCCGGTATCCATCGTATTCGGAAAATCGTGTAGGAATTTTCCTACGTCGACGGCCATCCGGCTTAGCCTCGGAAGTAGAACATGCACGCCATAGAGCACTCAAGCTAATTTTTTGCGGTTGCATCATGTTTCGAGTTTTGCCCCGCGTTTACAGGAAATCAGCGATGTTGCGACGCCGCGCTCTGCTGGGATTGCCATTTATTTTCCCGCTGCAAGCCTTTGCGCAATCCGCGCCGGCCGTTGCGCCGAAACTCGATTCCGGCGACACGGCCTGGATGCTGGTGTCGACCGCGCTGGTCCTTTTCATGACGATTCCCGGACTGAGCCTTTTCTACGGCGGACTGGTGCGCTCGAAAAACGTACTGTCGCTGATGATGCAATGCTTCGCGATCTGCTCGCTGGTCAGCATTTTGTGGCTCGTCTACGGTTATTCGCTCGCGTTCGATACGACCGGCATGGCCGCGCATCAACTCAACGTGCATTCGTTCATCGGCTCGTTCGCAAAAGCCGGTTTCATCAGCGTACCGCGCGATGCGTTGTATCAGACGATTCCGGAAACCGTGTTCGCGATGTTCCAGCTCACCTTCGCGATCATCACCCCGGCGCTGATCGTCGGCGCGTTCGCCGAGCGCATGAAGTTTTCGGTATTGCTGTTGTTCACCGCCGGCTGGTTCACGCTCAGCTATCTGCCGATCGCGCACATGGTGTGGGGCGGTCCGGGCGCGTGGCTCGGCGACCTCGGCGTGCTCGATTTCGCGGGCGGTACCGTCGTACATATCAATTCGGGAATCGCGGGTCTCGTCGCGTGTCTCGTGATCGGTCCGCGCCGAGGTTATCCGACGCAACCGATGCCGCCGCACAACCTTACTTACACCGTGATGGGCGCGTGCATGTTGTGGGTCGGCTGGTTCGGCTTCAACGCCGGTTCCGCGCTCGCGGCGAACACCTCGGCCGGCATGGCGATGCTTGTCACGCATCTGGCCACCGCCGCCGCGGCGCTGGCGTGGATGTTCATGGAATGGTCGCTGCACAAGAAACCATCGGTGCTCGGCATTGCCTCGGGCGCGGTCGCGGGTCTCGTCGCGATCACGCCCGCGTCAGGCACGTGCGGACCGCTCGGGTCGATCGTCATCGGTGCCGCTGCGGGAACACTTTGCTTTCTCGCCACGAGCCGACTCAAGCGCAAACTCGGTTACGACGATTCGCTCGACGCCTTCGGCGTACACGGCGTCGGCGGCATCGTCGGCGCGATTCTCACCGGCGTTTTCGCCGCGCCGATTCTCGGCGGCGCTGGCCTCGCCGACGGCATCGCGTCGATCGGCGCGCAAGTCGGGCGGCAATGTATCGGCGTGATCGTCACCCTGGTTTACAGCGGCGTGGTCAGTTTCATTCTGCTCAAGTTGCTCGACGCTACGCTCGGCCTGCGCGTCAGCGCCGAAGAGGAAACCGAAGGCCTGGATTTGAGTCTGCACGACGAACGCGGTTACAACGGGTGATCGCAGGATAGAATCAGCGCGAACCGGAGATACGACGCATGAAAATGGTGATGGCAATCATCAAGCCGTTCAAACTCGACGATGTGCGCGAAGCGCTCGCCGAAGTGGGCGTGCAAGGCATCACCGTGACCGAGGTGAAAGGATTCGGACGCCAGAAAGGCCATACGGAACTCTATCGGGGTGCCGAGTACGTGGTCGATTTCCTGCCGAAAATCAAACTCGAAATCGCTGTGGCGGAAAATCTCGTCGAACGCGTAATCGAGGCGATCGCCTCGTCGGCGAAAAGCGGCAAGATCGGCGACGGCAAAATTTTCGTGTATTCGCTGGAGCAAGTCATCCGCATCCGCACCGGCGAAACCGACGCCGACGCGCTTTAGGCTCCGGATCTTTAGACGTCCATACGGCTAAACATTGTCTTTGACGCGCCGCACCAACTATGGTGTAGTGCGTTACCGCCCGCGTCGATCCGCGACGCAACCATCCTCAGCCCGCATGCGCGCCGGGCGGCCGCCGTGCCGGCATCGTGTGACCGAGATGACGCACCGCGCGACCCCGCATTTGTACGACTCGAGCTACGAGCACGATAGCTGCGGCTTCGGGCTGATCGCCAACATCCGTGGCGAGGCGAGCGCGTGGCTGGTCGATCAAGCATTCGACGCGCTCGCGAAAATGTCGCATCGCGGTGGCGTCAATGCGGACGGTGTCACCGGTGACGGTTGCGGCATTCTACTTTTTCGACCCGACACGTGGTTGCGCGCGCTAGCGCATGAAGCGGGCATCGACGTCGGCAAACGTTTCGCGGCGGGTCTGGTTTTTCTCGATCGGGACGAATCGCGCGCACGTGCCGCTCAAGGGAAATTCGACGAATGCATACGCCGCGAACGCATGACGCCACTCGGCTGGCGCGAGGTGCCCGTGGACGACGCATTGTGCGGCGAAATCGGCGCCGCGGCGCGACCGACCATTCGCCAAATCTTCATCGCGCCCGATGATTCCATGTCCGACGACGCGTTCGAGCGCAGCCTGTTCCGCACGCGACGCCTCGCCGAACAAGCGATCGATGACGAGTCGTTCTATGTCGTCAGCCTGTCGCACGCCACCATCGTCTACAAAGCGATGTCCGCGCCGGGTAGCCTGCGCCGCGTTTTTACGGATTTGCAGCGCGGCGATCTCACGACGTGCGCCGCGACGTTCCATCAGCGATTCTCCACCAACACGTTGCCGCGCTGGCCGCTCGCACAACCGTTTCGCGTGCTTGCGCACAACGGCGAAATCAACACGATCCGCGCCAACCGAACCTGGACGTTGGCGCGTGCGGGAAAGTGGATTTCTCCACATGTGGATTTTTCCGACTTGGGACCGTTCCTCACGACGACGGGTTCCGATTCGCAAAGTCTCGACAACGCGCTCGAAGCACTGCTCGCGGGCGGCATCGATCTGCTCGCGGCCATGCGCATCCTGATCCCGCCGGCCTGGAGCGCGTACGACAACATCGACGAAGACCTCGAAGCGTTCTACGAGTACTACGCACTCAGCACCGAACCGTGGGATGGGCCGGCCGGACTGGTCATGTGCGATCACCGCTACGCCGCGTGTTCGCTCGACCGCAACGGTCTGCGTCCGGCGCGATGGGCCCGCAGCGACGACGATCATCTGATCGTGGCGTCCGAAGCAGGACTGTGGGATATGCCGGATCGCCGCATCGTCGCCAAAGGCCGCCTCGGACCCGGCGAAATGATCGCGGTCGATCTCGCCACGCACACATTGCTGGATTCCGTCGCCATCGATTCGATCAACCGCGCCCGCGCGCCTTTCAAAAGCTGGTTGCGCGCCGGCGTGACGTACCTCGAATCGCATCTGATCGATCCGGGCTTGGCCGCCGAACCGTTCACGCCGGATTTGCTCGCGCGTTTCCAGAAACAGTTCGCGCTCACGCGCGAGGAGCGCGACGTCGTTCTGAAAACGCTCGCCGAAGACGAAGCCGAAGCCACCGGTTCGATGGGTGATGACACGCCGATCGCCGTGATGTCCGGGCAATCGCGTCCGCTGTACGAATATTTCCGGCAGGCGTTCGCGCAGGTCACCAATCCGCCCATCGATCCGCTGCGCGAGCGGTTGGTGATGTCGCTCGCCACGCAAATCGGCAGCGAAGGCAATGTCTTCGACCTGTCGCCGGTGAATGCGAGCTACGTGCTGCTCAATTCGCCGGTACTGTCGCAACGTAAGCTGCGCCAGTTGCTCGCGTTGCCGGCGTTCGCCGACAAGAAAGCGACATTCGACTTGTATTACGACGAACGCGTCGGATTGCGCGCGGCGATCGAGTCGTTGTGCGACAGCGTCGAAGCCGCCGTACGCGGCGGTGCGATTCTGATTCTGTTGTCGGATCGTTTTCCGACACCCGGCCTGATGCCGATCCACGCACTGCTTGCCATCGGCGCGGTACACGCGCGGCTTCTCAGCAAACAGCTTCGCTGCGACTGCAATCTGCTGGTCGAAACCGGAACGATGCGCGACGCACATCACTGCGCGTGTCTGATCGGATTCGGCGCGACGGCGGTTTATCCCTATCTCGCCTACCAAACACTGTACGACATGAACCGCCGCGGCCAATTGAAAGGCCGCGAAGGCGAACCGCCACACGAAATCGGACGCAGTTATCGCCGCGGCATCCGTAAAGGCTTGCTGAAAATCATCTCGAAGATGGGAATCAGCACGATCGCCGGTTATCGCGGCGCGGGATTGTTCGAAATCGTTGGACTCGATCGCGAAATCGTCGATCTATGTTTTCCCGGCACACCCTCGCGCATCGCTGGTGCGATGTTCGCCGACATCGAAACCGAATATCGCGCGCAGCTCGCCGCATCGCGCGATCCGAATTACGCGTTGCCGCCGGGCGGTCTGATGAAGGCGATTCCCGACGGCGAATACCACATGTACAACCCGGCCGTCGTCGGCGCGCTGCAGCTTGCCGTGCGAACCGGCGACAAGAACTTGTATCGCCACTACGCCGATGCGGTGAACGCACGCGCGCCTGCCGCGTTGCGCGATTTGCTCGCGCTCGATGCCAAACATGACGCGATCGCCGTCGACGCGGTCGAACCGGCGGAAATAATCCTCAAACGTTTCGATTCCGCCGGCATGTCGCTCGGCGCGCTGTCGCCCGAGGCGCACGAAGCACTCGCGACGGCGATGAATCGCCTCGGCGCGCGCAGCAACTCCGGCGAGGGCGGTGAAGATCCCGCGCGCTACGGCACCGAGCGCATGTCGAAGATAAAGCAAGTCGCGTCGGGACGTTTCGGCGTGACGCCGGCGTATCTGATCAACGCCGAAGTTCTGCAGATAAAAATCGCGCAAGGCGCGAAGCCCGGCGAAGGCGGTCAGTTGCCCGGACATAAAGTCAACGCGCTCATCGCGCGATTGCGCTACGCGAAACCCGGCATCGGTCTTATATCTCCGCCGCCGCATCACGACATCTATTCGATCGAAGATCTCGCGCAATTGATTTACGACCTGCGCGAAATAAATCCGTCGGCGTTGATTTCTGTGAAGCTTGTCGCGCACGCCGGCGTCGGTACGATTGCCGCTGGCGTCGTAAAAGCCGGCGCGGATCTCATCACCGTTTCCGGCCACGACGGCGGCACCGGCGCAAGTCCGTGGAGTTCGATCCGCTACGCCGGCATTCCGTGGGAACTGGGTTTAGCCGAAACGCATCAGACGCTGACGATGAACGATCTGCGCGACCGCATCATTCTGCAGACCGACGGTGGTTTGAAAACGGGTCGCGATGTCGTCAAGGCGGCCATTCTTGGTGCGGATTCGTTCGGTTTCGGTACTGCCCCGATGGTCGCACTCGGTTGCAAATACCTTCGCATTTGCCACTTGAATTCGTGTGCGACCGGCGTCGCTACGCAAAACGACATCCTGCGCCGCAAACATTTTCTCGGCGCGCCGGAAATGGTCGAAAACTTTTTCCGGTTCATCGCGGACGATGTGCGCGAGATTCTCGCATCGCTCGGCGTGCGTGCGCTCGAGGACATCGTCGGCCGCACGGAATTGCTGCGGCAGATCGAGGGCGTCACCATCAAACATGGCCGGCTCGATCTGTCGCCGTTGCTCGACGGCTCGAGTCTGCATCGGCTGAGCACGAGTTCCTGCGCGGGGCCGCTGCATCCGCGCGACAACGCGCTCGCCACCCGCATTGCCGACGAAACGGCCGAATCGATATCGGTAAAAAGGCGTAAAAGTGCACATTTCCACTATTCGATAAAAAACACCGACCGCGCAATCGGCGCGCGTGTCGCGGGCGCCATCGCGCGAAGGTACGGCGACGCGGGTCTGGGCGATGAAACGATCACGCTGGAATTCGCCGGCAGCGCAGGCCAGAGCTTCGGCGCGTGGAATGCGCCCGGCATGCAATTGATTCTGCGCGGCGAAGCGAACGATGGCGTCGGCAAGGGCATGGCGGGCGGCCGTATCGTCGTGCGGCCACCCGCCGATGCGGCGTTCGCGTCGCAGGACACACCCATCGTCGGCAACACCTGCCTGTACGGCGCGACCGGCGGCGAATTTTTCGCGGCGGGCCGCGCGGGCGAGCGGTTCGGCGTTCGCAATTCGGGTGCGCTCGCGGTCGTCGAAGGCGTCGGCGACCACGGATGCGAATACATGACGGGCGGCACCGTGGTCGTTCTTGGACGAAGCGGTCTCAACTTCGGTGCGGGCATGACGGGCGGTTTCGCCTACGTGCTCGATCTCGAACGGGATTTCGTCGACCGCTACAACCACGAACTGGTCGACATCAACCGGATTTCGCTGGAAGGAATGGAAAACCATCTGCAGCATCTGCGCAGCCTGCTGCGCTCGCATTGCGAACACACGGGCAGCGTCTGGGGCGAAAAATTGCTGGCGGATTTTCGCGAGGTGTTGCACAAAGTCTGGCTGGTGAAGCCGAAGGCCGCGAGCCTGGACGCACTGTCCGACGAACTGCGGCGCGCAGCATAAACCCGACATGGCCGACAAGCAGTTCCCGTTCCTCAAGTTCCACCGTGCGCCGCCGCGCGAAGTGCCGGTGCAGATTCGCGTGCTGGGTTACGAAGAAATTCACGGCGAATTTGCCGAACCAGACGCGTCGGATCAGGCCTCGCGCTGCATCGATTGCGGAAATCCGTATTGTTCGTGGGGCTGTCCGCTGCACAACCGCATTCCGCAGTGGTTGAAACTCGTGCAGGACGGTCGCATCGAAGACGCGGCGGCCTTGATGCATGAAACGAATCCATTGCCCGAAATCTGCGGAAGGATTTGTCCGCAAGATCGTTTGTGCGAGGGTGACTGCACGCTCGAAACGGGATTCGAAGCCGTCACCATCGGCGCGATTGAAAAATGGACGACGGACGAAGCCCTGCGGCGCGGCTGGCGTCCGGATGTCACGACCGAGAAAACCGGAAAGCGCATTGCCATCGTCGGCGCGGGACCGGCGGGACTGTCGGTCGCCGATCGCATGGCGCGCGCTGGTGTCGACGCAGAGGTATTCGATCGTTACGACGAAATCGGGGGTCTGCTCACGTTTGGCATTCCGCCGTTCAAGCTCGACAAATCGATCATCAAGATTCGTCGCGACGTGCTCGAAGGAATGGGCGTCCGCTTTCACATGAACACGGACGTCGGACGCGACGTCGCATTTTCCACATTGTTGCGCGACTACGACGCTGTCTTCGTCGGCACCGGCGCATATACGAACGTCGACGCGCAGCTTCCCGGACAACACGCCTCCGGCGTGCACGCCGCGCTGCCATTCCTGATCGCCAACGCGCGACGCATCCTGGGAACGGATGCGGGCTCGGCGCTTCCCAATCTCATCGGCAAACGCGTCGTGGTTTTGGGCGGCGGCGACACGGCGATGGATTGCGTGCGCACCGCGATCCGCATGGATGCAGAACGCGTTACGTGCGTCTATCGCCGGGATGAAATCAACATGCCCGGTTCACGCCGCGAAGTGAAATATTCGCGCGATGAAGGCGTCGAATTTCTTTTCAACCGTCAGCCATTGGAAATTCTTTCCGACGGCAATGTCGTGCGCGCGGTTCGCGTCGGCGAGACGCGCCTCGTCGCCGATGCGAACGGCCGCGCCAGACCCGAATTGATTCCGGGCAGCGAACAGGAAATCCCGGCCGATGACGTCATTTTGTCGTTCGGGTTTCTCGCCAGTCCGCCCGTGTGGTGCGACGAGTTCGGCATCGCGCGCGACGCGGCCGGAAAGCTCATCGTGGGCGCTGAACGCCGGCTTCCGCTGCAGACGAGCAATCCGAAAGTATTTGCGGGCGGCGATGCGATTCGTGGAGCCGACCTTGTCGTACGCGCGGTTTTCGATGGTCGCGAGGCAGCGCGTTCGATTTTGCTGACGTTGGGCGTCGCTCAAGCTTGATCGGCTACGTTGCTTTCGGCATTCTCGCCCGAATTTTCGCGGACTGCGCGCTCATTTTCTCGGCTTCCGCCGGCCGCTTCGTTTCTGTGTAAAAAGCGGCCATCGCGTCGAGGACATCGGCCGACATCGCATCGTTCGAATTTTTCTGCGCGATGTCCAATGCATGTTTGTACGTCGCTTCCGCCTTTTGATACTGATGCTGCTTCGCGAACATTCCTGCCTGATCATTAAGGACGGCGGGCAGAAACCGGGTCTTGCAACTCGCATCTTTCGCGCAGATCGTTTGGGCGCGCGTGAAAAGCGGCTCGGCTTCCGCAAACTTTTCCTGAAACACCCAACTGTTCGCCAGGTTGTACACGTCGCCGACGATGTCGACGCTGTCATGACCGAATAACTTCACGCGGATAGCGAGCGCCTGTTGATAAAACTCGGTAGCGCGCACGTAATTCGGATTTTCCTGAAACTCCGCCGCGCTGCCGGCTCTGGCGAGTTCGCTGGCCATCTCCAAATCCACGGACTTCGCATCGGTGGGTTTGCCTTCGATCTGAAGAACGCGCGCATACGACATGCGCGCTTTGTCGTATTCGCCACTGGCGAGGTGAAGCTGGCCGATAATGCTGACGATATTTCCAACCGTTTTATCCTTCGGACCCAATTGCTGCTCTGCTAGCGCGAGCGATCGCTCGGCATCGATCATTGCTTGGTCGCGATCGCCGTTCGCTGCCTCGTGAAGCGCCTTCATCAACGGCTGACCGAACTCTGCCGGCGGCGGCGAAGGCGGCGCGAGCTTCGTGCTCGGCACGGTCAACTGAGGCGTTTCCTGCGCCCGCAGATGCGGCGCGCAGAAGACAAATAAGGCGATGCCACCCACAAGTAATTTCATAACGGTTCCCAAACGGCGCCATCAGACCGACGACGAGCATTAATGTCGATAAGCGATCGTGTTCAATTCGACGGCATCTGCAAACCGCCGCCCGTGTCGATGCCGAACGTTTCTTTGGTGAGTTCCACCGCTTTGGCCTGCTGTGCCTCGCTGACGCCGCCCTGAAAACTCAACTGCGCCATGACGACGATATTCTTTTGATCGCCGATGAGCGTCAGCATTTGACTGTGAGCCGTGTCTTTCTCGCGAACGGCGACTCCGTTCTTTCCAATGCCATCGACCGGTTTCACTTGATAACTTTCGGCCATTCCTTCCGCGACGTCTTTCACATACGCTTCGGCGTCTCTCGGCGATGCCTGCACCATTTGCGTCAGCGACAGCGTGCTCGACGGCTTCCTCTCGTCGCTGACGAATTTGCAACGGCCCCGGCCGCCGGCCATCGTCGTCCATGGCGCGCGATCGGGATACGCCTCGTCGATGTGATTGGTGTGCATCCACGGGCATTCGTCGGCGTACGTCAGCGGAGATGCGAGACAAATCGCCGCGGCCAATAGCTTCAACATGATCCAGCTCCAGAAGTTCGCGTCGACCTCATCAACGTGCGATTGACCCTCAACCGAACAGACGAAAGCGCATTGCCGACGCGCTGCTGCGCGCGTAGCCTGTTCGCATCGGCGCCTTAGCACGTTATTTACAGCGACTCTGTTCTGCTGACGCCCATGACGACACCCGCTCGCACGCCGCTCCGCGCCAAATTCGCCCACGCCGTGACAGCGCCCGTCGGCGACGCTGCCAATTTGCTCCATCGCAGCGGCGCGATGAAATTTGGACAGGGCATCGTCGCCACGGTGCTCGCGCTGGCACTCGGATTTCTCTGTCTGCTCGCGGTGATTGCGTTTCACTTTCCGCAATACCTGACGACACCCGAGTTGCGACATCAGTATTCCGTCGACGTATTGCGGCAGATTCTGTTCGTCGGCTTGCTGATCGCCGGGGGCTTGTCGCTCGCGAATCTCATCATCGGCAATCGGCGCAATCTCAATGTGGTCGCGTTCCTGTTCGTCATCGCGGCCGTGGCGCTCGGCGGCTCGCGCGTTCCGGTGGGCAACTTCCCCGATCACACGCCGTACATCGGCCTCGACTGGTTCATCCTCGACTTGCTCGGCTCGACGGTGTTGTTCGTCGTCATCGAGAAATTGTTTCCACTCTACAAGAATCAGGCGATCTTCCGACCGGAATGGCAGACCGACCTGAAGCATTTCGCCGTCAATCATTTCCTCGTCGGCCTGATTCTTTTGACGGTGAATTTCCTGCTCAACCACGCGTTCGGCTGGCTCGTCGTCAGCGACTTTCAGCAGACGATCCGGCACATCTGGTTTTTGCCGCAATTGCTGCTTTGTATACTCGCCGCCGATCTGGCGCAGTATTGGGTGCATCGCGCGTATCACGAAGTGCCTTACATGTGGCGCTATCACGCCGTCCATCACAGCGCGAAGACGATGGATTGGCTCGCCGGCTCACGCCAGCACATGCTGGAATTGATCTTCACGCGCGTCTGCGTACTCGCACCACTTTTCGTGCTGGGCTTCAGCGAAGCGGTGATGAACACGTACATCATCATCGTCGGCTTCCAGGCCGTGTTCAATCACGCCAACGTGCACCTGCCGTGGGGACCACTGAAATATGTGATCGTGACGCCCGATTTTCATCATTGGCATCATTCGCAAGACGACGAAGCGATCGATCGCAACTACGCTGCGCACTACGCGTTCATCGATTACATTTTCGGCACGGCAGTTAAGGTGCCTGAGAACAAACCGTTTCCAGAACGCTACGGCGTTGTCGGTGATTACATGCCGGACGGATTCGTCAATCAGCAGGCATTTCCGTTTCGCGCGAAGCCGACGACGGCAAACGAATAACGATCAAGCCGCTTCTTTGAGCAGTTCGATCGCCGGTTTACCCAATAGCGCGAGCGGATGTGCGGCCTCACTCGAATAACCAAGTGTACTAACGCGTATGAAAATCTCCGACGCCAGCGATTCGAGCATCGCCGCGTTGTCGCGAACGCGCTGTTCGAGTTCCTGCTCCGACAATACATCGCGCAGCCCGCGATTGAGTTCCGAAAACCACGGAAGTTTTTGCTGATCGATCCAGGCCACGTCGCCTTTACCGACGGAATTGCCCGCCGCTTCGCGAAGCAATGTCTGCACATCACGGTTCAGTTGCTCGCATTTGGCCAGCGGTTCGGCCAGGCGCGAGAACATCGCCACATCCGTCAATCGATTCTGGAAAAAGAACTGGCACAGCACACCCCAATAGTAGGCGTAGTCCCAGGTGATCTTGAGCGGCATCAATTCCGCGTGACCGAACATCGGATATTGGTTTTCGTAAAGCGCCAGCGTGTTGCGATAGAACGAAAAGTATAAATTTTCATACAGCCGCGCTTCGCGGGGGAAGCGCTCGCCGCGGAAATCGCGCGCGATCAGATCGACGATGTACGTGTTGCCGATCGCAATGAAATCGCTGCCCGGCGAATAGAACGGATCGAGAAACAAACCGGCCTCGCCAGTCAGCGCCCAGCGGTCGCCGGAGAAAACCTGTTTGCACCCGAACGAAAAATGCCGGAAAAACGCGAAG
>CAZZYA010000102.1:0-11619 GCA_964658115.1 uncultured Rudaea sp. | reverse complement strand
CTCCAAAGTATTCCGCGCACCGACGCCAACCAACCTCTATGCCGGTCCCACCGCGGACGCGCCGACCGCCGTGGATCCTTGCGCGGGAATCGCTGGCGTATCAAGCAACAAAGCGTGCCAGGGTTTCAACGTTCCACACCAAGTTTTCTCGCAGCTGACTGCGTACACCATGGGCGCGCAATTCGCTCTCGATCATGGGTTAGGCACCGGTGTAGGGCTGGTGCCCGAGGAGGGCAAGTCGTACGACTATGGGTTTGTCTATGATCCGGAATGGATTCCGGGACTTTCGATCAATTCGGATTATTACCGGATTGTGTTGAACAATCTTATTGTTTTCGGCGCCAACACGTCGCAGACCATTTTGAATCAGTGCTTCAATACACAGGATTCGGTGTGCGGCGATATCGTCCGCAACAAGGACGGATCGATCAAATTCGTGGTCGAGGCACCGTTCAATTCCGGAACGTTGATCGATGAAGGATTCGATGTAGGCGGCCATTACCGGTTGCCGACATCGGCGTGGGGCAACTTCGTCATAGGGCTCGATGGAAGTTATGTTCAGGCGTACAACATCAGCCAAGGTGGCTTCACCCAACATCTTGCCGGTCACTACGACAAGACCTACGGCAACTTTGCGCGCGTGCGTGGGCTGGCGACGTTGGACTGGAACATGGGTCCGCTCATGGCCAACTGGACCACGCGCTACATCGGTCCGATAAAAGTCGGTTACGCCAATTTCGGTCTCGGTCCTTCCGGCGTTGGCGGCAATGGCCTCGCCAACAGCGATCCTTATAATCCCAATCCAATCGGCCCGGTATTGCACGCCGGATCGGAGACGTATCACAACGCATCGATCGGCTACAACATCGAGCCGATCAACACGTTCGTCCAGATCGGCGTCGACAACATTTTCAACAAACTTCCGCCGCTGCTTTATCAGACGAACGTGACGAACGCGAATACGGACGTCTACACGTATGACCTCCTCGGCCGTTACTACCATGCCAGCGTGACCGTGAAGTTCTAGAAGTACGGGTTGACTCGAAGAACTGCGCCGGATTTCCGGCGCGGCTTCTTTCCACTGCAGGGCTAACGCTGACTGCGGATGGATAAATGTGATCGCGCTCGGGCTGCGCGCTCAGCATTTGCTAAACTATCGCCCATGCTTCGTTTCGATGATCTCGCGCTGCGCCGCGGGCCCTTGCTGCTGCTCGAACATGTCGATTTGGCCCTCCACGCCGGTTGGCGGGTCGGTATCGTCGGCCGCAACGGTGCGGGCAAATCCAGCCTGTTGGGATTGATCGCCGGGGAATTGCAGCCTGATGCGGGACATTTCGAGCGTCCGCGCGACTGGACGCTCGCGTTCGTTCGGCAGGAAGTCGCCGCACTCGATCGCAGCGCGCTCGACTACGTGCTCGACGGCGACATCGAATTCCGCCAGCTCGAACGCGATCTGGTGAAAGCCGAAGACGAACACGACGGCAACAAAATCGGCTCCATTCACGAACGCCTCTACGCGATCGATGGCTACGCGGCGCACGCGCGTGCGGGCGAGCTCATGCACGGTCTGGGATTTTCCAGCGACGACGAAACGCGCCGCGTGTCGGATTTTTCCGGTGGCTGGCGCATGCGCCTGAATCTGGCGCAGGCGTTGATGTGCCGCTCCGACCTGCTTTTGCTCGACGAACCGACCAACCATCTCGATCTCGACGCGGTGGTCTGGCTCGAAACGTGGTTGCGGCGCTATCAGGGCACGCTGCTGCTGATTTCGCACGATCGCGAATTTCTCGATGCCGTCGTCACGCACGTGCTGAACATCGCCGATCAGAAAGCCGAGTTGTTCGCGGGCGATCTCACCGGCTTCGAGCGCAAACGTGCGGAGCGGCTCATCCAGCACAATATCCAGGTCGAAAAACAGCAACGCGAACGCGCTCATCTGCAACAGTTCGTCGATCGTTTCCGCGCGCAGGCGACGAAAGCGCGGCAAGCGCAAAGTCGCGTGAAAGCGTTGGAGCGCATGGTCGAGATCGCGCCGATCCGCGCGGCGTCGACGATCAGTTTCGAATTTCGCGCACCGAAGAAATTGCCGCAGCCGCTACTGGTGTTGGATGACGTCGCCGCCGGTTACGGCGGACGGCACGTGCTCGATGGAATCAAGCTCAATCTGTCGCCTGGCGATCGCATTGCGTTGCTGGGCGCGAACGGCGCCGGCAAATCGACGATGATCAAACTGCTCGCCGGCGTGTCGTCGCCGCTGGCAGGCAATCGAACCGAAGCGCGCGACTTGGCGATCGGTTATTTCGCGCAGCATCAGCTCGAACAACTGGTGCCGACGGCGACGGCGGTCGATCACATCAAGCGTCTCGACGAATCCATCGGCGAAAAAGAAGCGCGCGATTTTCTCGGCGGATTCGGCTTTTCGGGTGATCGCGCGCTCGAACCGGTCGAACCATTTTCCGGCGGCGAAAAAGCACGTCTTTGCCTCGCGCTGACAGTGTTTCAGCGACCGAACCTGTTACTGCTCGACGAACCGACGAACCATCTCGATCTCGACATGCGCGAGGCGTTGGCCGAAGCGCTGAATGACTTCACCGGTGCGCTCGTGCTCGTGGCGCACGATCGCTCGCTGATCCGGACATGTTGCGATACGTTGCTGCTCGTGCATGACGGTTGCGTCGAACCGTACAACGGCGATCTCGATGATTACGCGCGTTTTCTCGCCAAACGCGATTCGAAACCCGCCGCGAAATCCACAGCGGCGCCCGTAGCCGCTCCATCGCCAAAACGAGAAGACCGACGCGGCCGCGCGAAACAACGCAGCGAGGCGTCACCGTTGCGCCAACAACTGCAGCATATCGAACGCGAGCTGGCCAAGGTCGAAGCGAGGAAGCGCGATGCCGAAACGGCGCTCGCCGATCCCACGCTTTACGACGACGCGAAATCGGATCGCGTCGCGGAATTGCAACGCGACGCCGCGCAGTTCGCGATGACGATCGAACGTCTCGAAGGCGAGTGGCTTGACGCGCAAGGCGCGCTCGAATCCGCAGAATCGGATTGAATCCTCGTAGTGGAGCGTAACGAAATCGCGTCGCGCGAAACCGCATGATCGAGAAATCCTTTTACGATGCGATCGTCATCGGCGCTGGCGCAGCGGGCCTGTTTTGCGCGGCCAAGATCGCACAGAGCGGCAAACGCGTCGCGGTCATCGATCACGCCGCGACGTTGGGCGAAAAAATCCGCATTTCCGGCGGCGGGCGCTGCAACTTCACCAATCGCGACACGAAGCCCGAGAATTTCATTTCGGAAAACCCGGGCTATTGCCGGTCGGCGCTCGCGCGCTATACGCCGCAGGATTTTATTCAAGAGATCGAACGTCACGGCATCGCGTGGCACGAGAAACATAAGGGGCAGTTGTTTTGCGACGGCTCGGCACAGCAAATCGTGCGGATGCTGATCGAAGCATGCGCCGATAGCGGCGTGGAGATACTTAACCCCGTCAAGCTCAATCATCTGCGGCAGCGCGATTCGGACAATCCGCGTTACGCGCTCGATACCAGTTGCGGTTCACTGCAATGCTGCGATGTAGTTGTCGCCACCGGCGGGCTTTCCATCCCGAAAATCGGCGCGAGCGATCTGGGTTATCGCATCGCCAAGCAGTTCGACGTTCCGATCGTGCCGACACGCCCGGCGCTGGTTCCGCTCACGATCGAACCGGAAACATGGGCTCCTTTTATGCCGTTGGCGGGCGTTGCACTCCAAGCCACCGTTCGATTGCCGCATGATGAGGCCGGCAAAAACAAAGCGCCGGAATTCATCGAGGATTTGCTGTTCACGCATCGCGGACTTTCCGGTCCTGGGATTTTGCAGATATCCAGTTACTGGCAGATCGGACAATCCATAGCGATCGACCTGGCGCACACCCTTCCGTTGGATGCGACGCTGATTGAACGCAAGACGTCGGACAAGCGCGTTCTGCGCAACGTGCTGGGCGATTATCTGCCGCAGCGGCTCGCCGATTATTTCGGATCGCAAGCTGATCATTCGCACGCGGGAAAAAAGCTCGCCGATGTGCCGGATAGCGTGCTGCGCGAGTTGGGCCGGCGCCTCAACGATTGGCGCATCAAACCCAACGGCAGCGAAGGCTATCGCAAGGCGGAAGTGACGCGCGGCGGCGTCGACACGCGCAGTCTTTCGTCGAAGACGATGGAGAGCACAGCGGTGCCCGGATTGTATTTCATCGGCGAAGTCGTCGACGTCACCGGCTGGTTGGGCGGCTACAATTTTCAGTGGGCGTGGGCGAGCGCTGTCGCGGCGGCGAAAGCGATCGGCGAGCGTCGCGCGTAGTCGCTACGTCTTCGAAATAGTGCGTGTTTGATTGGCCATGATGCTGAGCGCGACCGCTTCGGCCACGTTGATGCCGTCGACACCCGCAGAAAGTATACCGCCCGCGTAACCGGCACCTTCGCCGGCCGGATACAGCCCGCGCGTGTTGAGACTCTGCAGCGTTTCGTCGCGCTTGATCCGGATCGGCGACGACGTGCGTGTCTCTACCGCAGTGAGCACGGCGTCGTGCATGTCGAAACCTCGGAGCTGTTTGCCGAATACCGGCAGCGCTTCGCGAATCGCTGCGATGGCGTAATCCGGCAGCGCGTTTTCCAGACTGCCGAGACTCACTCCGGGCTGGAACGACGGCTGCACTTTCCCGAGTTCGCTCGAAGCACGGCGCGCGATGAAATCGCCGACGAGTTGCGCGGGTGCATTGTAGTTTTCGCCGCCGAGGATATAAGCCCGTGTTTCTAGCGTACGTTGCAACGTAATGCCGGCGAGCGGACTGCCGCTCGCATCGAACGGAGCGAAATCGCTCGGCTCGATACCGACGACGATCGCGGCGTTGGCGTTGCGTTCGTTGCGCGAATACTGGCTCATGCCGTTGGTGACGACATGTCCGGCTTCCGACGTCGCGGCCACGACCGTGCCGCCAGGGCACATGCAGAAGCTGTATACCGATCGGCCGCGGCCGGCGTGCACGCCTTTGCAGTGATGCACCAATTTGTAATCGGCAGCACCGAGGATCGGATGGTCGGCTTGCGGACCGAAACGTGCCTGATCGATGAGCGATTGCGGATGCTCGACACGAAATCCGATCGAGAATGGTTTTGCTTCGACGTAAACGCCGCGCTGGTGAAGCATCGCGAACGTGTCGCGCGCACTGTGGCCGAGCGCCAGCACGACGTGGTCGGCGTGGATCTCGCTGCCATCGGCGAGTTTGACGCCGCGCAGGTGGCGCTGGCCGGCAACATCGATTTCGATGTGGAGATCGTCGACGCGCTGTCCGAAACGGATTTCGCCGCCGAGCGTTTCGATCTCCTTGCGCATGTTCTCGATCATGCTGACGAGACGAAACGTGCCAATGTGCGGCTTGGCGACATACAGGATTTCTTCCGGCGCGCCGGCCTTTGCGAATTCGACTAAAACTTTGCGGCCGCGATGATGCGGATCGCGAATCTGGCTGTACAGTTTTCCGTCGGAAAACGTTCCCGCGCCGCCTTCGCCGAATTGCACGTTCGATTCCGGATGCAACGTGCGCTTGCGCCATAAATCCCACGTGTCGCGCGTGCGCTCGCGCACGGCTTTGCCGCGTTCGAGCACAATGGGGCGAAACCCCATCTGCGCCAATATGAGCGCCGCAAACAATCCGCACGGACCGAAACCAATGACCAGCGGACGTAACGGCAATCGTGCGGGCGCATCCGCGACGTTGCGATAACGAACATCCGGCGCCAGCGTGACACGAGCATCGCCATTGAAGCGTGCGAGGACGGCTGCCTCATCGCGTAGCGTTACGTCCACCGCGTAGATCAAAAGGATCGCGCCGCGCTTGCGCGCGTCGTAGCTACGCTTGGCGATTTGCAGTTCGAGCAGCTCGGCGTCGGCGATGGCCAGTTTGGCTAACACCGCCTGCCGTAACGCGAGCGCGGCATGATCCAGCGGCAGTTTGATTTCGGTCAGTCGCAGCATCGATCGGAATCCTTCGTGCCGCACGAGCGGCGGGCTCGAGTTAGGAGCCAGAACGGACATTATCCCGAATTTGCGGCGCGCTGCCGAATGCCCGGCGTACCGAAATCAATCGGCTGAGCAGCGATGAAACGTTCGCGCGTCGGCCGAATTTGCGCTTGTGGAAAGCCGGAAGGAATCGTCGGATAGGATGACGACCTCTTCTGTAATGACCATCGCGCGCGCGGCAATCTCGCCGCCAATCTGCTGAGCCGGGCACGTCTGCGTGAGCGAATAATGAGCGGGCGTTCGTTTCACCACGTGCGATGTGCAGGCTGAAGTGTGCGCACCCGTCAGCGACGTTCCGTCGAACGTGAGAAGCGCGGCATTCGGCGGATCGTCACACGTCGAACTCGAATAGTTGCCACGGTGAAGCGGCAACAGATCGGCAGCCATGGCTGGCGTCACGATCAGCGCTGCGAGCGCGGCGATTCTCATCGTCATGTTTCCTCGTTCATTGATCGACATTTTGGACTTGTAGAATCGTGTCGGCCGTCGCTTTATCCGCGGATACGATCACCAGATATCGACGCGTGGCCGACGCATCCGGTTTCACGATCTGCCGAATCGGACCCAACGCATTGACGATCGCGGCACCGGCGGGATTCGTCGTGAAATTCGCCAGCGGTTGTAGTCCATCGGCGTGGTCGCGCTGGTTACTGAGCGCCAGCACGTACGATTGCTTCGGTTGAAGTCCGGTCACGGCGGCTTGAAGAACCTGGATGAGCCCTTGATCGAATAGCGCGACGGATGTCGCGATCGTGTCATGCCCCGGCGAACTCAAGCTCAGATGGACTGCATTCGCAGCGATTCCCAGCGGCGACAGATTCTGTTTTCCGTCGCCGTTCGGAACGGCGTTGGGTACATAAACCAACGCTTGCGCGGCTTGACCGGCGGGAATTGTCGCGATGAGTTTGTTCGTCGATGTATCTACGACACCGATGGCGTCGTCATTTTCGAGCCCGACATAAAGCCGGCTTCCATCACCGGACGGCCAAATGCCGTGCGGCAGGGAACCGACGGGAATCGTGGCCACCGGCGAAAAATCGTCGGTGCGAAAAACCTTGATGAGATTGAGTCCGCCCACGGTGATGTAGGCAAATTCGCCGCTGGATTTCGAAATGAAATTGACGTGATTGGAAATCGGTCCAGTGTCGATCGTTTTGATCGGCGCGAACGGCGGATGCGCGTCGAATACCTGAACTTTTCCGGAGTCCTTCAGCGTGAACCAGACCTGCTTGCCACTCGGCGTCGCCGCGATGTTGGGACAAAACGGCGATTCCTGTTTTACGCGGCCGACGATGGCGTGCGACGCGACGTCGATGACGACTGTCTCCGGATTGAACGACGAACACACGTATGCATATTTGCCGTTCGGAGAAAAAATCTGCATGCCAGGTCCATTCGGCACGGATATGCGCTGGCGTTCCGCGAACGTGCTGGAATCGAGCACGGCGACGTAGTCTTCGCCGCGCACGGTGATCCACACTTCGGACCCATCCGGCGTGTAGAACGCTTCGTGCGGCGAACGTCCGACATAGGTCGTGTGTTTGACAGTATTCGTCGCCGTGTCGATGAAACTCACCGAGTTGCTGCCGATCGAAACGACAGCGAGTGTTTTCGAATCCGGCGAATAGCCCATGCCGTGAACGAGCAGCTGTCCGCGATAAAGCGGACTGAGATTGCCGGGCGCCGGATCGCCAAGCCGAATGACGCCAAGCAACTCGTTCTTGCTCGGATCGATCACCGAAACCGTATTCGAAAATTGTTCCGCCGCGTAGACACGATCGTGCGCGCTGACCGGAATGTCTTTTGCCGATGAACTCAACGGTGACTGGCCCGCCCACGCAGAAAACGCATGGCACGCGACCAGTAAAACAGTCGATCGAGTGAAGTTGATCATGTTTTTCTCCGGCTCTTGTTCGTTTTAGTGGCTCAGTGAGCCGTTGTTTTTTGTGCGGCGAGCCGCATCGCAACGATTTCCTGTTGCTGCTCGACAATGATCTCCTGCGCGATTCGGCGTAGCTGTTCGTTCGTGCCGTATTGCAATTCCGCTTTTGCCATGTCGATGGCGCCTTGATGGTGCGGAATCATCATCGCCGCGAAGTCCGCGTCGATATCGCCCGCCGGACGGATGGCCATTCCAACCATCATCGTCTTCATCGCGTTTTCGTTTTCATCGAGAAAACGTTTTTCGTTTTCGGAAGTCGTGTTTGCGAGTCCGAAACACAGTCCGATCGGCGCGGCGATCAGGAACGCTGCAACGATCGCCGATGAATGTGCTGCTCGCTGGATCCACATCGCGTTCGTCTCCTCAATTCGAAGGTGTCGTAGCTACGCCAACGGGAAGCGGCGGCGGCAGCAAGCGTCCTCGGACGAGCAACACGAGCGTCCTGACCACGAGCACGGCGATGAACAGATTGGCCATAACGAAAAGCGGCAATGCCATCTGCGCGATCGGTCCCGTCACGCCGAGCGTTACCATGCGCAGACACGCGGCTGGCAACGCGGTGACACCGAAGCTGAAAGCCCAGTAGCTCGCGGAGAACGGTTGTTGTCCGATCCATCGCCAGAGACGAAGCAGCAAGATTGCCTGCAATAGCGCGTAGCCGATCAGGCATTGAACGAACATGTCGACGTGCCCGCCGTTGATCGAGAGCCACGCGCCGGCAGCCACGGCGGGCGGTGCGAGCTGGATGCCTAACAGCGGACGCAACGGCAGCGGCAACGACGCATGGACGTACAGCCGATACAGAACGATCGATTCGATCGCGAGCCATGTAAATACACCCGCACCGAAAAATAGAATTCCCCATTCAGGATAACCCAAGTTGCCGACCGCCAATGTCGCCACGAAATTGCCGGCGACCAGCGGCAGATACAGAACGGGAGTGGTGTCGTTCGCCTCGCGGCCACCTTGCCACAACGTGCCCGTGCGATAGATGGCAAACACGAACTGCGCGGTCCAGCCGATCCAGAACAGAATCCACGCTGCGGTCGTCGAGTACGGAATCGCAGCGACAGCGATGAGTAACGTGGAAACGCCGCCCAATCCGATGAAACAGCACAACACCGGATGCGACAACTCGGTCATCGCGGCATCGCGTGCGACGATCCACTTTGCTACGAACAGGAATGCGACGATCAGCCACACTGCGAGCGCTGTTACAAAACAGGTGTCGGCAACAGCGCGCGGAATCGGCCAGATCTTCGCGGCAAAGCGCCAGCCATTGCCGAGTCCGGCGAGCCCCAACACGATTCCGAAAAATGACGCGGGAACGTTCGGGAATCGCATCACGGTACCGGCGCCGCTTCGCTCGACGAAACGCCGGCTGCCGCTTTAATCAATGCTGATGCGCCGCTGATGTTCGCTTCGAGTTCCGCCGGTACCGCGTGACGCGACACGATATACGTCGCATCGTTGAAAGCGACCCATGTCGTGCCGTCGGCGTCTTCATAAGCCAGTGCCTTAAGTGGCAGATCGAGCCCCGTGCTGGCTGAGGCCTGCAATAACGCCGTTCCCGCTTTTGGATTTCCAAAGATAAGCAGTTGTTCGTCGCGTAGCGCCAGGCCGGCGTCGCGCGCGTCCTTCGCGAAGTCGATGCGCGCGAAAATTTTCAGACCTTTGCTATTCGCGAGATCGCTGAGCCGATCGATGGTCGTCGTAACTCCGAAGGCGGATTTGTAGGTCGTGACACCAGGAACTGCCGCCATTGCGATCACCGGAAATAGGAGTAATGAAAGAAACGCGATACGCATGAACCTTATTCGTGTTGCGCCAAGAATTGCCGGATGAATTGCGCGATATCCGGTGCCTTGGTCTCCAATGCAAAATGACCCGCATCGAGCATATGGATTTCAACGTGCGGAAGATCTTTCTTGTACGCCTCGGCACCGGCCGGCGTGAAAACGAAATCGCCTTTTCCCCACACTACCAGCATCGGTGGTTGAAACTGTCGAAAATACGCGTGCCACTCTTCGTACCGTTCGATATTGCTGCCGTAATTCGCGTGCAGAGCAAACTGAATTTCCTTGTCGCCGGGCCGGTCCATTCCCCACTGCGCGTGCTGCCACGCGTCGGGGCTGACGCGTGACGGATCGGGCATGCCTTCGAGATATTGGCGTTTCGTCGCCGGCAGTTCGAACAATTCTTTGAGCCGACGGGTTGCCTCGGGCGAATGGTCCGTCCACGCGCGAAGAACGACATCCCTGACGCCTTGAGAAACGCCTTCGTCGTACGCGTTCGCGTTCTGAACGATCAAGGCGGTTACCTGTTTTGGGCGGCGCGTCGCCAGTCGAAATCCGATCGGGCCGCCGAAATCCTGCATGTAAATCGAGTAACGCGTGAGTCCGACTTTATCCACGAATTTTTCGATGACATCGGTTACGTGATCGAATGTGTAGGTGAACTCGCTCGGCGTCGGCCGCGCGCTGTTGCCGAAGCCGGGATAGTCCGGCGCGACGAGATGATAGCGATCGGCGAGCAGCGGAATGAGGTCGCGGAACATATGCGACGACGTCGGAAACCCGTGTAAAAGGAGAATCGTCGGCGAAGCGGGGTTGCCCGCTTCCCGATAAAATATTTCGACACCGTCGACGCTGACCGTTCGGTAGTGAACATCGGTAGAGGCTGCTGCCGCGGCAGAAATCGTCATCATAAATATCCAAAGAAAGTAGATATAACTTCGCGCGTGGCGCGATTCGTTTTCGTGGCGAGGTCGATTTCGCAAACGATGGCTTGACTCTGCCGTGGTCATCATCGCGCGTCCGAAACAAGAATGATCACGGAAGCTAGCGGGTTCGCGTAGCGGCGTGAACCGCTTTCATCGAAATGATTAATTGCATAATCTGCAACGATGGACAGAATCGATGCGATGCGCGCGTTCGTGTCATCGGTGGATCGAGGCTCGCTCGCGTCTGCTGCGCGTGCGCTCGGATGTTCCGCCGCGAGTATCACGCGCGCCATTGCGATGCTGGAACGTCGGCTGAAAATCCGCTTATTGCATCGGAATACGCGCGCGCTGCATTTGACGTCATTCGGCGATCGTTATCTCGCGATGTGCCGTGACGTGCTCGCAACACTCGACATGGCCGAACGACGCGCCGAAACGGAACACGACAAACCGAGCGGTGTTCTGACCGTCACCGCGCCGTTGATGTTCGGTCAGCTTCACGTGCGCTCCGTGCTCGACGCGTTTCTCGATGCCAATCCGGGCGTACGTGCGCGACTCGTTTTACTCGACCGCGTCGTCAGTTTGGTCGAAGAAGGAATCGACGTTGCGATACGCGTCGCGCATCTTCCGGATTCGACGTTATGGGCTACACGCTTGGGCGAAGTGCGACGTGTTCTGTGCGCCTCGCCGCGATACATCGCTCAGGCCGGATCTCCACGCATGCCTGATGCGCTGATCAAACATCAATGCATCATGGAGCGCGCCGACGCCGAAACCGAACCATGGCGATTCGCCTCGCGACCCGGCAAAGCGCTCCGGGCCGTCGCGGTGTTGCCGCGACTGGTAGTCAACTCGGCCGCATCCGCGGTGGCGTCCGCCATCGATGGACATG
>CAZZYA010000101.1:0-11661 GCA_964658115.1 uncultured Rudaea sp. | reverse complement strand
ATCGATGCGGCGACAAGCGACGGCCCGCATCGTCGCCGATTGTCATGCGGAAATCTCGCGCACGGATTCGCGGCGTGCAGCACCGCCGACAAGGACGCGCTGCGCGGGACGACAAAATCGAACATCGCCATCGTCACCGCGTACAACGACATGCTGTCCGCGCATCAGCCGTACGAGCGCTATCCGGAATTGATTCGCGCGGCGGCGCGTGAAGTCAACGCGACGGCGCAAGTCGCCGGCGGTATTCCGGCGATGTGCGATGGCGTGACGCAAGGCCGCGGCGGGATGGAACTGTCGCTTTTTTCGCGCGACGTGATCGCGATGTCGGCGGCGATCGCGCTGTCGCACGACATGTTCGACGCGGCGTTGTACCTGGGCATCTGCGACAAAATCGTACCCGGACTTCTTATCGGCGCGCTGAGTTTCGGCCATCTGCCGGGCATCTTCGTGCCGGGCGGTCCGATGCCGAGCGGCATCAGCAACGACGAGAAATCGAAAGTCCGTCAGTTGTATGCCGAAGGCAAGGCGAGCCGCGACGAACTGCTCGAAGCGGAGGCGAAGTCGTATCACTCCGCCGGCACGTGCACGTTTTTCGGCACGGCGAATTCGAATCAGATGCTCATGGAAATCATGGGCCTTCATCTGCCCGGCGCGAGCTTCGTGCCGCCAAACACGCCTTTGCGCGACGCGTTGACGACCGAAGCGGTGCACCGCGTCGTCGCGATCACGGCGCAAAGTGCGAACTTCACGCCGCTCGGCCGCATCATCGATGAGCGGGCGATCGTGAACGGCGTCGTCGGATTGCACGCGACGGGTGGATCGACGAATCATCTCTTGCATCTAGTCGCCATCGCGCGCGCTGCGGGAGTCGATTTGCGCTGGGAAGATTTCGACGAATTGTCCGCGACCGTGCCGCTGCTGGCGCGCGTGTATCCGAACGGATCGGCCGACGTGAATCATTTCCACGCCGCGGGCGGCATGGGTTTTCTGATCGGCCAACTGATCGACGCGGGTTTGCTGCACGAAGACGTCAACACTGTGTTCGGCAAAGGGCTGAATGCGTACCGCATCGAAGCGTCGCTCAACGGTCATGCGGTTCATCGCGCGCCTTCACCGACCGAAAGTCGCAGCGCGCCGGTATTGCGTGGCGCCGCCGCGCCGTTTCGCACGGACGGCGGTTTGCGCGTTCTCGCCGGCAACGTCGGCCGCTCGACGATCAAGATTTCAGCCGTGCCCGATGATCGCTTCGTCATCGAAGCGCCGGCGATCGTGTTCGACGATCAGAACGACGTCCAGGCCGCGTTCGAACGTGGCGAGTTGAATCGCGATTTCGTCGCGGTCGTACGTTTTCAAGGTCCGCAAGCGAACGGCATGCCGGAATTGCACAAACTGACGCCGCCGCTGAGCGTGTTGCAGAATCGTGGACATCGCGTCGCACTCGTCACCGATGGACGCATGTCGGGCGCGTCCGGCAAGGTACCGGCCGCGATTCATGTGACGCCGGAAGCGGTCGCCGGCGGCAACATCGCCAAGATTCGCACCGGCGACATCGTGCGACTCGACGCGATTGCCGGCACGCTCGATGTGAAAATCGACGACGCGACGCTGAGCGCTCGTGAGTGCGCGCGCGTCGACAATGCTTCACATCACGTCGGACTCGGGCGCGAATTGTTCGCCACGTTTCGTCACACCGTCGGCGCAGCCGATCGTGGCGCGAGCATTTTTGGAGACATCGCATGAGTAGCGTGAAGGAACGTCAAGACAAACTCGAACCGTTGCTGCGCAAGTCGCCAATCATCGCGATCGTGACGATCGACGATGTCGCGCACGCCGCACCGCTGGCGCAGGCGCTGATCGACGGTGGCGTGGTGTCGATCGAAGTGACGATGCGCACACCGGTCGCGCTCGCCGCGATCGAAGCGATCCGCGCAAAGGTGCCGCACGCGTGCGTCGCGGCGGGAACGGTGTTGACGCCGGACGACGTGAAATCCGCCGAACGCGCGGGTTCGCAATTTTTCGTCTCGCCAGGTTCGTCGCCGAAATTGATCGAGGTGATGGAGCAATCGAACATTCCTTGGCTGCCCGGTTCGGCATCGGCGAGCGAAGCGATGGCATTGTTCGAACGCGGTTATCGCCTGCAGAAATTCTTTCCTGCCGAACCCGCCGGCGGTGTCGACTTCCTGCGCTCGCTCGCGGCACCGTTGCCGAAAATAATGTTCTGTCCGACGGGCGGCATTCGCGCGCAAACGGCCGCGAGTTATCTCGAATTGCCGAACGTCATCTGCATCGGCGGATCGTGGCTGAGTCCGGCGGCGATGTTGCGCGACAACGACTGGAAAGGCATCACCGCGCTCGCCAAGGCGGCGTCGGCGCGTTGAAATAAGTGCGGTCACGCCGGCGTGCGAACGCGCGCGGTCGAATCGCGGATAACGAGTTGCGGGCTGAAGCCTTTGTTGACGACGTTCACGCCCTGCTCGAGTTCGGCGAGCAGCAGCAACGTCGCATGCCGCGCGATTTCTTCGGTGCCTTGCTTCGCCGTCGTCAATGCCGGCCACGACTGTTTTGAAAACGGGCTGTCTTCGAATCCGGCGATCGACAATTCGTACGGCACATCGATGCCGTTCGCTTTCGCAGCGGCGAGCACGCCGGCGGCAATCTCATCGTTTGATCCGAAGATCGCCGTCGGTCTGTCCTTCAGCGAAAACAACCGGCGCGCGCCGCGAAACCCGTCGTCGAACGAATAGTCGCCGGGAATGATGAGCTTCTTGTCGGCCGCGATGCCGTAATCCTTCAACGCGCTTTCGTAACCCTTGAACCGTTCCGGACTCGAGCGATGCGATTCGCCACCCCACAGGAATCCGATCCGTTCGTGGCCGAGCTGGATAAGGTGTTCGGTGATGTCGTAGGCCGCGTCGCGGTCGTCGACGAACACGCACGGATTTCCATCTTTCGGATCTTCCGCGGCAGAGATGATGCGTACGAATTTGATGCCGTTCTGCGAAAGCTGCGCGATCAGTTCCGGGCGTTCGGACATCGGCGGCGCCACGACGAGACCGGCGAGCCGCGCGTGACGCACGAGACTGATCAGTTCCTCGGCGAGATGCGGCGACGACGAATTGCACGGATGAATCTGCAATCCATAGCCCGTCTCGCGGCACACCGAAAGCACGCCGCTTTGCATGCTGATCACGTAGTACGGATTCGGATTGTCGTACACGAGTCCGAGCGCGTACGACTTCGCGCTGCGCAGACTGCGCGCGGATAAGTCGGGCTGATAGTGCAACTCGTCGACGGCGCGCTGAACCTTCGCGCGCGTGCGTTCCTGCACGGACGGCTCGTTGTTGATTACGCGCGAAACCGTCTTCAGCGAAACGCGCGCGCGCTTCGCTACGTCTTTGATGGTCGGGTTGCGCATCGGACGTCCGCTGTTCCCCGTGGTGTCACCGGGATTCTGCTTGGAATCACCGATGCGCGCCAGCGCGGACTTAAGGCGCTTGCGCGATGGCAACGGAACGCGCCTGCACGCCGGCCGCGTTGCCGCTGAGGCCGTAGTAAAGAATGTAGAGATACGACGGCACCATCAGTGCGCAGAAAACGACCTGAAAATCGTAGCGATCTTTCAGGTGCGCGAAAATCTGCGGCACGATCGCGCCGCCGGCGATGCCCATGATCAGAAACGCGGATCCGAATTCGGTGAAGCGTCCGAGCCCGCGAATGGCGAGTGGAAAAATCGCCGGCCACATCATCGCGTTGGCGAAACCCAGCGCGGCGACGAAGCCGACCGAGACATAGCCTTTCGTGAGCAGCGCACCGATGCTGAAGACGATACCGAGGAACGCCGAGATGGCGAGATAACGTTCCTGCGAAATGAATTTCGGAATCAGCACGAAGCCGACGACATAGCCGATCAGCATGGCGCCCAACGTGTAGGCGGTGAAAAGTTTGGTTTCGTCGAGCGGCAGATTGAACCCGCGGCCGTAGGTACCGATGGCGTCGCCGGCCATCACTTCCACGCCGACGTATAAAAAGAGGCAAAGTACACCGAGCCACAAATGCGGGAAATCGAAAATGCCTTTCTCGCGCGCCGTCACACTCGATGACGCATTCACCTCCGATGCGCGAATCTCCGGCAGCGACGAGCGCATGATCCAGACGGCGAGCAACGCGAGCACGATCGCCATCACGGTATACGGCATGCGAACTTTGCCGGCGAAGTCGGCAAGCAGCGCATCGCGCGCCGCACCTTGCGCCTGCGTGACGTGCTCGGCGAACTCGCCGATGCCATTAAGCACTACCGCACCCAGAATCAACGGCGCGGCGATGCCCGCGAGCTTGTTGCAGATGCCCATGATCGCAATACGCTGCGCGGCGCCTTCGATTGGTCCGAGGATGCTCACGTAGGGATTCACCGCCGTTTGCAATAAAGATAATCCGGCGCCGATCACGAACAATCCGGTCAGTGCGCCGGGATAGATGCGCATCGTGGCGAACTGTCCGAACGCGAGTGCGCCGACGGCCATAACGAAAAGACCAAGCGCCATGCCGCCTTTCATGCCGGTGCGCTTGAGAATCCACGACGACGGCAAGGCGAGAAAAAAATACGAAAGATAAAACGCCATCGGCACGAGGAAGGCGTTGATGTCGTCGAGATCGAACGCGAGTTTTACGTACGTGATCAGTGGCCCGTTGAGCCACGTCACGAATCCGAAGATGAAGAACAAAATGCCGACGATGACGATCGGACCAACGTGGCTGCGCGTGGCTATCGGCGTGTTCATGAGTTATGCGCCATTTGTGATTTGGGTGGAATTCGCTGGTACGTATACTTATGCACAATGCGCTTACCGGCGCAGTGCAACGTTGTCATATGCTGCCTGCAAATGACGCGGTTTGCACGCAGTACGGCCCTCACTCACCTCAAAAATGTTTCCATTATGTCTCTGTTGCGCAGCAACATATCTGACAGACCTTTTCGCTAAATCCGCGTAACAAACGCTCGTTCGGCGAGTACCTTCCTGCTGCTTTGCGGCAATAATCGAACACGTCTACAAATTTGTTGACAACGTTGTCATTTCGCGACCAGACTCGGCCAAACGCGGACGGCTCAGGGCGCCGTCGCATGCATCGGGGAGTTGCACCAGCGTGGCCGAAGCTGCTCGTCAGGAATTCGCGAACCAACCCGCCGTCGGCGAATTGCCGCTGCTCGCTGCGGATGTCGGCGGTACGTATGCGCGCGTCGCTTTGGTGGATTTCGGCGCGGGTGCGCCCCAGGTAAGCACGTTCGAGCGCTACCGCTGCTCGGATTTTCCGGATCTGTCGTCGATTTTCGAGCGTTTTCTCGCTGACCACGGACGCGATGGCCGCTCGCGCGCGCGACGCGGCGCGATCGCCATCGCGGGTTACGTGCTCGGCGATGCCATCATCAACAACAACCTGCCGTGGCGAGTGTCGCTGTCGCAAATCCGCCGCGCGCTCGACCTCGACGATCTGCAGGTCATCAACGATTTCACCGCGATCGCGTACGCGACGAATTTCGTGGCGGCGCGAGACGTCACGCCCATCGCTGCGACATCGGCGCCGCTCGAAGGCCCCGTGCTGGTTGTCGGACCCGGCACGGGCTTGGGCGCTGCCGTGCGCATCCCCACCGCGCGATCGACGGTGATTCTTTCCACCGAAGCCGGACAATCCGCGCTGACCGCGTCGACCGATCTGGAAATCGAAATTCTTCGCACGCTGTTACGCGAGACGACGCATGTGCCGATCGAGCACATCATTTCCGGACCGGGCCTGGCGAATCTGTACGCGGTGCTCGGAACGTTGCGCGGTGCGCCGCCGAAATCGCTCGTGCCGCGCGAAATCGCCGAGGGTGCGATCGGCGGCAGCGACGCGCTTGCCGTCGAAGCGCTGAACGTGTTCTGCGGCTGGCTCGGCAGCGTGGTCGGCAATCTGGTGCTGGTTTACGGCGCACAAGGCGGCGTGCATCTCGCCGGCGGCATCCTTCCGCAAATAAGAGATTTTCTTCTGCGCAGCGATTTCGCTGCGCGCTTCCGCGACAAGGGCCAGATGCGCGAGGTACTCGAGCGCGTGCCGGTGCATCTGATCGAACACGGCCAGCTCGGCGTGATCGGTGCGGCGCAGTGGTATCTGGAACAGCAGTAAAAACGACGAAGGCAGGCGAAAGCGCGATTCAAGTGCAACCCGATTCAACCGTGCGACGAATATTCGGCAGCCATCTGAAGGGGTAACTCGGGCGGCCAAGCCACACAAAAACCGAGAGGAGAGCCATGAAACGTCTCAAGAAACTACATCGCAAGAAATTGCTGACCGCAAGTATCGCAGCGTGCCTCGCCATGAGTGCGGCAGCGAATGCGCAAGCGGTGTATCAACCGTCCACGCCCGACATACAGAACAACGTTTCCGCCGTGCCGCAACCGCCGCTGCTTGCCGCGGCCGATCCGCAGGCGGCCGGTGGTGGGACGGCGCAGAGCGACGAGGAACTCGGAACGATCGAAGTCATCGGCATTCGCGACAGCCTGAAGAAATCGCTCCAGAAAAAACGCGACGCCGACGCGATCATCGAATCGATCACCGCTGAAGACATCGGAAAGTTTCCCGCCACCAACGTCGCCGAAGCGCTGGCGCAGGTGCCGGGCGTGACCATCGACCGCGCACTCGGCGCCACGCAGCGCGTGAGCATCGACGGCACCGATCCGTCACTGAACTTAAGCTTCCTCGACGGCCATCCGGTGGCACAGGCGATCTGGCAATACGGCGATTCGCCCAACCGCGGTTTCAACTTCTCGCTGCTCGCGCCGGAAGTGCTCGGTTCGCTGGAAATCTACAAGAGTCCTGAAGCGCGCCTGCCGGAAGGTTCGATCGGCGGCACGATCATCATGCATACGATCCAGCCGCTCGACGTGCCCGCGAACGTGTTCAGCGGATCGGTCGGCTATAACTTCAACGATATGGTCGACAAGGGCAAGCCCGACGCATCGTTGTTCTATAGCTGGAAGAACGACGACAAGACGTTCGGCATCGATCTTTCCGCACAGCATTACGAGCAGGTCACCAACCGCCAGGGCATGGAAGTGTTCGGCTACGATCCGGCGTCCGCTTATGCGGCCACGAATCCCGCGGTCGCCGCGCAGATTGCCGCGGGCACGATCAAGGCCACCGATCTGGTGCCCGAAGAATTCAACGCCGCGAATTTTCAGCAAACCGAAAAGCGCGACAGCTTTTTCGGCAACGTGCAATGGAAACCGGTGGATCAGCTCGATGTCGATCTGGGCCTGATGTATATGCGCGACAACCTCGACAACTACAACCAGTCGATGTATCCGTATCTGCATTGGACGCCGAGTACGGTCGCGGGTGTCACCGGTTTCACGGAAGGCAGCGGCGGCACCGTCGCCGGTGGTCATAGCTGCGATCCACACGATGAGCCGACGTGTCCGGGCATCGGCGGCGTCATCTTCGACAACAACGCGCGTACCGCGTTGGTCAAGACACGCGGCGGCGATCTGCGCGCGAAATGGCAGGGCGACGGATGGTCACTGTCGGGTCAGGCCGGCGTCAGCACATCGCACGACGATTTGACGCAGGCGTTCATCGAGCCGGTGTACTTCGGTGGCTATTCGTGGGATCTCACCAAAGGATTCTCGTTCGACAATCCGGCGCGCGCGAACAATCCGGCCAACTGGGCCGGTTACTACTTCAACGGCAACTATGCGAAAGAACCGTACGCCGCGAAGGACAACTACTCGCAACTGGACTTCGCCTACGACTTCAACAGCTTCTTCAATCAGCTGCTGGTCGGCGTGCGCTTTGCCAAACACGCCGAAAGCCAGGAACTCGACGTGTACAGCGGCGGCGTGCAGGGCGGCACACTCGCGGATGTCGGCGCGGGCGGTCTGACCGATCTTTCCGGTCTCGACAGCATGGATTTCCTGCCGGGTTCCGTGCATCACGTGCAGCCGCGCAACGGCAGCACGGTTATCAACTGGGTGCTCGGCAGCCCGAATCTCTTTAATTCGCAATATCTTTATCTGCCGTATTTTTATGAAAACACCTTCCACGTCGATCAGAAGTCCGATGCGGGATACGCGCAGTTGAACTTCGGCAACGACGAGTGGAAAGGCAACGTCGGTGTTCGCTATGTGCGCACCGACATCGACGCGACGGGTTACGTTTCCAACAGCACGTTCACGCAGAACACACTGACGACGACACCGAACAACCACACCAACTATTTGCCGTCGTTCAATCTGGCGTGGAACGTGGCGACGGATGTCGTCCTGCGTGGCGCGGCCTCGGAAGTGATCGCGTGGGCGCCGTATAACCAGGAAGTTCCGTACGTCGTCACCAACGACACGGTGCTGACCGGCGCCGGCGGCAATGCGCATCTCGATCCGTACAAATCGGACAACTACAATCTGTCGGCCGAATGGTATTTCGCGCCGGAATCCGTGCTGGCCGGATCGGTGTTCTACAAGGACATCAAGAACTACATCGTGCAGGGTGTGCGCACGGAGCGGTTGTTCGACTCGTTGTTCAAGACCAGTCCGACCGAGTTCAGTCAGATCCTCGGCGGCAACTGCGACCAGACGACCGGCTACTGCGATTTCAGCATCTCGCGTCCGCAAGACGGCGGTCAGGCGAAAGCGAAGGGATACACGATCAACTATCAGCAGCCCTTCGCCGACACCGGATTCGGCCTGCGCGCGAATTACACGTACTCCGATGCCTCGACGCAAAGCGGCGGCGCGCTGCCGTACAACTCGAAGAACTCGTTCAACGTCACGCCGTATTACGAGAAGGGCGATTGGACCGCGAGCGTCACCTACGGTTTCCGCAGCAGCTATCTCGCCGGCGGTTATGTGGCGGGTGCTCCGGCCGAAACGATCGACGCCTATACGGAAGTGGATGCGAACGTCGCGTGGAAATTCAGCGATCACTTTTCCGTCAGCCTCGATGGCCTGAACCTGCTCGATTCGACCTACTTCGGCTATCTCGGCACGAAGTACGAACCGGTAGGCAAATACAAGTTCGGGCGCGAATACATGGCGACGCTGCACTTCAAGTTCTAAGTTTTCACGGTTCTCCAACCGATTGGGCCGGCGATCAGCGTCGGCCCTTTTTTTTGCGCGGGACGGATATGGCATGATGCGAACGATGCGAATTTGTAACTTTCTATACTTTTCGCTGATTTCAGCGATTCTGGCGCTGGCTGCATGCGGCGCCGCACCGGCGCCAAAAACGGAAACGGTCGCGAAGCCTTCGCTGATCCCGATGCCGGTGCACGTCGAACCGACGCCCGGCTATTTCGTACTCCGCGAAGGCGCGACATTGAATGTGCAAGCGACCAGCGCGGAAGCCGCTGGTGTTGCGCGCTACTTTGCCGACCTGCTCGCACGCACGCGCGGCATCCATCTCGACGTGCATCCGTTCGGAGGCGCCGATGCGCGCGATGGCATTTCGTTCCGCATCGATCCCACATTCATCGTGCGCGGCGATTCGTCGGACGAAGGCTACGATCTGAACGTATCCGACGATCGCATCGTCGTTGTCGCGCGCTCGGCGCATGGATTATTCAATGGCGCGATCACGCTTTGGCAACTATTGACGCCCGACAGCGGCGACTCGCCGGCGCGCGTGCGCTGCGTTCACATCGAAGACTATCCTCGTTTCGCCTGGCGCGGACTCATGCTCGATTCCGCGCGCCACTTTCAGTCGCCAGCGTTCGTCAAGAAATTCATCGACGACATGGCGGTGCATAAACTCAACGTCATGCATTGGCACCTTACCGACGACCAAGGCTGGCGCATCGAGATCAAGAGATATCCGAAGCTCACTTCGATCGGCGCGTGGCGAACGCCGGCGCACGTGGTCGGAACGCCTGCGTCGTACGGCGGTTTTTATACGCAGGAAGAAATCCGCGACATCGTGCGCTACGCCGCCGCGCGCTACATCACTATCGTGCCCGAAATCGAAATGCCGGGTCACGCGCAGGCCGCGATCGCCGCGTATCCCGAACTCGGCGTGACCGGCGACCGCCCGCCCGTTTCGCCGGATTGGGGCGTTCATACCTATCTCTACAACGTCGACGACAGCACGTTCGATTTCCTGCAGAACGTGCTCACCGAAGTGATGGATCTTTTTCCCGGCACCTACATCCACATCGGCGGCGACGAAGCGGCCAAGGATCAATGGCACGCGTCCGCGCAGGTGCAACAGCGCATGAAAGAACTGCACATCGCCGACGAAGCGGCGTTGCAAAGCTGGTTCATCGCGCGCATCGGAAAATTCATCGACGCGCACGGCCGTCGACTCATCGGTTGGGACGAAATCCTCGAAGGCGGGCTCGCGCCGCGCGCAACGGTGATGTCATGGCAAGGCGTGAAAGGCGGCATCGACGCCGCGCAGAAGGATCACGACGTCGTCATGTCGCCCTCGCCCGCGCTGTATCTCGATCATGTGCAAAGCACGTTGCATGACGAACCGCCCGGCCGGCCCGACGTGATTTCCGTATCCGACATCTATAACTACGAACCTATTCCCACCGAACTCGACGAAAAACACGCGCGCCATATTCTCGGTGCGCAGGCGAACCTGTGGTCGGAATACATGGACACCGCAGCACGCGTCGAGCACGCCGCGTTTCCGCGGGCGGCCGCGCTCGCCGAAGCGCTATGGACGCCACACGCCGCAAAAAGTTTCCCCGATTTCGCAACGCGCCTGCCCGCGCAATTCGCGCGCTATCGTTTGCTCGACATCGCCTTCGCTGACAGCGCCTACGCGCCTGACATATCCGTTATGCCGTCCGGGACATCGACTGGCGCGCACGTGAACGTGGCGAACCAGCTCGCGCTGGGGACATTTCGCTATACGCTCGACGGTTCGCAACCCAGTGCGAGCGCAACGAGCTATCACGATGTGTTGACTGTACCGGCGGGCACATCAATAGACATCGGCGTTTTCGACCGGAGTGGATTGATCACTTCGCGCGAACGCAACGTCACGCCCGATTCGTATCTGCGCAAGAACAGCGACGAACTTCGATCCTGCCAGCCCGGTCCCGGTTTGCCGTTGCGATTGCCAGGACCTTCCGACGCGGGCGGCGAAACGACATTCCGCGTCGATATTTTCGATCCGTGCTGGATCTACGCCGACGCCGATATGGATTCGGTACGCGTCGTCGATGTCGTCGCTGCGGAGCGGCCCTACAACTACCAGCTGTGGCACGACGCAGACAAAGTGGTATTGCGCAAACCGCACCATCAAGGCGGCGAACTCGAAATCCATGCCGACACGTGCGCCGGTGCGCTGCTCGCATTCGTTCCGCTGCGAGGCAGCGCCGACGAACGCGGCGTGGCGCATCTGCACGCGACGCTCGATCGCATCGACGGAATTCATTCGCTGTGCTTTACGTTTACGCGCGACGCGCCGAGTCCGTTGTGGATGATCGATACGGTGCAACTGAAAAAATAGCCGATGGATTTCTTCGCGCGAACGGAGTAGAAAAACCGCAGACTTCTCGGAGATCTTCATGAAACGCTGGTTTTGCCTGTTCGCGCTGTGCTTTCTCGCGCCGCTCGCCGCTCACGCCGCCGATGCGTTCGTGACGGCGAACCTCAATCTGCGCGCTGGGCCAAATCCGTCCTA
>CAZZYA010000100.1:0-11807 GCA_964658115.1 uncultured Rudaea sp. | reverse complement strand
TTCTTCATCGGGATCACGGGCGCGGTGATCTACTTCGCGTGGAAGTACCAGAAGAAGCCCGGCGTGAAGTCCGAGCCCACGGGCCACAACGTGACCCTTGAGGTCGCCTGGACGGTCGCCCCGGTCATCCTCCTGGTGCTGCTCTTACAACTGGCGCCGACCGGGGTCTGGCCCTGGCTGATGGGGCTCCTGCCGTTCAAGCCGGGCCGCAAGCAACCCGATAAATCCCTGGAGTTGCCCGCGCGCATTCGCGCGGCGGCCGCGATCGCGACCGCGACCGAACATGCCGAACGCGAACTCGGTGCCGAACACCAACGGCTCACGGCGTTGCGGCGAATCAATCCATCGGTGAGTGCGCGTGAAATCGAAGCGATAGAACGCGAACGCGCGGCGTTGCTTCAGGCGCTGCCGCGATCGCTCGTTCGCCTCGACGCTGTGCGGCTTTTGTGCAGTCCCGACTTCGTGCGGTTGCGCTGACGCGCGCGACGCGACAATTTTCAAACTAAGATAGCGCACGAAAAAACACGGCCCTTGGAATTCGCGATGCGGAAACTGATCGGTTTGGCGACCTCAGCGTTCATGGTTGTCGCGTGGGCGCAGCCGCCATCGACGACCGTTCTGCACGCCGCGCGAATGCTCGATATCGATAGCGGAAAAATCATCGCGCCCGGCGAGGTGCTGATTCGTGGCGAACGCATCGTCGCTGTCGGCGAGCATGTCGATCGTCCAGCCGATGCGCGAACGATCGATCTTGGTGATCGCACGCTGATGCCCGGCCTCATCGACGCGCACGTGCATCTGTTTCTGCATCCGGGCGCCGAGGATTCGCAGACGTTCGACGAATCGGTACCGGAACGAACGATCCGCGCGACGTTAGCCGCGCGCGACGATTTGCTCGCCGGATTCACCGCCGAACGCGACATGGGCACCGAAGGCGCGGGTGCTGCCGACACGGCGGTTCGCGACGCGATCGATCGCGCTGATATTCCCGGACCGAGGCTGCGCATCAGTGGAAATGCGATCGACATTCTCGGCGGTCATGAGGACGCGAATCATTTCAATCCGGAACAGAAAGCGTTGCCGAACGCGACGTATGCGAACAGCGCCGACGAACTGGTCGCGGTGATTCGCGCGCAAGCGAAACTCGGCAGCGACTTCGTGAAGATCTACGAAACCGGCCGCGACGAAATCGTCGACGGGAATTTTTCGACGCCGTATCAATTCACGGAAGAGGAATTGCGCGCGGCCGTGCGGGAGGCTGCGCGTTTGAGTCGCAATGTCGCCGTGCATGCGACCGGCGAACCCGGCACAGGCATGGCCGTACGTGCGGGCGTTGCGTCAATCGATCACGCCGATCAATTGGGCAACGACACGATGAGGCTGATGCGCGAGCGCGGCGTTTTCGCCGTGCCGACGTTCGCCGTCATCGATTACTTTTCCGAGCACGCGGCCACGGCGCAGGCCGCCGAACGGTACCGCGCGATACAGGCGTATCACATCGCGCAATTCAAGTTGCAGCTCGCCGCGCACGTGCCGATGGCGGTGGGTTCGGATGTCGGTCCGTTCCCGCATGGAACGCAGGCGAAGGAATATGCGTTGATGGTCGCGAACGGCATGACGCCGCTCGAAGCACTTCAGGCCGGTTTGATCAACGGCGCGAAGCTGCTCGGATGGGAAAAAGATATCGGACGACTAGCGCCGGGCTACTACGCCGATGTCGTCGCGGTTCCGGGCAATCCGCTCGATGATATAAGTGTTCTGCAACACGTCGATTTCGTGATGAAGAACGGCGTCATCTACAAGCACTAGAACCGGCGCTGACGCGAGCGCCAGAAAACCAGCAGCAACAATCCCACCAGCGCGCCGCCCAGATGCGCGAAGTGCGCGACGCCCGCCTGCCGGCCGGTGACGCCGAGAAAAAATTCGATAGCGAGATATCCAATGGCGGCGATCCGCGCGGGAATCGGGATCGGCACCATGACCATGATTTTCGCGTGCGGAAACAAATACGCGAACGCGAGCAGTACGCCGAACACGCCGCCGGATGCGCCGAGCGTCGGATAAAAATCGTTTGGCGTCATCAATGCGACGGTGGCCAATTGCGCCGCCGCCGCACCAAGTACGCACGCGAAGTAGTACACGATGAATCGTTGCGTTCCGAGCGCCATTTCGACTTGTCCACCGATCGACCACAGCGCGAGCATATTGAACGCGATGTGCCCGAAACTGCCGTGCAGGAACGCGTAGGTGACGAGCTGCCATAGTTCGAAGCCGACGGAAATCGGCGTGCCGTCGCGGAGCTGATCGAGTTGATGCGGACCGAGCGGCCACAGTGCGAAGTTCGCGAGCATGAACTCGGGCTGCGCCTGCTGCAAAAGATAGACGAGGATATTCGCGATGAGCAGCGCGGCGGTGATCGGCGGGATTCTTGGCATCGGTGATGAGTTTCGGTTTCGGTTACGCTCGCATCATGCGGTTGACGTCCGGTTCGATCAAGCCCGTCGCGAATGCGATCCATGCGCAGGGTTACGCGGTGGTTCAGACGTTTCTCGACGTCGGTGTCGTGTCAGCCCTCGCCGACCAATGCCGCACTGCCGATTTGCGCGTCACAGCGATCGGACGCGGAGCGAATCGAGCCGCAAATGTGGGGATACGCTGCGATAAGACGCAGTGGCTGGATGCCGCCGTCGCGTCGGCAGCCGTCGGCGCGTATTTCGACGCAATGGATTCGCTTCGCGTTCACCTCAATCGCGCATTGATGCTCGGCCTTGACGAACTCGAAGCGCATTTCGCGATGTACTCGCCGGGCGCGTGTTACGCCAGGCATCGCGATCGCTTTCGCGACGACGATGCGCGCGTGCTATCCAGCGTTCTGTATGTCAACGATGACTGGCGGCAAGACGAGGGTGGCGCATTGCGACTTTATCTGACCGATCGGCATCTGGACGTCTATCCGTCCGCAGGCACGCTCGTGTTGTTCTTGAGCGCAGACTTCGATCATGAAGTGCTAGCGGCGACGCGCGAGCGACTTAGCATCGCTGGCTGGTTTCGTCGACACGCGTGATTTTTTCAGTGGTATCGGCGGCGTTCCCCACAATTCCGCATCGAGATCGCGCTGCCAGCCATAACGTTGCAAATTCACGCGACCGTTGACGACGACAACGCCTTCGGCGCGAAGGCGCTGCGATTGTTCGCGAAATCCGCGGCTGCCTGGCGGGAACGCGCTTTTTCCGCTCGAACGCAGGACGCGATGCCAAGGAAGTTCCGCGTCGGATTCGCCTAGGACGCGTCCGACCAGCCGCGCGCGGCCCGGCAATCCGGCGCGCTGCGCGATTTCGCCGTAGGTCGATAGGCGGCCTCGCGGAATCGCGGCGATGACGCGCTCGATGCCCGCGTACTCGGGTTTTGACGCCGCGACTGACTTCATGAGCGCGTCACGTTAGCATATGCCCTCATCAACGGGAGTTCGCCGCGTGCAATCGTTCGAAGACGTTCGATCCCACATCAACGCGCGTCATCAGTTGCGCATCAATGATCCGTATCTGATCAGCTTTGATCTGCTCACCGATAACGGTGCGCGTCATCAAGGTTTGTATCTGGCCGAACTGGACAGCGAGGACGGACGCAAATACTTGCGCATCTCCACGCCGATCGGTCCGCTGACTGGCATGGATGCGAAACGGTGCCTGCGCTTCAACTGGGAGCAACGCGTGGGATACCTCGCGGTGAGCGATCTCGATGGATCGCCGTATCTGCACCTGTGCGAGAACCGACCGTACGAATTGCTCGATCCGGCCGAACTCAATCGCTTGATCGACGAGATCGGGCCGCTCGGCGATCGTCTGGAAAAAGCGATTTCAGCCGGCGGCGACGCGTTCTGATCAAGCCATCCAGCCTAAAAGCCTGAGTCCCGTCACCATCGCGTACGCCAGCGCGCCGGCGATCGGAATCGTCAGGATCCACGCCCACACCATGCGCTCGACGATGGTCCAACGAATCGCGTTCGCGCGCTTGGCGAAGCCGACACCCATGATGGATGCGGAGACGTTGTGCGTCGTCGATACGGGAATGCCGAGTGCGGATGCCGTGATGATCACCGTCGACGCCGCCGCATCGGCTGCCACGCCGTTGATCGGATGCAGCTTCACCATCTTGTGACCGAGCGTGTGGATGATGCGCCAGCCACCGGCCATCGTTCCGGCCGCCATGACGAGCGCGCAGGTGGCCTTGATCCACGTCGCGATGCCGAAGCCGCCGCTCGGGTCGGACTCGACGCGCAAAAAGCTCAGCCAGCCGGGCAGGTTGTCGAGTGAGTGCGCCGATGTCGCCGCCGCCAGTGCGAGCGCGATGATGCCCATCGTCTTCTGTGCGTCGTTCAATCCGTGCGAAAGGCCCATGAAACCCGACGACACGATCTGCACTTTCGCGAACACGCCGTTGACCACGCGTGGACGCGCCGCGCGACCGATGCGCCCGCCACGGCTGCCGAGGAACGACAGCAACGCGAGCAAAAATCCCATGACGATGAAACCGAGCGTGAAGCCCGCCGCCGGCGAAACGACCATCGGAAGAATGACTTTATTGAGCAGGCCTTTGCCTTCCCACCAGTGACCGGCGGGAATCGACCAAATGATCGAATGCCAATTGTTGGAGGTCGCCGCCAGCGCGGCGCCGCACAGGCCGCCGATCAGCGCGTGCGACGAACTCGACGGCAAGCCCCACCACCACGTGATCAAATCCCAGATCGTCGCGCCGAGCAGCGCGCAGATGATGAGTTCCGGCGTGACGTTGACGATGCCCGAATCGATCAATCCCGACGAGATGGTTTTCGCGACGGCCGTGCCCCACATTGCGCCGAGAAAATTCATGCACGCGGCGAGAATCACGGCTTGACCGGGCCGCAGCACTTTCGTCGCGACGACGGTGGCGATGGAATTCGCGGTGTCGTGAAAGCCGTTGATGTACTCGAACACGAGCGCAACGAGCAGAACGGCAATGACCAGGCCCAGACTCACGGCGGTCTCAGGAATTCTTCAGCACGATGGCGTAGATCACGTTACCGGCGTCGCGGCAACGGTCGATCGCTTTTTCGAGCAGTTCGAACAGATCCTTTCGAAGAATCAACCGCGATGCGTCGCCGGCATTCTTGAACAGGTCTTCGTACAACCCGAGGATGAGACGATCGGCTTCGCTCTCGATCGCCTGCATGCGGTCGTTCAGTGCTTTCATTTCCTCGAGCTTCATGCCTTTCTTGAGTTGCGTGACCATTTCCACGATCACGCTGGTCGCCTTTTCCAGCAGCTGCGCGCGCGAGGCGTAGTCGATATCCATCAATAGAGCAGCGAACAGGCCGTAGCGTTCGGCGAACTTCTCGATCGTCTTCGGAATCTTGTACAGCGCGCCGGAAAGCGCCTCGATGTCTTCGCGATCCAGCGCGGTGACGAAGGTATTCACCAGCGTCTGGCTGATCTGGCTCATGATTTCTTTTTCGCGCCGGCGCGCGACGCGGAATTCGTCCAGCGACGGGCTCGACGATTTCTGGTTCAGCATCGTGATCAAGGCGCGCGCGCTCTGCCGCGACGCGTCGGCGCTGGCTTCGAGCAGCCCGTAGATCTTGTCGCCTTTGCCGAAAATCGTCTGCAACGAAAACATGCCGTTTCCTTCGTGAAATCGCGCGGTCGGCGAAGTTTACAGTTTTGTTACTCGGTTGGCTCTGCTTGCCCAGCGCGCAGGCGACGGCTGTTTCGGGTAACCGAATTCCAGCAACGCCAAGGCCTTGGCTGCGCTTCTTTATTTGTGTTCTGCGCACCGTTCAGGAGGATTCCGAGAACGTTTAGCGCTGTCATAAAAGTTTCAAACTCGCCGCGTACGCTGCGCCATGCACGAAAACGGCCGCCACCTGGGGCGCGGCCGCAATCAACCCTACGGAGATACTCAATGTTCCCGAGACTGCGCTCTACGCTTCTCGCTTTCGCAGTGACTGCCTCGTTCGCCTTTGCTGGCGCCGCGGCTGCCGCCACCGATATCACCGGTGCCGGTTCGTCGTTCGTTTATCCGGTGCTGTCGAAGTGGTCGGCGGAATTCACCACCAAGACCGGCTCGAAAGTGAACTACCAGTCCATCGGTTCCGGCGGCGGCATCGCCCAGATCAAAGCCGCGACGGTGGATTTCGGCGCGTCCGACAAACCGCTCGACGCGAAAGATCTCAGCGACACCGGCCTCGGCCAGTTTCCGGTCGTCATCGGCGGCATCGTGCCGGTGGTGAATATCGAAGGTGTGGATGCCGGCTCGATCAAGCTGTCCGGCGCGGTTCTCGCCGACATCTTCTCCGGCAAGGTTCAGAAGTGGAATGACAAGGCCATCGCCGACATGAATTCCGGCGTGAAGCTACCGGATACGCTGATCACGGTCGTGCATCGTTCGGACGGTTCGGGCACGTCGTTCAACTTCACGAACTATTTGTCGAAGGTCAGTCCGGAGTGGAAGGAAAAAGTCGGCGAAGGCACGACGGTGTCGTGGCCGACCGGCGTTGGCGGCAAAGGTAACGAAGGTGTGGCCGCGTACGTGAAGCAGATCAAGGACTCGATCGGCTACGTCGAATATGCCTACGCGCTGCAGAACAAACTGACCTACGTACAGTTGCAGAACCACGCCGGCAAATGGATCAAGCCCGACAAGTCCGCCTTCTCCGCCGCCGCCGCGACCGCCGACTGGAAAAACGCGAAAGACTTCAACCTGATCATGACCGACGCGCCGGGCGATGCCGCATGGCCGATCACCGCTACGACGTGGGCGATCATGTACAAGACCTCGAAAGACGCCGCCAAATCGAAGACCGCGTTCGACTTCTTCAAATGGTCGTTCGAGTCGGGCCAGAAGGATGCCGAAGCCCTCGACTACGTGCCGCTGCCGGACACCCTGGTCAAGCAGATCGAGGCGTATTGGAAATCGGACTTCAAATCCTGAGTCTCATTTGATTTCCGCGCGTTTGATCCGTACCGAGTACGTCGCACGCAAACCGATACTCTCCTCGGTTTCGCTTTTTCGCGCGCATCGCCTCCCAATGCGCGCGATCTTTTAGGCAAAGCAGCCTGATCAGATTATCACTATGTCTTCCGGAATCGACCGCGTGAGCATGTCACCCGAAACGCCCGTCGCGAGACAGACCGTCGATTTGGCCACGGTCGGCAAACGCGATGCGGTCACCGATGGTGTCTTCCGCATTTTGTTCGCGGCCGCCGGCTGGCTGGTGCTGATCCTTCTCGTCGGTGTCGCCGCGTCGATGTTGTGGGGCGGACGCGAAGCATTCTCGACCTTCGGTTGGCATTTCCTCATCGATTCGGATTGGGACGCCGTGAACCACAAGTTCGGCGCGCTGGTGCCGATCTACGGCACGCTCGTCACCGCGCTCATCGCCATGCTGATCGCCGTTCCGGTGAGTTTCGGCATCGCACTGTTTCTGACCGAGGTCGCGCCCAATTGGTTGCGCAGCCCGATTGCATCGGCGATCGAATTGCTCGCCGGAATTCCGTCGATCATCTACGGCATGTGGGGTCTGTTCGTGTTCGTGCCGTTCATGGCCGCGCATGTGATTCCGTTTCTCAACGCGCATCTCGGCCAATGGCCGATCATCGGTCCATTGTTCCGCGGGCCGCCGCTCGGCATCGGCATGCTCACCGCGGGCATCGTGCTTGCGATCATGGTTATCCCGTTCATCAGCGCCGTGATGCGCGACGTTTTCCTGAGCGTGCCGACGCGCTTGAAGGAATCCGCGTACGCGCTCGGCTCGACCACATGGGAAGTGGCGTGGGATGTCGTGCTTCCGTACACGCGAACGGCCGTCATTGGTGGAATCTTTCTCGGTCTAGGCCGCGCACTCGGCGAAACGATGGCGGTGACGTTCGTGCTCGGTAACGCGCACATGCTTTCGCCGTCGCTGCTGATGCCGGGCAACTCGATCGCGGCGACGCTCGCCAACGAATTCACTGAAGCCGATTCGGAGCTGTACCGCTCCTCGCTGATCGCGCTCGGCTTCCTGCTGTTCGTGGTGACGTTCATCGTGCTCGCCGTCGCGAAATGGATGCTGATGCGCCTCGCTCGCCGGGAAGGAAACTGACCATGGCGACGATGGAATCGTTGTACACGCGCCGCCGCATCAGGAACGGCATTGCGTTGACACTCGCGGTCGCGGCGACGATCTTCGGCCTGTTCTGGCTGGTGTGGATTCTGTGGACCGCGCTCGTCAACGGCATCAGCGCGATCACACCCGCGTTGTTCACCGAGATGACGCCGCCTCCCGGTTCCGACGGCGGCTTGCTCAACGCGTTTTTCGGCAGCGCGATCATGTCGTTGCTCGCGATCGCTATCGGCACGCCGATCGGTGTCGCCGCTGGAACCTATGTCGCGGAATACGCGCAGAAACGAGTGATCGGCGAAGTCATCCGTTTCGTCAATGACATTCTGTTGTCGGCGCCGTCGATCGTGCTCGGACTTTTCATTTATACGGTCGTCGTTGCGAAACTCGGTCACTTCTCCGGCTTGGCGGGCGCGCTGGCGCTTGCGCTTATCGTCATTCCCGTCGTCGTGCGCACGACCGACGAAATGCTGCGTCTGGTGCCCAGCGCGATGCGCGAAGCCGCGTTGTCGCTCGGCGTACCGCAATGGAAGATGACGTTGCAGGTTCTTTATCGCGCCGCGCTGCCCGGCATTCTCACGGGCATCCTGCTGGCGCTCGCGCGCATCAGCGGCGAAACCGCGCCGCTATTGTTCACCGCGCTCAACAACCAGTACTGGAGCGCCGATCTCACGCAACCTCTCGCGAGCGTGCCCGTCGTCATCTTCCAGTTCGCGATGAGTCCCTACGAATCGTGGCATGCGTTGGCGTGGGCCGGCGCATTCATCGTCACTGTGTTCGTTTTGCTGCTGTCCCTCTTTTCCCGCGCGGTGCTTTTGCGCAAGAGAATTTCCAATGACTAACATGCAAACCGCGACCGCCACCGCCGCGACGAAAATCGACCCGATGCCGCCGGCGAAACTCAGCGCGCGCAACCTCGATTTTTTCTACGGGGATTATCGCGCGCTGAAAAGCATCAACATGGACGTGGCCGAGAAAAAGGTCACGGCCATCATCGGCCCGTCGGGGTGCGGCAAATCGACACTGCTGCGCATTTTCAACCGCATCTACTCGATCTATCCGAAGCTGAGCGCGAAAGGCGAAGTCATCCTCGACGGCGAAAACGTGCTCGACGCGCGCTATCCGCTGAATCGTTTGCGCAGCAAGGTCGGCATGGTGTTCCAGAAGCCGGTGCCGTTCCCGATGTCGATCTACGACAACATCGCCTACGGCATCAAGCATTACGAAAAACTCTCGCGCGCCGATATGGACGTGCGCGTGCAGGAAGCGCTCACGCAAGCCGCGTTGTGGGACGAAGCGAAAGACAAACTCAAGCAAAGCGCGCTCGGTCTTTCCGGCGGTCAGCAGCAGCGGTTGTGCATCGCGCGCGCGGTGGCGCTTCGTCCGGAAGTGATTCTGTTCGATGAACCGACTTCCGCGCTCGATCCGATCGCGACGGGGAAAATCGAGCAACTGGTCGAAGAATTGAAAGACAGTTACACCATCGCCATCGTCACTCACAATATGCAGCAGGCTTCGCGCATCTCCGATTACACCGCCTTCATGTATCTGGGTGAACTCATCGAATTCGGCGAAACGAAAATGATCTTCGAAAATCCGAAGAAAAAAATGACGGAAGACTACATCACGGGACGCTACGGTTAAGCCATGTCCGAACATATCGTAAAAAGTTTCGACGAAGAGCTGACCAAGCTCAACGACGCCATCGCCCGCATGGGACAGCTCTCGCAGACGCAGCTTGCAGGCGCCATCGATTCGCTGCTTCTGCGCGATACCACGGTCGCCGCGCATGTCGTGAAAAGCGATCTCGAAGTCGACGAACTCGAACGCGACGTCGATGCGCGTGCGGTGCGCGTGCTTGCGTTACGCCAGCCGATCGCGCGCGATTTGCGTCAGGTCATCGCCGCGCTGCGCATCGCTATCGAGTTCGAACGCATTTGCGACTTCGCCGCGAATATCGCGAAACGCGCAATCGCGCTCAACGCGCATTCGCCGGACGAATGGATCAACGAACTCGCCGAACTCGGACAGCTTGCGCTGAAACTGCTCGCCGATGTCGTGCAGGCGTTCCGCGACCGCGATTCGGAAAAAGCGCTCGACGTCTGGGCGCACGACGAACAGCTCGACGATGTCTACACGGGAATATATCGTCGCCTGATCGACTTCATGAGCGCCGAACCGAACCGCGTACCCGTCGGCGCACATTTGCTGTTCATCGCCAAGAACATCGAGCGCATCGGCGATCACGCCACCAACGTGGCCGAATCGGTGTACTACCTCGTTACCGGCGAGCCGCTGACCGGACCGCGTCCGAAAGGCGACAAGTCGAGCTTCGACCGCATCGAACCCGCATCGCAATAAGCCGCCTCGTAACGTCGCGCACGGCCCTACCTCCGTGCTCTGCTAAACTCGTTCGAATGGAATCGTACTTTCTCCGGTTGTCCACCTGCCGGTTGTCGACACCGCGATGACGCTCGAAATCACGCTTGTCGTGGTGCTCGCGCTGCTGAACGGCTTTTTCGCACTCAGCGAAATGGCGCTCATGACATCGCGCAAGAGTCGCCTCAAACAGATGGCGATCACCAGCCGCCGCGCCAGCATCGCCTTTCACCTGTCGCAAACGCCGGAACATCTGCTCGCGACCGTGCAGGTGTTCATCACGCTGATCGGCATCGGCACCGGCGCCGCGCTCGGCGAACGGCTGGGCGAACAGATCGCGACGCTGTTCGAGAATTCCCACGTGCAATGGGTCGGACCGTATGCGCGTGTCGTCGGCATCGTGATCAGCGTGGCGGGTATCACGTTCGTCAACATGCTGTTCGGCGAACTGTTGCCGAAACGCGTAGCGCTCCTCAATCCGGAACGCTGGGCCGTGCTGGTGGCGATTCCGATGCGGGTGCTGGTTTGGGTCGCGATGCCGTTCGCGTTCGTGCTGATCGCGTTCACGCGCGGGATTTTGCGATTGTTCCGGCAAACGCGCATGTCCGGCGAACATGTCAGCGAAGAAGAAATCCGCTTGCTCGTGTCCGAAAGCGCCGAGCAAGGCGTGATCGATTCCGACGAACGCAACATGGTCAACCGCGTATTGCGTCTGGGCGATCGCTCCGTCGATAGCATGATGACGCCGCGTCCGCGCATCGCGTGGCTCGACGCGTCCAAATCGCTCGACGAGAATTTGTCGGTGATGCGCAATACACCGTATTCGCGCTATCCCGTTTATCGCGACAGCGACAAAGACATCCTCGGAATCCTGACATTGAAACGTTTGCCGGAATTGATTGGCAACGCGCGTGTCGATCTGTTTTCGAATCTGGCCAAACCGCTCTACGTGCCAGGCACAGCGCGCGCGCTCGATCTGCTCGAAGAATTCCGCGACGCCGAAACGCGTTTGGCGCTGGTCGTCGACGAATACGGCGACATCGAAGGATTGGTCACGCTCAACGACTTGTTGTCGGCCGTCGTCGGCAAAAGTGCGACGCCGACGCAACCGACGCGCGACGCACCCGTCGTGCGGCGCGACGATGGCGCATGGCTGGTCGACGGATCGGTCAGCACCGACGATTTGCGCGAGCTGCTCGGCACCACGGCGTTGCCGCATCAGGAAGATCACGATTTCCACACCGCGGCGGGCATGGTCGTCGCGCATTTCGGCCGCATTCCGCAGGCGGGCGAA
>CAZZYA010000099.1:0-11891 GCA_964658115.1 uncultured Rudaea sp. | reverse complement strand
TTTTGGTGACTTTTTGCCGTTGAGCAAAAAGTTACCCGCCGCTTGCGGCGGAAGCCCTTGATCAAAAACCTAAATACCTGCTCAACAAAAGTTACCCGCCACTAACGCGGAAGCTTTTACCCAACTGATAAACTCCACCCGAAATGCCGCTCAACTTCATCCACCTCCACGTCCACAGCGACTATTCACTCGTCGACTCCGTCATCCGTTTGCCGGACAAACCCGACTACGGCGATCCAGCGAAAGCTCCGCGCCCAAACCTCATCAGCCGCGCGGTCGAACTCGAGGCGCCGGCACTCGCGCTTACCGACCAGAACAATCTATTCGCGCTCGTGAAGTTCTACCGCGCGGCGGAAGCCAACGGTATCAAGCCGATCGCGGGCGCGGATTTATGGATTGCGAATTCGGCTGAACCTGCGAAACCAACACGGCTCACACTGCTGTGTCAAAACCACGCGGGCTATCTGAATCTCACGCGTTTGATCTCGCGCTCTTTCATCGAAGGGCGCCACGGCGATTTCGCGCTGGTCGACCCGGCGTGGTTCGCCGGCAGCAGCGATGGTCTGATCGCGCTCGCCGGACGCGCCAGCGATGTCGGCAACCTCGTCCTCTCCGACAAACTCGACGCCGCCCTCGCGCGTGCACGCGAATGGTTGCAGCATTTCGACGACCGCTGGTATTTCGAAATCACGCGCGTCGGACACGCCGACGAAACGCATTTCCTCGACAATATTTTGCAGGTCGCCGCGGCCAGCGGAAGCCCCGTTGTCGCGACGAACGACGTGCGTTTCCTTGCGCGCGACGATTTCGAGGCGCACGAGGCGCGTGTGTGCATCCACAGCGGACGCTCGCTGAGCGATCCGAAACGCCCGCGCGATTACACGCCCGAGCAATACCTCAAGTCGGCCGACGAAATGGTCGAGCTTTTCGCCGACTTGCCGGAAGCGCTGCGCAACAGCGTCGAGATCGCCAAGCGTTGCAATCTCGAACTCACGTTCGGAAAATATTTTCTGCCCGCCTTTCCCGTGCCGCCGCATGAAACGGTGGAAACGTTTATCCGAACATTGGCGCGCGATGGCCTCGTCGCGCGGCTCGCGAAACATGCTCCGGCGCAGAACTTCACTGTCGCCGACTACGAACGTCGGCTACACACCGAACTCGACGTCATCATCACGATGGGATTCCCCGGCTACTTCCTGATCGTGGCGGACTTTATCAACTGGGCGAAGTCGCACGACATTCCCGTCGGCCCGGGCCGCGGGTCGGGCGCGGGATCGTTGGTGGCATACAGCCTTGGTATCACCGATCTCGATCCGCTTGCTTACGGACTGCTGTTCGAGCGTTTCCTCAACCCCGAACGCGTGTCGATGCCGGACTTCGACGTCGATTTCTGCATGGACCGCCGCGATGAAGTGATCGATTACGTCGCGCGCAAATACGGCCGCGACAAAGTCAGTCAGATCATCACGTACGGCACGATGGCGGCGAAGGCCGTCGTGCGCGACACCGGCCGTGTGCTCGGCATGAGTTACGGGCATGTCGACAAAATCGCCAAACTCATTCCGCTGCGTCCGGCCGATCCGTTGACGCTTGAAGATGCGCTCGGCCTCAGCGAACGCTCGCGCAAGGAATCCGACCGTGTCGTCGCCGAATTCAAGGCGATGTACGAATCCGACGACGATGTGCGCGATCTCATCGACCTCGCGCTCAAGCTCGAAGACCTGATCCGCAACGCCGGCAAGCACGCGGGCGGTGTCGTCATCGCGCCGAGCGCGCTGACCGATTTCGCCCCGCTCTATTCGGAAGGCGGCGGCGACGGTGTGGTCACGCAGTTCGACAAGGACGACGTCGAATCCGTCGGCCTGGTGAAGTTCGACTTTCTCGGCCTGCGCACGCTCACGATCATCGACTGGACCGTGAAAGCGATCAACGCGCGGCGCGCCAAAGCCGCCGAAGCACCGCTCGACATCACGCAACTCGCGCTCGACGACGAAGGCGTATACAAACTGTTCAAGCGCGCGCAGACGGTGGCCGTGTTCCAGTTCGAATCGCGCGGCATGCAGGCGATGCTGAAAGACGCCAAGCCCGATCGCTTCGAGGACATCATCGCGCTCGGCGCGCTGTTCCGCCCCGGTCCGATGGACCTGATTCCAAGCTATTGCAAACGCAAGCACGGCGAGGAACCGATCGATTATCCCGATCCGCGCGTCGAATCCGTGCTCGCCGAAACCTACGGCATCATGGTGTATCAGGAACAGGTGATGCAGATGGCGCAGATCGTCGGCGGGTACTCGCTCGGCGGCGCGGATCTGCTGCGTCGCGCGATGGGCAAGAAAAATCCGGCGGAGATGTCGAAGCAGCGCGTCGTGTTCCGCGAAGGCGCGGCGCAGAACGGTGTCGACGAACGCAAGGCCGACGCCGTGTTCGACACGATGGAAAAATTCGCCGGCTACGGTTTCAACAAGTCACATGCTGCAGCGTATGCGCTCGTCTCGTATCAGACGGCGTGGCTGAAAACGCATTACCCGGCTGAATTCATGGCGGCGGTGTTGTCGTCGGACATGGACAACACGGACAAAGTCGTCAATTTCCTCGCCGAAGCGAAAGCGATCGGCGTCACCGTCATGCCACCCGACGTCAACGGCTCCGGTTACATGTTCGAGGCGCTCGACGCACGCGAAGGCAAGAAGCAATCGACTATCGTGCGCTACGGACTTGGCGCGGTGAAGGGCGTCGGACAAGGCGCGGTCGACAACATCGTGCAAGCACGCAAAGACGGGGTGTTCACCGACCTCGCCGATTTCTGCCGCCGCATCGACATGCAGAAGGTCAACAAACGCGCGCTCGAAGCATTGATCCTGAGCGGCGCGATGGATTCGCTTGCCGCGAACCGCGCGAGCGTGATGGCGCAATTGCCCGAATGCACGCGCGCGGCCGAACAGCACGCACGCGATGCGCTCGCCGGCCAGCACGACATGTTCGGCGCCGCGAGTTCCGCGCCTGCGCCGACGCACAAACTCGTCACCGTCGAAGACTGGTCGCCGGAACAGAAACTCGCCGGCGAGCGCGAAACCCTCGGCCATTATCTTTCCGGCCATCCGACCGATACGTGGCGCGCCGTGATGACGCAGCTCGCGACGTGCTCGCTCGGCGAAATCGCGCAGAAATTCCAGCCGCCGAAACCACGCAAATCCGACGACGGCGAAAACCGTTTCCGTCGTCCCATGGAAACGCCGTGGATCGTTGCAGGACAGCTCGTCGACCTGCGCAAACGCGGCGACACGATGGCGTTCGCGCAACTGGAAGACTGGAGCGGCCGCATCGAACTCTCGTTTTTCCGCGACACGTTTCTCGAATTCGGCGCGATGCTCACGCGCGACGCGTTCCTCGTCGCCGAAGGCGGACTCGCTTACGACGAATTCGCCGGCGGTCTGCGCATCCGCGTGAAGCGACTGATGACGCTCAACGAAGCCATCGAACGTCACGCGCGCGCGTTTCATCTCACACTCAACGGCGTCGACGGCAATTTCTGCGCATCGCTGCAGAAAGCATTGTCGGGATATCGCGGCGGACGCACGCCACTGCGGCTGACTTACGGCAACGCCGTTGCGACGGCCGATATCGATCTCGGCACCGAATGGCGTGTGCGCGCGACGAGCGATCTCAAGCGCGAACTCGAAAAGATTCCCGGCGTGAAGTCCGCCGAACTCATCCTCAACAAACCATCGCTCAACGCGGAGAGCGACCGCGCGGCGTAATCGCCGCAACGGCATTTATTCGACGACTTCGCGAATATGCAGATGCCGCAGCGGGGCGAGATAGTCGGCGCGAGTCAGCAGTCCGATGCACGGCGTCGCACCGCGTGGCACAGATGCATCGGACGCGAGTTTCACCGCGAGCGCAACGGCTGCGCCGCAGGGAATGTTGGGTCCATCGTTATGTTCGGCGATCAGATACCACGCGCGACGCAGCGGCGATCCATCGATGCCTTCGCCAGACATCTCGACGAACATCGCGCCTTTATCACTACCGATCGGTTCGATCCATTCACTGATGCGATGCAGCGGCGCAGCGAATGGAATCATGCTTCGCATCAGCCCTATCTTCACCAGCGCCGACAACGCCCAAACGACCCAATGACCGATCGTGCTGGCGAATCCGGCATGGAACGTTGCCGTTTTTACCGACGGATAGCGCGCGGGAATGATCGACAGGTCCGGCACGTCGCAACTTCCCAACCAGCGCGTGCCGACCGGCGACGGGAAACGACGACGGTGCAAATCAAGCCAGCCATACGTCGTTTCGTCGTGCCCATTCGCGCGCCGCGCGAAGGGTTTTCCGCAGTAACTGAAGATGCCGCGCATCGTCGCCAAACCTGGACTCTTCGCGCCGGACGTGATGCCGGCGCGCACACACTCCAGCGATCGAAATTGCGGCAAGAATTCATCGATGACCGCGGTCGATAACGCCGGAACCGAACTGGCGCCGCTGACGACGAGAACGCCTGCATCGCGAGCCGCCGCATCCAGCGACGCGATGCCGAGCACATACTCGCGGCTGTCTGCGAGATCGATGTAATTGCAGCCAGCCGCGATGACCGCGCGAGGTACATCGTAATTTTGATTCTGAAACGGTCCGGCCGTGTTGATGACCGTTGCGATCGAAAGCCGACGCAACTCATCGGCGAACCCGGCTGCATGCCCATCGATGCGCAGCGCGTTGTGCGCCGGCAACGTCAGTCGCGCCGCCAGTTCCATTGCTTTCGAGAGATCGCGCCCGCCAACGAGCAATTCGACGTCGCCCACGCGCGCCAGCATCGCGGCGATGCGCGATCCGAAAAATCCATAACCGCCGAGAATCAGAACCCGGTGTGACATGCGCGCATTGCATCACGACAGCGTGGCACAGGCTAGGCGGCCGAAATCGAGGAAATTCCTCGAAAATCGCGCCTCGGCTATAATCCGACGTCTTGTCCCGCGGCTTTAGGCCCGGATAGCGAATGAATCCGAATTTCCTCGATTTTGAACAACCTATCGCCGAACTGGACGGGAAGATCCAGGAACTGCGCCATGCGAGCCATGGCCAGGCGTTCAATATCGACGATGAAGTCGCGCGCCTGCGCGACAAGCTCAAACACAAGACCGCGGAAATCTTCCGCAATCTGACCCCGTGGCAGATCGCGCAGGTCGCGCGGCATCCCGCGCGTCCTTACACACTCGATTATCTGCAGGTGATGTGCGAGGAATTCCACGAACTGGCGGGCGACCGTTTTTACGCGGACGATCCGGCCATCGTCGGTGGGCTCGCGCGAATCGACGGACGCTCGGTCGTCGTCATCGGCCATCAGAAAGGCCGTGATACGAAGTCGAAAATCAAACGTAATTTCGGTATGCCGCGACCGGAAGGCTATCGCAAAGCATTACGGCTGATGGAAATGGCCGAGCGCTTCAAACTACCGATCCTCACGTTCATCGATACGCCGGGCGCGTACCCTGGTGTCGGTGCCGAAGAGCGCGGCCAAAGCGAAGCGATCGCGCGCAACTTGCGCGAAATGTCGCAACTCAAAGTGCCGATCATTTGCGCGGTGATCGGCGAAGGCGGATCGGGCGGCGCGCTCGCCATCGGCGTCGGCGACCGCACGATCATGCTGCAATATTCGACGTACTCGGTGATCACGCCGGAAGGCTGCGCGTCGATCCTTTGGAAAAGCACGGAAAAAGCGCGCGACGCGGCCGATGCGTTGGGCATCACGGCCGAGCGTCTGCTCGGTTTGGGCCTCATCGACAAGATCGTGCGCGAGCCGCTCGGAGGTGCGCACCGCGATCCGCATTCGATCGCCGTGCGGTTGAAAGCGGTCATGCTCAATCAGCTCGACGAACTGTTGCCGCTGGACGCTACCACGCTCGTCGACGAGCGCTACAAACGTCTGCGCCGCTACGGTTCGGTGCATAGCTGAAACCGGCGTCGCGACGAACTCGCCCATGTCGCGACATTCGCTGCTCGATCACATTCGCCGACAGATGCCCGCGAGTGGCGCTATTGCCGTTGCGTGCAGCGGCGGCATGGATTCGGTCGTGCTCGCGCATGCGCTCGCGCATCTCGCGCGCGAAGATGAACGGGAACTGCGACTGATCCATGTCGATCACGCATTGCACGCCGACAGCGCGCAATGGAGCGCGCATTGCGAGAAATTCGCCGCGTTGCTGAACGTACCGATCGTCATCGAACGCGCGACTGTCGTGCCGCGCGACGAAGGTCTCGAAGCCGCCGCGCGCAATGCCCGTTACGAGCGGTTTCGCCAAACGATGTCGGACGGCGAAACAATTGCGCTCGCGCATCACGCTGACGATCAGGCCGAAACGATTCTGCTGAAATTGCTACGCGGCGCAGGTCCGGAAGGTCTCGGTGGCATGCGCGCGATGCGAAAATTCGGCATCGGTTTTCTTTGGCGTCCGTTGCTCGATCTTCCGCGCAGCGCGATCGCGGATTATGCGCACGAGCACGATCTCTCGTGGATCGACGATCCGAGCAATGCCGACACGCGATTGCGCCGCAACTTCCTTCGGCACGAAATCCTGCCGCGGCTCGCCGAACGCTGGCCCGATACGTCGGTCGCGCTCGCGCACAGCGCAACATGGACACGCGCGGCCGCCGATCACATCGAAACGGAAGCGCGCGCCGAACTTTCGCGTTTGCGCGGAGCACCGTCGCAACTTATCTGGCGCGATTGGCTGCAACTTTCCGACGCACTGCGAGATGCTGTGCTGCGCATCTGGCTGCGCAAACTCGGTCTGCCGCCGCCGGCGTTTTTCCACGTCGCCGAAATCGAACGACAGTTGCGTGATGCGGCGCCCGACCGCGCACCGTGCGTGCGCTGGGGCGGCTGCGAAATCCGCCGCTATCGCGATTTCATCTACGCCATGCCGCCGCTCGCCGCCGACAGCGAGTGGGAAATGGAATGGGATGGTCGTGCGTTGCGACTGCCCGACGGCACTTCGCTGTCGTTGCACGGCGAGGCGACGTTCGACACACCGTTGCGCGTGCGCAATCGTCGCGGCGGTGAACGCATCAAGCCCGCAGGTCACGCGCATCATCGCGATGTGCGGCTTTTGTTGCAGGAATCTGGCGTGCCGCCATGGACGCGTATCCACCTACCGCTGATCTTCGAGGGCGATGATTTGATCGGTGTCGCTAATATCGTTTTGAGCGATCGCGGCCACGCGCTCGTCGCATCGGTGCACGCCTCGATCGTTTGGACGTCCGCAACACCGCGCGTGCCATTGATTCCCGCGGTCCGCTGAGGTAGTTTGCGCGGCATGGCGAACACCGACGAGAAAGCCGCCCCGGCGCCCCAAATCGCGGAATTCGAGAAGTCGCTGGACGAACTCGAACACCTCGTCGCCAAAATGGAACAAGGCGATCAGAGCCTCGACGAATCGCTGAAATCCTTCGAACGCGGCATCGCGCTGTTTCGCAATTGCCAGAGCGCGCTGGAACAGGCCGAACTGCGCGTCCGTCTGCTTTCCGATCCGCATTCGCCGGATGATGCCGAAGACTTCGAACCCGGCACGCCTTGAAAGATCTGCCTTGACCCGCGACCGACGTGAACCGCCAGCGGCGCTGATCGACTTCAGCGCACGCGCCGACACTGTGCTGTCGCGCGTGCTTCCGCCCGAAACACGGGCGCCCGAACAATTGCACCGCGCGATGCGCTACGCGGTACTCGGCGGCGGCAAGCGATTGCGGCCCGTGCTCGTGTACGCGACGGGCAGCGCACTCGGTGCATCGCTCGATCAGCTCGACGCGAGCGCGGCGGCCGTCGAAATCATCCACGCGTACTCACTCGTGCACGACGATCTGCCGGCGATGGACGACGACGCGTTGCGGCGCGGTCGCCCGACCTGCCACGTCGCGTTCGGCGAAGCGATGGCAATCCTCGCCGGCGATGCGCTTCAGGCGCTCGCGTTCGACGTCCTCGCCACGGACCGCGGCATCGGTGCCCGTATACATGTGGAAATGTTAGCAACGCTGGCGACGGCGTGCGGCTCGCACGGCATGGCCGGCGGACAGGCGCTGGACCTCGCCGCGGTCGGCGAGCGTTTGACGCCCAACGAGCTCGAACGCATGCACGTGCACAAAACCGGCGCGCTGATCCGCGCTTCGGTCAGACTCGGCGCGCTCGCTGCCCGTTGCCGCGATGGCGCGCTGCTCGACGCACTGGAACGCTACGGTCACGCCGTTGGTCTGGCGTTCCAGATCCGCGACGATATTCTCGATGTCGAAGGCGACAGCGCCGTCATCGGCAAAACCGCGGGCAAAGACGCCGCGAACGACAAACCGACGTATCCCACCATCCTCGGCATGGACCAAACGCGCACGCAGTTACGCCGATTTATCCAAGAAGCGATTGCCGCCGCCGAGATACTCGGCAACCGCGCGACCTCGCTGATCGAGATCGCGCGCTATGTCGCAGAACGCGAAAGCTGATTACTTCACGAGCCGCAGCGTGATCGGATAACGATACGCCACGCCTTCGCTGGCCTTGATCGCCGCGATCACCGTGAACACCAGCCAGCCGACAATCACCACCGCGCCGGCGGGAACCGCGATTAGAAGTCCAAGGCCGAACGTCAACAAGATCACTAGAAAAAGCGCCACACCGATGATCGCGAGCGTGATATTGAAATTCAGCGCTTCCCTACCCTGATCGGCGACGAACGGCATGGTGTCGCGTTTCACCAGCCAGATGATCAGCGGTCCGAGAAAACACCCGATGCCGAAAATGTGCCCTGTGACCGCCGCGCCGAGAATGGCGGACAAGTGCGCGAACAGCGCCCACTGTTTTTCTTGCGCCGTCGGCAGAGCCATCAATGGCGGCGGTGTCGGATTGTCATGGCTGACGTCATTCGGCGGAACACTCATCGCGGTCTCCTGGTTTGCCTGAGTAAGACGTTGCGGGCAAGCGTGTCCACATCAAGCATGACCAACGATCTATTCGCCCGCCACCGTCATGCGATCGATCAGAATCGAGCCGACCAGGATATGCGAGCGCGGATCGACGTCGGCGCCGATCGCCGAAATTCCGGAAAACATGTCGCGCAGATTCGCCGCGATCGTGATTTCCTCGACCGGATGCACGACCGCGCCATTCTCGACCCAGAATCCCGACGCGCCGCGCGAATAATCGCCGGTGATGATCGACACACCCTGACCCATCACGTCGGTGACGACAAGTCCCGTGCCGAGTTTCCTGAGCATCGCGCTGAAATCGTCGTCGCCTGTTTTCACGACGAGATTGTGGACGCCGCCCGCGTTGCCGGTGCTTTGCAAACCGAGCTTGCGCGCCGAGTAACTGCCGAGCACGTAACGCTCGAGCACACCGCCGCGGATCAGATCGCTGTCACGCGTGGCCACGCCTTCCGCGTCGAACACCGCCGAGCCGTGTCCGCGCGGAATGCGCGGTCGTTCTATGATGTCGACAAAGTCGGGCAGAACTTTTTTGCCCGCGTGATCGAGCAGAAAACTCGCCTTGCGATACAACGCGCCGCCACTCACCGCCGAAACGAGATGGCCGATGAGACCGCGTGCCACTTCCGGCGTAAACAATATCGGACATGTGCGCGTGCCGATTTTCCGCGCGCCGAGATGTGCCAGCGTGCGCTCGGCAGCTTTGCGCCCGATCGATGCAGTGTCAGGGAAATCGTCGGCGCTGCGCACCGATTCGTACCAGTAATCGCGCTGCATGCCCGCGTCGTCTTCGGCGATCAGCGAGCACGACAACGTGTGCCGCGTGGAGCGCTCGCGGCCTAAAAAGTCGAGCGAATTGGCGTAGACAAAAAGCGATTCGCCGGCTTGCACTCCGGCGCCTTCCGAGTTGGTGATGCCGCTGACCGATCGACCGGCTTCTTCGATGTCGATGCCGATGCGGATCGCTTCCTGCGCGTCGATCGACCACGGGTGCCACAGATCGAGATCGGGAAAATCGCGCGCGAGCAACGCGGGATCGGCCAGACCCGTTGCCGGATCTTCTTCGGTATACCGCGCGATCGCGATCGCATGTTCGACCGTTTTGGCGATCGAATCGGGTTGCAGATCGGCGGTGCTCGCCGACCCTTTGCGCTTGCCGAAATACACAGTCACGCCGACCGAACGGTCGCGCGTATGTTCTATCGTTTCCACCTCACCGAGCCGCGCGTTGACCGCGAGACCGATGTCGACGCTCGCGCCGACCTCTGCATCGCTGGCGCCGGCGGCGCGACAGCGCTTGATGACGTCCCGCGCGATATCGGCGAGCCGATCGAGTTGCGCGAGACTATCGTCCGCCGAAGTGTTCGATTTTGCGATTGACTGATCCACTGCGTATGCTTCCAATCCGTTTCAATTGATTCGACCATGAGCGCCGACGACGAAAACGACATCGAGCACGACGGTTCCAGCCGATATAAAGGCCCCAGCCGAAGCCAGATGCGCCGCGAGGCGCTCGACGTGCTCAAGCTCGCGCAGGCATTGACGGCGCTGTCCGACACGCAATTGTCGCACGTGCCGCTCGACGAAGACGTGCTGCTGGAAATCCGTCGCGCCCGCGCGGTGACGCAGCAGATCGCACGCAAACGCCAGATCCAATATCTCGCCAAGCAACTGCGCAGGCTTGACGACGCAGAACTCGAACCGATCCGCGCCCGACTCGACAACGACCGTCAGCAAGCGCGGCTCGAAACGGCCGCGTTGCATCACGCCGAGCAATGGCGTGATCGGTTGATTGACGAGGGCGACGAAGCGTTGTCCGAATGGCTCGGGGTTCATCCCGGTGCCGATCGGCAACATCTTCGGCAGCTCGCGCGTCAGGCAAAGATCGAGCGTGAGCAAAACCGGCCGCCGCACGCGCAGCGGGAATTGTTCCGCGCGCTGCGCGAAGCGCTCGGCGAACGCTGACTACTTCTGCGCGGCTTCCGCTTTCGGATCGACACCGCCTTCGGGAATGGGTGGCGCAATCGGGTTCTGGCAACCCGGTTCCTCGGGTTCGAGCGTGATGTCCAGCGGGTTCGGTTCGAGATCGCGTGCCGCGCCGGTGCCGACATCGACGCCCGCGCCGATCGCACCGCCCAGCAGCACGTTGCCCGCGAGCCCAACACCGCCGGCGCCGTGGATGGTCGATACCACCTGCGTGACGACGCGTTTGTAACCCGCCTTGCAGATGTCGACGCTGAATGGATATTTGCGGCGGATCGTCAACGCGCACGGCGTGTGACAACTCATGCCGTTCGACATCGTCAGCGTCGCGTCGATCGGTTGCGTCTTGGCGGTCCACGCTTCGCTTTTGCCGCGCGTGATGGTGGCGCAACCCGTCGTCAAGGCAAGCAACATCATGGGCACTAATGCCCTAAGCACAATGCGCATGAATTTCCCCTCCCCGGGAATCAGCGCGCACCGTAGCAGATTCGCGCCGCCGGCAAGACCGTCATTTCTGATAGGGATTGCGGCCTGTGGCCGCCAGAATCGCCCACGCGGTCGCGCCAAGATGCGGCACATGAAAATAATAGAAATCGCCGCCGCCACCGCCGGGCGCGGTTGCCAAGCCGGTCGAAATGCGCGGCTCGCGCGTCGCGTATATCATTCCACTTGTGGAAAACTGCGCATCGATGGTAGCGAACAGCGGATCGGCATCGTGCGGCCGTCCGACGACGCGATAAGCCAGCGCCGCTTGTGCCGTGCCTTCGATCCACGCGCCGTCACGGTCGGCGTTGAAATCGAAACCGCCTGGCACCGCGTGTTCGTGTTCGATGTAGGCAAGTGAACGCCGCCATTCCACGGGTGCGTCGCGCAAGAGCAGCGGCCAGACCTGCGCATCGAGCGCCGACGATGCGTGATTCGCCGTTACGCCGTCCGGCAAC
>CAZZYA010000098.1:7442-12050 GCA_964658115.1 uncultured Rudaea sp. | reverse complement strand
ACAGATACCACGCCGCCGGCGTGGTCGCTATCGCCATGACTGACGATAAGACGATCCAGATGCCGTATGCCGAGTGCATGCATCGCAGGAACGACAGCCGCTTCGCCGAGATCGAAACCCGACGGATAACGCGGTCCGGTGTCGTAGACGAGCGTGTGATCGGCGGTGCGCACGATCGCGGCAAGTCCTTGTCCGACATCCAGTAGATACAGTTCGAATGCACCGTCCGGCAATGCGGCGCGAACGGGCGCGAGTAAGGGAAGCATCAATAACGCGCCGAGCGTTCGCGCGGGGATTGTGCGTGGTTGCAGCAACCAGAACGAGCCGGCCATCGCGAGCAGCAGAGCGATCGGTGTCGGTTCGGCGAAATACCACAGCGCGCCGGGCAGACGCGATATCGTTTCGAGCAACGACCACAATCGGTCGAGCACGAATGCGGTCGCGGTGAGAAGTGGAAAACCAACGGTGGGACAGAACGTGCCGATGAGCGCACCCAATGTTCCGAGTGGCAGCACGAAGAAACAGATCACAGGCACCGCGATTAGGTTCGCCAACGGAGCGATGAACGAACTCTGTCCGAAGAACCAGACGCCGAGCGGAAGCAGACCGATCGTGGCGACGCCTTGCGAGCGAACGATGCTGCGCCAGTGATGCCGTCGCGAGCTCTGCAGACACAGCATTAGCCAGCCGACGCCGACGAACGATAACCAGAAACCTGCACTCAGAACGCACAACGGATCGGCGACCAGCAAAACGACGACGGCAAGCGCGAGTCCGTGCACCGGCGCATGCGCGCGACGCGCAAGATTCGCCACCAACAACGCTGCCACCATGACCAGCGCGCGCCGCGTCGGCAATCCGAATCCGGCAATCAGCGCATAAGTGACGGCGAAGAAGAGACTCGCCAGCGATTCCATCACCGGCGCAGGCCAGCGCAACGTCAGTCTTGGAAGACATTTCCACATCAGTCGCATCCATCCGATGCCAAAACTCGCGAACAGCGCGATGTGCAATCCAGAAATGGCGATGAGGTGCGGAATACCGGTAGCGCGCGCGGTGGCCCATTCGTCGGTATTCATCGCGTGCTGATCGCCGAAGGCAAGCGCGGGAAGCAGATCGGCGCTGACCCGGCCGTCAAGCGCGGTGGAAATCGTTTCGACGATGCGCGAACGCAGTGCGTCGATACAGAAATTCTGGCCGAGCTTTTCGTTTTCCGGCGCATCGCGAACGCTGCCGACAGCGACGATGCCGTGTTCCAGCGCGTAACGTTCCGCGTCGAAACCGCCGGGATTGATCGTGGCGCGCGGACGTTTGAGTTTGACGCGCAATCGCCAGCGTTCGCACGCACCGATCTGGGGCGGTGTTTCGTACCAGCTCAGTCGCGTCAGACCAGAAAACGCAAGCGGTTCGCCGTCGTGCGACGCCGCATCGACGACGAATTCGAAACGCGTTGCGTCGTCACGAATTTGCGGCAGGTCGTGGACGGCACCGGTGACGACGATCTCGTCGTTTTCCAGCGCGCGCGGGAGGCGTTGCGATAGCGCGATGTCGGCGCGGAACGCGGTCCACGCGATGGCGATGACGACAACGCCGAGCAGACGCCATCGACGATGCAAGCACAACAGAACGCCCAGTGTCGCGATCAGCGCGTCGATCGAACGCGTGGGCAACGACGGCAGACATTGAACGACGATCGCGCCGCTCAGCATTGCGACCACCGACAGCGGACGCAACGCGAACGCGATCACCGCCGCGAAGCGCGGTGCGCTCCCCTCGCCGGACACGCGGCGTTAGCCCGGCGATTCCGCCGGAACGCGCAATCCGCCGTCGTGGAGTTCGAGGACGCGGTCCATGCGTTTGGCCAAGCGCGCGTCGTGCGTCACCAGCACAAGGCTTGTGCCGATTTCGCGATTGAGTTCGAGCATCAGCGCGTAGACCTGCGCCGCATTTTTTTCGTCGAGATTGCCGGTGGGTTCGTCGGCAAGTACGCATGCCGGCCGCGTGACGAGCGCACGCGCTACCGCGCAACGTTGACGTTCGCCGCCGGACATTTCGCCGGGTTTGTGCGCAACGCGATGGCTGAGTCCGACGCGTTCGAGCAATTCCGCGCCGGCCTTGCGCGCTTCTGGAATCGCCGTACCGCGAATCAGCAGCGGCATCGCCACATTTTCGAGCGCCGTGAATTCAGGCAACAGATGGTGGAACTGGTAAATGAAGCCGAGCGCGCGGTTGCGCACAAGACCGCGTTCGCGATCGGAGAGCTTCGACATCGATTTTCCGTCGACTTCGACGTCACCCGCTGTTGGCGTGTCGAGGCCGCCGAGAATATGCAGCAGTGTGCTCTTGCCCGTGCCCGAAGCGCCGACGATGGCGATCGTTTTACCGCGTTCGAGCGTGAACGAGACATCGCGCAACACGGACGTGCGCAGGCTGCCTTCGCTGTACGTTTTAGCGATACCTTGTGCATTCAGGACGATCGGGGTCATGGCGCGAACCAGACCATCGACATGTCGTCGAGATACGTTCCGTCTTCGAGTTTGATCCGTCGCTTCGAGATGCATTCTTCGCTGAAACCGCACTTTTTATACAAATTCACCGCCGCGCCATTTTTCGGACGCACGCGCAGCTCGATGCGTTCGACGCCGGTCTGCGGCGCGATCTTCTGCAACGCGCGCAACAAGGATGTACCGATACCCTGCCCGGCGTAGCCGGCGTGGACCACCATTGTGAGATATCGGACGTGCTTCAAACGGGACACTGTCGAGACGAAATCGAGAAATGCGTGGCCGACTATCGCAGCGTCACGCTCCGCGACGAGATATGTTCCGGCGTTCGACATTTCGCGAATCTTCGCGACGAAATTGGCGGCGACGAGTTCTTCCGGCACCGAAACCAGACGGCCCGGCGTACGCGCGATCTCACGTTCGGCATTGCACAGAAATTCCGCGTCGCTTTCACGCGCGCGGCGGATCACGACCTCGGCGACGACGCTATTCATAGCGCAGCGCCTCCGCCGGTTGGGTCTTCGCCGCGCGCCGTGCCGGGTACAGCGTCGCGAGAAGACAGAACAAGAATGCAACCAGCGTGACCCAGCCGACGTCGCTCCAGTGCATCTCGGATGGCACTTCGCTGATGTAGTAGATATCGGCGGGGAGGAACTCGACATGGAAAGTGTGTTCGATCCACTTCACGATTCCCGGCAAGTTGATCGCGAGCAGCACACCGCTGAACACGCCGAGGAAGATGCCGAATGCGCCGACAATCACGCCTTGAACCATGAACGTGCCCATGATGCTGCCGGGGGACGCGCCGAGCGTGCGCAGGATGGCGATGTCGGCCTGCTTGTCGCTGACCAACATGACCAGCATGGAAACGAGATTGAAGGCCGCAACGGCGACGATCAGCGAAAGGATGATGAACATCACTTTCTTTTCCATCGCCACGGCGCTGAAAAAGTTGGCGTGCTGTTGGCGCCAGTCCTCGATGCGATAGTACTTGCCGAGATCTTCCGACAAGGCGCGGCCGACTTCCCACGCCTGGAACATGTCATCGAGCTTCAACCGAATGCCGGTCGGGCCGTTCTGTCTATAGAGCCGCTCGGCGTCCTGCATATCGACGATCGCAAGGCCGTCGTCGTATTCCTGGTAGCCAGCGGAGAAAATGCCAACGACATCGAAATGCCGCGCAGTCGGTATCGCGCCGACCGGCGTGACGCTCACATCGGGCGTAAAGACGAGTACCTTGTCGCCCACGTCGACGCCGAGCTTCATCGCCAGTTCGTTGCCGAGCACGATGCCGAAACTTCCCGGATGCAAGTCGGTCAACTTGCCCCGGATCATGTTTTTGTCGATGTCGGAAACGGCCGGCTCGAGCGTCGTATCGACCCCGTGCACGAACGCAGGCGCGTTGCGTTCACCGCTCAGCAGCGCCTGCCCTTCGACGTAAGGCGCCGCTCCGAGTACGTGCGGATTTTTTTTTGCGACATCGACGGCGTGTTGCCAGTCGCGCACGGGTTCACCGACACCGGAAATCGTCGCGTGCGCGACCATGCCGAGGATCCGGCTCGTCATTTCCTTCTCGAATCCGTTCATCACGGAGACGACGACGATCAACGCCATCACACCAATCGCGAGTCCCAGCATCGAAACCAGGGATATAAAAGAAAGCAGGTGATTGCGACGTTTGGAGCGCGTATAGCGCAGGCCGATGTACAACTCGAGCGGGCGAAACATCAGCGGGAAATTCCGTTTCGTCGGCGCGAAGGCAGCCGAGCGTGGGGCGCCAGAATGCCCGACGGATCAGAACGCTGCAAGCCAATGCGGCGCTGCCGTACAGGTATCTGAATAATTTCTAAACTAGTTAGTATTGAAATGGAACGTTCGATCTCCATCTGTCATCCGACAGCACGATTGACCACGAATGATCGAGGTCGATCGGTCTGCAATCAATTTTCAAATGAAAGGTTGGAGTATCGAATGAACAAGAAAATTTTAGCGCTCGCTATCGCTGCCTCGGCAGCTGCCCTTCCCGTTCTCAGTCAGGCCCAGAGCGCCGATCAAGGCGCCGGCGGATTTTTCGTCAACGGTCAGGTTGGCCAATCCGATCTGG
>CAZZYA010000098.1:0-7432 GCA_964658115.1 uncultured Rudaea sp. | reverse complement strand
GGACAAAGGGTTCTACAACGACAAGGACACCGGCTACGGTGCGAATGTCGGTTACCGCTGGGCGTTCAACCCGAACGTCGCCATCGGTGTCGAAGGCGGCTACACGAAACTCGGCTCGTTCGATCCGAAGAACGGCGCCGTTCTGGATCTCGGCGGAGCAATTCCCCAAGCGAAAGTCGAAGGCTGGAACCTTGGTCTCAATGGCCACTTCAATATCAATCCGAACTGGTACATCAGCGCGCGCGGCGGTTTTTTCCGCGGCGACGTGAAGGGCCAGACGTTCGAAGGCCCGACCACGACGACGTTCGTCGACGATACCAGCAACAAGTATTACGCAGGTGTGGGCTTCGGTTACGACTTCAGCCACAACGTTAGCGTTGGACTCAACTACGACTACTACAAAGTGAATACGGACGGACTGAATCTCGATCCGCATTTGATTTCCGTCAGTGGTGAATATCGCTTCTGATTTAGGGACTCTCCAAGGAGCCGCAGGGCAAGGACGCAACCTATTGGCTCGGATGCGCGTTATGCGCACCGAGCTTTTTTTTGGTTTGCGGTGTTGGAGCAGAGCTTCCGCTCGGGGCGAGCGGAAACTCTTCCTCAAAAAAACATCACGGAGACGATCGACCTAACCTAACCCGCAACGCCCGCCGAATTTCCGCATCACTATTCCCCGGCGCCAACACCATCGCCATACGCATACGATCCGTTCGACGCACCTCGATCAACAGCCACTCGCCGCGAACCGTCGCGCGCAAAAGTTCCGCATCGAACTCACGTCCCGCGACATCCACGATGCGCCAGTTTCCCGCCGATTGCCAAACCACCCGCGCGGGCGAACGCAGTACAAACCGCCGCAGCGCCACACCGAAGTGACCTGCCGCAACGATCGCGATGATGGCCTTCACGATCGCAGGAATTCCGCTAATCGCCAGCGAAACGCCCGCCAGCAAAGCGGCAACGATCAGCGCACCGATCAATCGCAACGACGGCGTGTGATCAAACGCGATCGGCGGTACGGATTTCATCGACGATACGCTTCCATGCGTCGGGCGGCTCGGTACGGCCGCTGAACCAGTTCCACAAATCCGGATCCTGCTCGTCGAGCAGTGTCGCAAAAGTGTGCTTGTCCGTGTCAGTGGCCGCGTGATAACGGTGCTGGAGATACCACGTCAGCAATTGATCCAGTTCGCGCATGCCGCGCCGGCATCGCCAGCGCAAGCGCGAATCGTCGCCACTCATCGCAAAAGGCCGCCGGCGAGAACCCCCCACAATCCCACGCAAATGAAAAAGCTCGCGACGAACGCGTAGAAGCGATGGACCACCCGGTTATAGGTGCAGTGGATATAACTGTGCGCGACGCGGGCGGCGACGAATGCCCACGCAAGTGTCAGTGTGAGCGCGTTGACTTGCGCCGTCTGTGCCGCGACGACGAGTGCGAGATAGAAAAGCACTGGCAGTTCGAACAGGTTTCGATAATTGTCGGCGCCACGGCTGTCGGTGAGGTGCGCGGCCGCGGCGCTCGATGTCGAGATCGTCGACAGCCGAATCTTCTCGCGTTTGATCTGCGCGATGCGCGTGCGGAACATGCGCACGGCCACGACGAACGTGAGCACCACCATGGCAACGGCGGGCCACCAGATCAGTTTCGTTTCCACCGCCGCTCCCCGCCCGTGGTTTCGTCAGACGCCCTTGCGCTCGACCAGCAACTGCTTGATCTCGCCGATCGCCTTCGCCGGGTTGAGCGATTTCGGACACGTCTTCGCGCAATTCATGATGGTGTGGCAGCGATAAAGCTTGAACGGATCTTCGAGATCGTCGAGACGCGCGCCGGTATCTTCGTCGCGCGAATCCGCGATCCAGCGATACGCTTGCAAAAGAATCGCGGGACCGAGATAACGGTCGCCATTCCACCAATAACTCGGACACGAGGTCGAACAGCACGCGCACAAAATGCATTCGTATAAGCCGTCGAGCTTGGCGCGATCTTCTTTCGATTGCAGACGTTCCTGATCCGGCGGCGGCGCGCTCTGCGTTCGGATCCACGGTTTGATCGAGGCGTACTGCGCGTAGAAATGCGTGAGGTCGGGCACGAGATCCTTCACTACCGGCATGTGCGGCAGCGGATAGATTTTCACGTCGCCCTTGCAGTCGTCGATCGCCTTCGTGCACGCGAGCGTGTTCGTGCCGTCGATGTTCATGGCGCACGAACCGCAAATGCCTTCGCGGCACGAGCGCCGGAACGTCAGTGTCGCGTCGATCTCGTTCTTGATCTTGATCAGCGCATCGAGAACCATCGGGCCGCAGGTCGACATGTCGACTTCGTATTCGTCGATGGTCGGGTTCTGCTTGTCGTCTGGATTCCAGCGATAGATACGGAACGTGCGCAGCTTCTTCGCATCCTTATTTGCGGGATACTTTTTGCCTTTTTGCACTTTGGAATTTTTTGGAAGCGTGAATTCGGCCATTGCGCTCTCTCTCGCTCGTCATTCCCGCGAAAGCGGGAATCCAGTGACTTTTGTTGGGTTCGAGAAGCACAAGGCGCTGGATTCCCGCTTTCGCGGGAATGACGGCGACGATGTGCGCGTGTGTGACATCAGTAGGTTCTTGCCTTCGGTGGCACGGAGTCGACTTCTTTCGTCATCGTTTCCATGTGCACCGGGCGGAAGTCGAAACTCGCTTTGCCTTTCGCGTCGATGCTGACCAGCGTGTGTTTCATCCAGGTGGCGTCGTCGCGGTCTTTGAAATCTTCGCGCGCGTGCGCGCCGCGGCTTTCGTGGCGCTGTTCGGCGGAATACATGGTCGCGACGGCCTGACCGAGCAGGTTTTGCAATTCCAGCGTTTCGATCAGATCGGAATTCCACACCAGCGAGCGATCGGTCACGCGCACGTCGGCGAATGCGTCGAAAGCACTCGTGATCTTTGTGCAACCTTCCTTCAACGTTTCGCCGGTGCGGAACACGGCGGCGTCTTTTTGCATCACGCGCTGCATCGTGTTGCGCAGATCGGCAGTCGATGTGGCGCCGTTCGCGTTGCGGACATGATCGAAGTTGGCGATGGCGGCGTCCGTCGCCGATGCTGGTAATTCCTTGTGACGTTCGCCCGGTTTCACGACTTCGGCTATGCGCTCGGCAGCGGCGCGGCCAAAGATGACCAGATCGAGCAGTGAGTTGGAGCCCAGACGATTCGCACCATGCACAGAGACGCACGCCGCCTCGCCAACGGCGAACAGACCGGGCACTACTTTGTTCGGATCGTCGCCGGATTTGATCACGACTTCGGCGTGGTAGTTGGTCGGAATGCCGCCCATGTTGTAGTGCACGGTCGGCAGAACCGGAATCGGTTCCTTGGTCACGTCAACGTTCGCGAAAATGCGCGCCGTTTCGGAAATTCCGGGCAAGCGCTCGTGAATGACATCCTTGCCCAGATGCATCAAATTCAGATGGATGTGATCCTTCTGCTCGCCGACGCCGCGCCCTTCGCGGATTTCGATCGTCATCGCGCGGCTGACTACGTCGCGTGACGCGAGATCCTTCGCGTTCGGCGCGTAGCGCTCCATGAAGCGCTCGCCTTTGTCGTTGGTGAGATAACCGCCTTCGCCGCGCACGCCTTCGGTGATGAGGCAACCCGCACCGTAGATACCGGTCGGATGGAACTGCACGAATTCCATGTCCTGCAGCGGCAAGCCGGCGCGCAGCACCATGCCGCCGCCGTCGCCGGTGCAGGTGTGCGCGGATGTCGCTGAGAAGTACGCGCGTCCATAACCGCCCGTCGCCAGTACGACGGCGTGCGCACGGAACAAATGCAACGTGCCTTCCGACATGTTCAGCGCGAGCACGCCGCGGCAGGCGCCGTCGGAATCCATGATCAGATCGAGCGCGAAATATTCGATGAAGAATTGCGCTTCGTGTTTTAGCGCCTGCTGATACAACGTGTGCAGCATCGCGTGGCCGGTGCGGTCAGCCGCGGCGCACGTGCGCTGCGCGGTCCCTTTGCCGTAATGCGTGGTCATGCCGCCGAATGGGCGCTGGTAGATCTTGCCGGCGTCGGTGCGGCTGAACGGTACACCGTAATGTTCGAGCTCGATCACGGCTTTCGGCGCGTTCTTGCACATGTACTCGATCGCGTCTTGATCGCCGAGCCAGTCCGATCCTTTGATGGTGTCGTAAAAATGGAAGCGCCAGTCGTCCTCGCCCATGTTGCCGAGCGCCGCGGAGATGCCGCCTTGCGCAGCGACGGTGTGCGAACGAGTCGGAAACACTTTCGTCAGGCACGCCGTGTTCAAGCCTTTTTCGGCGAGACCGAACGTGGCGCGCAATCCCGCGCCGCCCGCGCCGACGACGACGACGTCGTACTTGTGTTGCTGGATATCGTAAGCCTTCATCGGAGTGCTCATGCCAGCGCCACCCGAATCACTGCCAGGATCGTCGCCACCGCACCGATCACGCAAAGAAATTTGACCAGCAACTGCGTCGTTATTTCCAGCCACGTCGCGTGCACGTAATCTTCGATCACCACTTGCAACCCCAATTGCGCATGCCAAAAAACGGCGCCGACGAACACGATCATCAGCAATGCCTGAATCGGGTGATGCAGCATCGCGCGCGCCTGGGCGTAATCCGCATGCACCAGCGCGAGCACGAACCACACGAACCAGATCGCCAGCGGAACGAGCGCCACCGCGGTAATGCGCTGCACGATGAAATGACGCGTACCGCTTCGCGACGAGCCCCAACCTCGAACGCGCTTGAGCGGCGTCTGAAGATCGGCATGCTTAGGAATTCCGCCGCCGGTGCTCATACGGCACCTCCGTTCAGCACGAACGCCCACACTGCGATCGTCAATACGAAACTGGCGACGACGACCGTCCAGCCCGTGGCATACGCGCGCGGGATCTCGAAACCCCAGCCGATGTCCCACATCAGATGACGGATGCCGTTGCACAAATGAAAGAACAGCGACCACGTCCAGCCGACGAGCAACACGATGCCGAACGGCGACGCACAGAAAGAGCGAACAGTCTCGTAGCTGTCAGCACCCGCAGCCAGCGCAATGAGCAGCCAGCACAGCAAAATCGTTCCGACCGACAACGCGACGCCGGTCGCGCGATGCACGATCGACAGCGTCATCGTCAACTGCCATCGATAGATGCCAAGATGCGGCGACATCGGCCGCTCGGTTTGCTGCAAAACGGGCGTTGCTGTGTTGTCCATGGCTGGCCTTGGAATGCGGATCAAAAGTCGATGCAGCGGCCGTTCTTTTCCCAATCGCCGTAGCGGGTCGGATCGAGGCCCCCGCGACCGCCGACTTCGGGAATGGCCGGCGCTGGCGCGTCGGACTCGGCCTTGGGTTTCGAACCTTGTTCTGGCGAGCGATCGGCGTCGGTGTTCATCGGCGCAACGAAATCCTTGTGTCGTTCAATCGCACAATCATCACGTGGGACGATTGCAATTTGATAGTCCGGTCGCATAAGTATAGCGCCGATGCTTTTGCCTGACCTATCCCGATGAATTTATCGTCATTCCCGGTGCTCGAATTGATCGGCGCCGATGCCGCCACGTTCGCGCACGCGCAATTCAGCAACGATGTGGCGACGCTCGCCGACGACCGTTGGCAATGGAGCGCGTGGCTGACCCCGCAGGGACGGGTGCGCGCGTTTTTCGCGCTGTTGCGGTTCGACAAAGAACATCTGCAGCTGATTCTGCGCGGCGGCGACGCACAATCGATCGCCGAAGCGCTGCGTCGTTACGTGATGCGCGCAAAAGTGGCGATTCGCGTGGCTGAAGCAAACGCAGCAGGCATCGACGATGCGGAGACGTTGACAGAACTCGGCTTAGACGCGCCGGCCGCGTTCGCGATCGCGCACAACGGCACGGCGTCAGCCATCGCGATGCCGGACGAAAACCGCTGGATCATCCTCGACGCCGGGCACACGCACGTTGGTTCATTGCGTAGCGACTGGACCCTCGCCGATATCCGCGCCGGCATTCCCGAGATCGCACCCGTGTTGCGCGAAGAAGCGTTGCCGCACTGGCTCGGATTGATTCGCCTCGGCGCGGTCAGCGTAAAAAAAGGTTGTTTCCCCGGACAGGAAATTACGTCACGCCTGCATTTCAAGGGCGGCAACAAGCGCAGCCTGTATCGCGTGACGTTCGATGCGGACTGCAAGCCCGAAGCCGGTGCGCAGATCATTCGCGATAACGATGAACGCGTCGGACAAATCGTCATGGCCGCCAGCGGCGAGGCGTTAGCCACTATCGCTCATTCCGCGGCCGACCAGCCGTTGCGTTTCGAGGAGCCGTCGCACGCGACACTGCTCGTGCACGAACGTTTCGATTGACCTTGCGAGTCGGCGACGCGACACTTCTTCGGGCGAATGTATACTTATCCAAAACAACCCATACGCGGCATTTGGTGTTTTCTGCAAAGATATACTTTATCGATTCGCGAGCAGAATCTTAACGTTCGCCTTCAACTCGCGTTCAGGAAAATGGGTGACAAACCGCTTGTGTGTGCGATAATCCGCGCGGTCGGCCATCCTCGGTTTTGGCCGGAGTGGTGATTACACTCAATGTAACGACACGCGCGACGTCAATGCGCGGTCGATAACCGAGAAGATTTTCCAGCACGCGCTCCACGCGCCGTGCCTACGCCGCAGCCCACGAGTGTGCGCTGCGGCGGGGATCGAAACGATTCCTTGATCATGGCGAGGGCTCTATAAAGAACCCGCCGAACAATTAATTACGGCGCTTGCACCGCCGTCGTTGCACAGGGTCTGGCGCGGAAACGCGACGTCCGTGTGCGATTGCGTATTTTCAAAGTTCGTGTGAGGCAACAGCACTATGAAACTGGCCTTCATTCTCTGGATGGCATCGTTCTTTCAACAGCCGGTCACCGATCGCGCATGTCTCGCTACCACACTGTATCTTGAAGCGCGCGGCGAGTCGGTGATTGGCCAGACAGCCGTCGCCGAAGTTGCGCAGCATCGTCTTGAAAGCAAGCAGTGGGGCGGTTCGCTGTGCTCAGTGCTTACCGCGCCGGGGCAGTTTGCGTTATCGACGACGAACAAAGGTTTCGTTGTTGATGATGTCGACGCCTGGCGACAAGCGTGGATGGTTGCAGGCCTGTCGATGCTGCAGTGGTCGTTGCCGCCGCAAATGCGTACCTCTGTCGTGCCGAACGCGGATCATTTTTTCGCGGCCGACATGAGTGGAAATCCACCGTCGTGGGCGAAAGGACAGCCGTTGGCTGTCATTGGTGATCATCGGTTCTATCGGGTCGACTGATTTTTATATTTGTATATATTTTAATCTGTATATTTATACGGCTGATGCGAAGCTTCCGGTTCGAGCGGCGGCCAATTATAGAAAGAGGTTCCGCTGCAAGCAGCGGGTAACTTTTTGTCCGGTGACAAAAAGTCACCAAAAAA
>CAZZYA010000097.1:0-12145 GCA_964658115.1 uncultured Rudaea sp. | reverse complement strand
CGACGACCCCGAAACTCGGCTTCGTCGAAACAGGCGTGCGCTATCTGCTCGTCAATTTTCTGCGCGATTCGACCGATCGCCGCCAACGCGAACTCACGGCGAAAGCCGCGAGTTTCATGCCGTTCTGATGGCCGCGTCGCTCGACCAAGCACTCGATGCGCGTCTGCGCGATTTCATCGTCGTGACCGAGATCGACGAAACGAGCGGCATCGCCGACGGTCTCTTTGGTCGCAAATACGCACATCCGTCGCCGCCGTATCCGCATCACGTCGGGGTGTTCTGGCGCGATGGCGATGCGCTGCGTCTCGCGCACTTTCTGCACTTCTTCGAAAGCGGCGATATGTCGCTGATCGGTGGCGCATGCACCGACGGCGAAGTGGTGCGAGGAATGCCGGACGCGCAACGCGACGCGATCACCGCGGCTGGTGGGCTGATGTTGCAGGCGACGCGATACGGCCTGGCGAAGTTCGGTCCGCGCAAGGACGCCATTTTCGGATACTGCGGCGACGCGCGTTCATTCGGTGTGCTGATGCAGGCGGGTTTTCAGCCGATGGATCATCCGTATCTGATCGCATACTGGCCGCGTGTGCTGAGCCAGAAGCGGCAACAGGAATTATTCGACTGGGCAATTGGACTCGGTCCGTTCTAGTTCTTTCCGCTCGCGTTTCCGTTTTCGCGGAAATAATGGAAACTACCGATTAGTTCGTCGCGTCGCTCAGTATCGCGCGCAGTTCATCCGGCGAATGCCAATGCCATCCGCAAACGTAGCGCGGCACGTTCCAGCGATCGCTTTGCCGCGTCGTCGGCGTGGCGCCGTCGCCGAACGCGGCACGCATGCGGTGCGATTCGGCATGATGCGGGAAATAATCCTCACGCAAATACGCGTTCGATTGTCCAAACGGATAACAGAACAGCGATGAGCGGTTCGGCGCGATCGCATCGTCGATGCAACGCGCCGCCGCAGCGATTTCCGCATCGGCACGTTCGCGCGTATCAACGGGAAAAAACGATCCGCGTTCCATGCCATCGATGCCAGGCAGCGGAATCGCCTCATGGTTGTGATCGAGACTGTGATTCTCGATGGCGATGCGGCCCGATTGCAACGCGGGCTTCCACCAGCGTTCGCTCATCCATCCGGCGCCGACCAGACAACCGCGATCGATATGCTCGCGCGCAACAGCCGACGCGATGACGAAACACGTGAGATGCAAATCCGGCTGCGCATCGGCGCCGCGTTCATAAATGAAATCCGTCATCGCATTGTGCAGGCTGCGTTGCGGACCGTGCGTCGGATGATCGAGATCGAAATAATCGAAGTGCGATCCGTCGTCGCAGGTGAGAACGACCGCGTTGGTCAAATCGCGCTTCGCGGCGCCGGTCAGCTCATCGATCAACCAGCTCGCCGGCACGACGCGCAGGCCCATATCGTCGATGAGGCGCAGGTCCGACGCGAAGGCGACATGGTCGTTGCCGTTGTAATCGTTTCCGGCGATGTTGACGGCGTGATAGGTGAGAACGGGAACGCGCATGCACCTTGTTTCGGCGCGACTTTTAAGGGTCGGGCCGCTAGAATACGCGACTGTCCCGACGATTCGCAAAACCGGAGTTTCGATGCCCGCCGCGCCGCTCAATCCCGTCGATCTTTACGACGTTCGTTCGCTGTTGAGCGAAGAAGAACGCATGGTGCAGGACACCGTCGCGCGTTTCACGAACGAGCGCGTGCTGCCGATCATCGGCGACTGTTTCGACAAAGCCATCTTCCCGCAAGAACTGATTCCGGAGATGGCCGAATTGGGTCTGCTCGGTTCGTCGCTGCCGACCGAATACGGTTGCGCCGGCATGAATGCCGTGAGTTACGGATTGATCTGTCAGGAACTCGAACGCGGCGATTCGGGCATTCGCAGTTTCGCGTCGGTGCAGTCGTCGCTGTGCATGTATCCGATTTACGCCTACGGCAGCGAAGAACAGCGCAAGCGCTGGCTGCCCGATATGGCGGCGGGAAAAGTCATCGGTTGTTTCGGTTTGACCGAGCCGCACGGCGGTTCGGATCCGGCCAACATGAAAACGAACGCGAAGAAAGACGGCGGCGACTGGGTCATCAACGGCGCCAAGATGTGGATCACGAACGGCAATCTCGCCCACATCGCGATCGTGTGGGCGCAAACCGACGATGGTATACAAGGCTTCATTGTGGAAAAAGGAACTCCCGGCTTCGCCGCGCAGGAAATCCACAAGAAGATGAGTTTGCGTGCGTCGGTGACTTCGGCGCTGTTCCTCGACAACGTTCGTGTGCCGGATTCGAGCCGCTTGCCGAACGTGAAAGGTTTGAAAGGCCCGCTCGGCTGTCTTACGCAGGCGCGCTACGGCATCACGTGGGGACCGATCGGCGCGGCGATCGCCTGTTTCACCGAGACGACCGAATACGCCAAGCAGCGCACGCTGTTCGAGCGCCCGATCGCGGCGACGCAAGCGGTGCAGATCAAGCTCGCCGAGCAGGCGCGTCGCATCACGCTGGCGCAGTTGCTTTCCCTGCAGCTCGGCCGCTTGAAAGACGCCGGCAAGATGCAGCCGACGCAAGTGTCGCTGGCAAAATGGAACAACTGCCGAATGGCGATCGACATCGCGCGCGAATGCCGCGACATTCTCGGCGGCGCCGGCATCACGACCGAGCATTGTCCGATTCGTCATGCGCTTAATCTTGAATCGGTGATCACGTACGAAGGCACGGAGACCGTGCATCAGCTGGTGGTAGGCCGCGAAGTCACCGGCATTAACGCGTTCTGATGGGCGAGAACCAACCGTCGATCGAAACCGAGCGGCTTTTGCTGCGTCTGCCCCTGCGCGAAGATTTCGACCGCTACGCCGACATGCACGCCGACGAAGAAACCGCGCGACACATCGGCGGCGCGATGTCGCGTGGGGCGTCCTGGCGCAAATTCCTGCAGATGCCCGGCGCGTGGGCGATGCAGGGTTATGCGATGTTCTCGGTGATCGAGAAATCGAGCGGCAAGTGGATCGGTCAGGTCGGCCCGTGGCATCCGGAAGGCTGGCCGGGAACGGAAGTCGGCTGGGCGTTCCATCGCGATGCGTGGGGCAATGGCTACGCACGGGAAGGCGCCATCGCAACGATCGACTGGGCGTTCGCGAATCTCGGCTGGACGGAAGTGATCCATTCGATCAGCCCCGAAAACACGCCATCGCAGGCGCTCGCAAAACGGCTCGGCTCGCGCATTCTTCGTCAGGCCACGCTGCCGCCGCCGTACGAGACGATCACTTTGGACATCTGGGGCCAGCAGCGCGAAGAGTGGTTGGCTCGGCGTAAGGAGCTGACAGCGTGATCACCGTCTACGGTTATTCTTCGTCGGGCAACTGCCACAAACTGCGCATGTTGCTGACGCAGCTCAAGCGTCCGTTTACGTGGATCGAAACCGACAGCGCCCATGGCGCCACGCGCACCGCCGCGTATCTCGCAAAAAATCCGAACGGCAAGGTGCCGATGATCGAACTCGACGATGGCCGCATCATGGTCGAGTCGAACGCGATCCTGTATTGGCTCGCCGAAGGCACGCCGTTTTTCCAGGGCGATAGCTGGGAACGCGCGCAAGCGATGGCGTGGATGTTCTTCGAGCAGTACAGCCACGAACCTTTTGTAGCGGTGGCGCGTTTCATCTGCGGATGGACGCCGCTCGATTCGCCACGCCGCGCCGATTTGCCGAAACTTCGCGAGCGCGGCTATCAGGCATTCGATGTGATGGAAAAACACCTGGCCCAGAATGCGTGGTTCAGCGGCAAAACGTATGGCATCGCTGACATCGCATTGTTCGCGTACACGCACTGCGCAAGCGATGGCGGTTTCGACTTGTCGCGATTTCCGTCGCTCGTCGATTGGCTCGCGCGCGTGCGTGCGACGCCGGGCTTTGTCGATATGCCGTCCTATGCGGTCGAAAACACGGCGCTTATCGCGCAATCGAAATGAACATCATCGCCAATCCGATTCCCGCCCGTCACAAGAACGTCAATCGCGCCGAAGTCTGCGATCAGAACTTCCTCGAGTTCGTGCAAAACTGGAACGGAGACATCGAACGCGCGCCGAGCGACGATGCACCGGTTTTGCGAAACAGTCTCGCAACGTGTCGTGACTTCATCGAATTGTTCGACTCGCAACTGATCAGTCGTCATCTCGATCTGATGGCGCGCGTATTGCGCGTGAAAAATAAAGTGTTCTACACGATCGGTTCGAGCGGACACGAAGGCAATGCGATGATCGCGCGTCTGACGCGTCATACCGATCCCGCATTTCTGCATTACCGGTCCGGCGCGTTCATGGCCGAACGTTTTCGCAAACTTCCCGGCATGGATCCGATCATGGATTCCGCGTTGAGTTTCGCGGCCAGCAAGGACGATCCGGCTTCGGGCGGACGGCATAAAGTGTGGGGTAGCAAACCATTGTGGGTGCTGCCGCAGACATCGACGATTGCCTCGCATCTTCCCAAAGCGCTGGGCACCGCCATCGCGATCGAGCAAGGCAAACGCATCCGCCACGCATTGCCGATTCCTGACGATTCCATCGCGATCTGCTCGTTCGGCGATGCGTCGTCGAATCACGCGACGGCGCAAACCGCGTTCAACACCGCGGCGTGGACGGCGTATCAAAAACTGCCGGCGCCCGTATTGTTCGTTTGCGAAGACAACGGCATCGGTATTTCGGTGAAGACGCCGGCCGATTGGATCAGCGCTAACTTCGGCAATCGTCGCGATCTGGATTATTTCTACGCCGATGGTCTGGATATCGCGAGCGGTTACGAGCAGGTTGCGCGCGCGGTCTATCATTGCCGCACCACGCGTCGGCCGACATTCCTGCATCTGCGCACTACGCGCATCATGGGTCATGCCGGAACAGATTTCGAAATCGAATGGCGTTCGGTCGAGGAATTGGTGAAAGTCGAGGCGACCGATCCGTTGCTGCGTTCCGCCGCGATCGCACTTGAAGCGGGCATCTACACCAAGGAACAATTGCTCGAGCGTTACGAATCGATTCGCAAGAAATGTTTCGCGGCGGCAGACGAAGCGGACCGACGTCCGAAGCTGACAGAGCTCGACGACGTGATGGGTCCGCTGGCGCCGTATCACGCCGACAAGGTTGCCGCCGAAGCCATGCGCGCGGATTTCGCGCAGCGCCGCGAGGACGTATTCGGCGGCGAAGCGAGACTTCCGGAGAAACAACCGCCACGGCACCTGGCGATCCTGATCAACAACGCGCTGCACGATCTGTTCTGCAAATATCCCGAAGCGCTTCTGTTCGGCGAGGACGTGGCGCAGAAAGGCGGCGTCTATACATTGACGAAGGGTTTGCACAAATCGTTCAAAAACGCACGCGTGTTCAATACGCTGCTCGACGAAACGATGATTCTTGGGCTGGCGCAAGGCTTCGGGAACATGGGCATGTTGCCGATGCCTGAAATCCAGTACCTCGCGTATTTCCACAATGCGTGCGACCAGATCCGCGGCGAGGCGGCGTCGCTGCAGTTCTTCTCGAACGGCCAGTATCGCAACCCGATGGTGATGCGTATCGCGAGCCTCGGTTATCAGCGCGGCTTCGGCGGGCATTTCCACAACGACAATTCGATCACCGCGCTGCGCGATGTTCCTGGTCTCGTCATCGGCTGCCCTTCGCGCGGCGACGACGCAGCGACGATGCTACGCACGTTGATGGCGCTGGCGAAAGTGGACGGACGCGTATGCGCGTTTCTCGAACCAATCGCGCTGTACATGGCGAAAGACCTGTACGCGGCGGGTGATGGGCAGTGGCAGTTCGCGTATCCACCGCCGAACCACGCGATGACGCTTGGCGAAGAACGCGTCTACGGCGACGACGCGAAAGATCTCGTGATTTTCAGTTTCGGCAACGGTGTTCCGATGAGTTTGCGTGCCGCTCGCGAGATCGAGACAGCGCGCGGCTGGAACGTGCGCGTGATCGATCTGCGCTGGCTGCTTCCGCTCAACGAAAAGGCGATCGCGCGTCATGCGCGCGAATGCTCGCGAATCATCGTTGTCGACGAAGGTCGCCGCTCGGCGGGTGTGAGCGAAGGCGTCATCACGGCGATCGTCGAAGCCGGTCTGGGTGACAAGCCAATACGCCGCGTCGTCGGGGCCGATACGTTTACGCCGCTGGCCGGCGCGGCGTTCCTGGTGCTTCCGTCGGACGCGGACATCGTGGCCGCTGCCGCACAATTCTGAGCAAAGGAGAATCGCGATGAGAATCCTGTTATCGATAATGGCGCTGGCTGCTTCGGCGCAGGCGAGCGATCCGAAAACCGATGAGATTCCGGCCAACTTGCGCGTACCGGATGGCAACAAGGTCCTGTTCACCACGCACGCGGGCGGCACCCAGAATTACGTATGTTTGCCAAGCAAAACCGGCGGATTCGCATGGACCCTTTACGGCCCGGATGCTTCACTCCACGTCGAAAAAAGCGGCGAGACGATCGGCATGCATTTCCTCAGCGCCGATGAGTCGGGCGCCGCTCATCCATCGTGGCAAGGACTCGACGGCAGCCGCGCACAAGGTTCGGTGGCGGCTAACTCATCCGATAAACCCTTCGTCGCCGATGGTGCCGTGCCGTGGCTGTTGCTCAAGGTATCGGGCACGACGCCGGCGCATGGAAAAGCCGCGAAATACGACTTCGCGAAGGCCACGTACGTGCAGCGCATCCGCACTGGTGGCGGTGTCGCACCGGCCGCCGGCTGCGCGGCGGCGGGGGATGTCGGCGGCAAGTCGCTGGTGCCGTATCAGGCCGACTACGTTTTCTACGGGCCGTAACGCTCCGGAAGGCGGAAAATCGGCGAATTGATCGCCGATTGCTGGAGCTTGGGCCGTCGGATCGCCTATCATTCGCACCAATGAGCGAAAGCCAGTCCCTGACCATTCTATTCGCCGACGTCAGCGGAAGTACCAAGCTGTTCGAGACGCGGGGAGACATCGAAGCGCGCCGGTTAGTCGCATCCATTCTGGGTGCGCTCGCGGGGGTGACGCAGCGCCATGGCGGTCGCGTCATCAAAACCATCGGCGACGAAATCATGTGCACGTTCCCGGGTCCGATGCAGGGGCTGCTCGGCGCGGTCGACATGCAAAAACGAATTGCTCACGACGTCGAGTTCGCGAAGGACAAACTCGCCATCCGCATCGGCCTCCATCACGGCGATGCGTTGATCGAGGACGGTGACGTTTATGGCGACGCGGTCAATACCGCCGCGCGCATGGCGTCGCTCGCCAAGCGCGAGCAGATCATCGCCACTGGCAGCACGCTGAAGATGTTGACGAACGCCGGCATGTTGCGCACGCGTTCGGTGGGGCAGGCGCGCGTTGCCGGAAAATTGCAGCCGATCGACATCGTCGATGTGCAATGGCAGGAGGACACGTCCAACGTGACGATGGTCCAGCGCGCGATCCGGATCGATGCGCCCGGCACGGAGAAAGCTCGACTGCTTCTGCGCTATCGCGGTCAACTGCTTGAACTCGATGGACTTTCACAGCCGTTCACGCTGGGGCGCGACGTTGCCAGCAGCCTTATGGTCGATGCGGAGTGGGTGTCGCGCAATCACGCGCTGATCGAATACAAGCGCGGATATTTCGTCATCTCCGATCGTTCGACGAACGGCACGTACGTGAAGCTCGGTGAAGAAGACGAATTGCGTCTGCATCGCGACGAAGTTTTCCTGCGCAAGAGCGGCGCGATCAGTCTCGGCCAAACCATCGCGCTGAATCCGGATCACGTGCTGTATTACCAGTGCGAGTGATTTCGCTTAAATAACGATCGGTTCCGGTTCCAGTCGAACTCCGAAACGCCGCTGTACGGATTCGATCACGTGTTGCGCGAGCGACCAGATTTGCGCACCGCTGGCGTTGCCATGATTGACCAGCACCAGCGCGTGTTGCTCGGAAACGCCCGCATCGCCTTCGCGTGATCCCTTCAAGCCACATGCGTCGATCAACCACGCGGCGGAAAGTTTTTTGCGGCCATCGGGCGCGTCCCAAACAGTGAGGTTAGGGTTGTCGATGCTGAGCGCTTCGGCAGTCGCTGCGTCGACGAGTGGATTCTTGAAAAAACTTCCCGCATTGCCGATCAGCGCCGGATTCGGCAGTTTGCGCGTACGCAGGCGCGCAACAGCTTCAGCGACCAGCACGGGCGTCGGCTCGCCAGCCTGCAACGCGGCAAGTTCATCGCGGATGCCGGCGTAGTCCATTCGCAACTCGCGTTGGCGTGGAAGGCGAAGTTCGACAGCGCTGATGATGTAGCGCGAAGGATCGCGTTTGAAGACCGAATCGCGATAGTCGAACTCGCAGTCGACATTGCTCAAACGCACGAACGCGCGCGTGCGCCATTCGAACGCTTCCACCGCGTGTACGAACTCACGAATTTCCACGCCATAGGCACCGATATTCTGGATCGGCGCGGCGCCGACCGTGCCGGGAATCAGCACGAGATTTTCCAGCCCGCAGAATCCCTGTGCAAGCGACCACTGAACTGCATCGTTCCAGTTTTCACCGGCTTCGAAACGGACGATGGCGGCATCGGCGTTTTTTTCGACGATGCGTATGCCTGTCGTCGACATCGACAACAACGTGCCCGGCCAATCGCGCGTGAAAAGTATATTGCTGCCACCACCCAGAACCAGCGGCGGCGATTTCTGCAGCGATGCGTAGCTGGCGATCGTCGGCAACGCGTCGGCGGCGTGAACTTCGACGAGCATGTCGGCGCGCGCGGGCACGCGCAATGTATTGCGTCCGGCCAGCGGCGCGTTTTCAATGATCGTGTAGCCCGGTTCGCTGACGATGGCAGTGACGCGCGCGCTCATCGCCGCGCTCCGCGAATCGATTCGACACATTCGGCGATCAGTGCCGGCCCGCGATAGATCATGCCGGTATAAAACTGGACGAGTGACGCGCCCGCGTCGATCTTCGCGGCGGCATCGGTGCCCGACGTGATACCGCCGACGCCGATGATCGGCATCGCGTCACCGAGGCGTTGTTTCATGCCGAGCAGCACGGACATTGCTTGCGCGAATAACGGTTTGCCGGATAAACCTCCGGTTTCTTCGGCGTGCGGCGCGCCGTTAACGCTGTCGCGATCAACGGTCGTGTTGGTGCAGATCACGCCATCGGCATGCGCATCGCGCAGTACGTTGGCGATGCCGTCGAGTTCCGCATCGCTCAAATCCGGCGCGATCTTCAGCAGCATCGGCTTGCGAGCGCCGTGCTTTGTGGCGAGTCGTTCCTGCGCTTCGCGCAACGTGCCGACGAATCGTTTCAGCGTTTCCTCCTCCTGCAAATCGCGCAGACCCTGCGTGTTCGGCGAGGAGATATTCACCGCGACGTAACTCGCGTGCGCGTAAACGCGCTCGAGACAGATAAGATAATCATCGACGGCGCGTTCGTTCGGCGTGTCTTTGTTCTTTCCGATGTTGATGCCGAGCACGCCGCGGAAACGCGCGCGTTCGACGTTGCGCACGAGCGCGTTCACACCCTCGTTGTTGAAGCCCAGCCGGTTGATGACGGCCATTTGCCCGGGCAGACGCCACATGCGCGGTTTTGGATTTCCGGATTGCGGACGCGGTGTGGTTGTTCCGATTTCGATGAAGCCAAAACCGAGCGCGGCGAGCGCGTCGATGTACGCGCCATTTTTGTCGAGTCCAGCAGCGAGGCCGACCGGGTTTGGAAAGTCGATGCCGAAAGCGCGGGTCGGCAGCGGCGCGGCTTTGGCCGCGAATAATGCACCGAGTCCAGTGCGGTACGCCGCTTCGATACCCGAAAGACCCACGTCATGCGCGCGCTCAGCATCGAGGCAGAACAGAAACGGCCGAGCGAGTGCGTACATGTCGATGACCGCGGTTATCTCTTTGGCAATCGCGCCGGATGATTCGCGCGCTTGGCGGCGATCTCGACCATGGTTTCGATGCGGATCATGCGGCGATCGAGGTCGTTGGCGACATCGGCGAGCTTGTCCACATTCTTCGACAGACGATCGAGATCGTCGCGCATGCGCAGAACATCTTTCAGGACGCTGATGCCGTCAGCGAGAACGCCCATCAGCGTGCGGCTTTGCGCGAAGCAATGCTGGCCAGCGTCCGTTCCACCGATGCATTCGCCTGACGCAAACTCTTGCGCATCGACGGCAGTGCGGCGCGCATTTCTGCGGTCAGCGCGGCGAGTTCACGGGTGTCGTCGATCGAACTCGTGCCATACGCGCGTACCGCTTGACGAACAAGTTCGCTGGTCGTCAGTCCGCGATCTTCCGCGAGGGATTTGAAATTGCGTTTGTCTTCCGGCGAAATCAGCAACGTCAATCGTTGGCTTTTCATGAACGCACCGAACATGATAATGACATGCACATGATAAGGTCATGCGCATGCCGGTTCAATGCTTCCGGATATCCGTTCAGAACTCGAACTTGATGCCTTGCGCGAGAGGGAGCTGATCGGAATAGTTGATCGTGTTGGTCTGGCGGCGCATGTACGATTTCCACGCATCGCTGCCCGATTCGCGGCCACCACCGGTTTCCTTCTCACCGCCGAACGCGCCGCCGATTTCCGCGCCGCTGGTGCCGATGTTGACGTTGGCGATTCCGCAATCCGAACCCGCGCTCGACAGGAACGATTCGGCCGCACGCACGTTTTGCGTGAAAATCGCCGACGACAAACCTTGCGGCACGCCGTTGTGCATCGCGACGGCATCGTCGAGGTCTTTGAACGGCATCACGTACAAAATCGGCGCGAACGTTTCGGTCTGAACCACTTCATCGGAATTCTTGAGGCCCGCGACGATCGCCGGCGATACGAAATTTCCTTTGCGATCCTTCAGCGCTTCGCCCCCCGTCAGGACCTTGCCGCCGGAAGATTTCGCTTTTTCGATCGCGCCGGTGAAACGCTGCACGGCATCGGGACTGTTGAGCGGGCCCATCAGTGTGGTCGACAACGTGGGATCGCCGATCTTCTTTTCGACCTGCTGGTACGCATTGACCAGTTTGCCGACGACATCGTCGTAAATGGATTCGTGCACGAGCAAGCGTCGCGTCGTCGTGCAGCGCTGGCCGGCGGTGCCGACCGCGCCGAAGACAATGGCGGGAATCGCGAGTTTCAGATCGGCGCTCTGATCGACGATGATTGCGTTGTTGCCGCCGAGTTCGAGCAGGCTGCGACCCATGCGCTTGGCGACCCGTTCGCCGACGTGCCGGCCGACCGCGGTCGAGCCGGTGAAGCTGATCAGCGCAACGCGATGATCGTCGACGAACTTCTTGGCGAGTTCCGCACCGGCGTCATTGAACAGAAAGAACAGGTCGGGAAACCCGGCGTCGTTCAACGCAGCGTTGCAGATTTTCAGCGATGAAATCGCCGACAAGGGTGTTTTCGGCGACGGTTTCCAGATCGATATGTTGCCGCACACCGCCGCGACAAACGCATTCCATGCCCACACCGCGACGGGGAAGTTGAACGCCGAGATGATGCCGACGAGACCGAGCGGATGCCATTGCTCGTACATGCGATGGCCCGGGCGCTCCGAGTGCATCGACAGGCCGTACAACATGCGACTCTGGCCGACGGCGAAATCGGCGATGTCGATCATTTCCTGTACTTCGCCGTCGCCCTCGGGCTTGATCTTGCCCATTTCGAGCGCGACTAATGACCCGAGTGCATCCTTATGTTTTCGCAACGCTTCTCCGCACAGGCGAATCGCCTCGCCACGTTTGGGCGCCGGCGTGGTGCGCCATGTTTTGAAGGCGGCTTGCGCGCGTTTGACGATCGTTTCGTAGTCGGCTTCGGAGCCCGCGTGAACGCGGCCGATGACGTCGTGCGTACTCGGGTTGATGACTTCGATGACGCCGGCGTCGGCGGTTTTGGCCCACTCACCGTCGCCCAAATACGTGCCTGATTCGACGTCGGCCAAGCCGGACGCCTTCAAGATGGAAGCAGCCATGAAAACTCCGAAAACTCATCGCGCAGAACGCGCGGAACGTCGTCAATTGTAGCAGACGTGCGATTGCCGACCTGCGTTTGCGGCTATCTCGCCGTTATGCGGCCGCGGCCCATGAGAGCTTGCAGGCGTCGCAACTCGGCCTTGGCGATCAGTACACGTTTTAGCGCGCGAATA
>CAZZYA010000096.1:0-12337 GCA_964658115.1 uncultured Rudaea sp. | reverse complement strand
ATGCGGCGATACAGCCGCTCGGTATTGCGCGCGTTGAAGCGGCGACTCATCGAAGACATCGGAATGATGTTCTTCTCGCCGAAACCATCGATCAACACAAGACGCGGACCGCCGCGCGAATCACTGCCGAACACGATGTTCCACGCGTGCATATCGCCGACGATGACGTTGGCTTCGAGCAACCCGCGACGAAACGTAGCGAGCTCACGCTCGAGCATCTCGCTGAAACCGCGCTGGTCGGAATACAGCGCCGCGAGCGTGCGCGCGAGTCCGCCGTCCGGTCCGCACACTTTTTCGGCGACGAGACCAAGACCCAGATCGGTATCGACCAGTCCGACCATCCGTGCGATCGGCGCATTGCGACTCTCGCTTCGCGCCTGCGAGACAATGTATTCCTTCAGCTCGCGCACATAGCCGATGAATTCGCGTGTGCGCGGCAGACGTTTGTACCAGCGGCCTTTTACGATCCGCGCATCCACGGCATCCGCGCGCATCACCTTGACCAGATACGCAGGGTTCTCGGGATGCTGGAAGACATGGCGCAGATGTCCGACGGCCAGCGGCGGCGTCGTGGAAAGTTCGAGCATGACCGGACTTTAAGGAAATCGGCCGGCTTCGCGCAACGGGCGCTCGAATTCGGCTGGCGCGCGCACCGCGCCGTTATGCGGTATGGTGCGCGCAGGACATCGACTTAAGTCCAGGTAAAGGAAGAGTCCGCTAAATGCTCGGGCTCATGGACTGAAAGTACGCCAATGGAAAAACGTCGCGTGGCGGATCACAACCAAAACATCCTGCCCACCGTGTCGAAACCGACGCGCCCGACGTCCGTCAGGCTGGCGACGATCGCACGCTGCCTGGTTCTGCTATCGGTGCTCGCCGTGCTCGCGACGTGCTATCTCGCGCAGGAAATCATCAGCACGATCATGCTCGCGTTGCTGTTCTCGTTGTTGTTCTCCCCCGTCGTCGGCGTGCTGCAACGGATTCGTCTGCCGCGCATGCTGGCAAGCGGCCTGATCGTGCTTGCGATCATCGCCGCATCGGTCGGCGCGTTGTATGCGCTGGCGCAGCCGGCCAAGGACTGGATCTCGAAGGCGCCCGCCGCGATCCATTCGGTGTCGCAGCGATTCAAGGATTGGCGCGGTCCGGTGCAACAGGCACAGAAAGCGACCGAAAGCCTGACCGATCTGACCGGAACCAGCAGCACCACTACGCAACAGGTGGTCGTCAAGGACGGTTCCACCCCGCTGTCCGCGCTCGCTGCCGGAACGCCACGCGTGCTCGAATCGATCGCGGCGACCATCCTGCTGCTATTTTTCTTTTTGTCGTCCGGCGACAACTTCCTGCGACGGCTTGTCGAAATCGCGCCCGGCATGACGGAGAAGAAAATCGTGGTCAGCATCGCGCGCGATATCCAGCGCGAAATGTCGCGCTATCTGCAAACGATCACGCTGATCAACTTTGGCCTCGGCTGCGCGACGGCGATCGCCATGGCACTGCTTCAAGTGCCCAACGCGGTGTTGTGGGGCGCGATGGTTTTCCTGTTCAACTTCGCGCCGTACGTGGGCGCCACCGTGAGCGCGGTCGTGCTCGCGACGGTCGGCTTCACGACATTCGACAGTCTCGGCCACGCGTTCGCAGTGCCGGGCACATTTCTGTGTCTGGCGTTCATCGAAGGCCAGCTCGTCACGCCGACGATCATCGGCCGGCGTTTGGCGGTCAATCCCGTCGTCGTGTTCGTGTGGCTGCTGATATGGGGCTGGTTGTGGGGACTGATCGGTATCCTGCTCGCCGGTCCGCTACTGGCATGCTTCCGCATCATCTGCCAGCACACCGAAGCGCTGCGGCCGATCTACGTGCTGATCGGCGAGGCGAAGTTCGACGAAACCGAAGAGCGCAGCGTGTCTAACACGAGTCAACTTGACGAAGGCGATCAAGCAGCCGCGTCAAAGTAAGCACGTCCTGGCGGTTGTGATCGGCGACGCGGCCGAGATTGCGGCTGCTGCGGCCCTGCAAAAAATCGCGCCACGCAGCGGGCGCTTCGGCGCCGGGCAGATCGTCATGTCGCACGATGCCGAGCAGTTCGCGCTCAATCGTCTTCAGTTTGCAGTTCTCCCACACGCCGCGATAGCGGCGCCGCACCGGATGCAGCAAATCCACGTGCAGCGGACCATCGAACGGATGCTGTTGCCGATTGATGCGATATCGGCATTTCAATAACGGCGCATCGTACGATTTGCCGTTGTAACTGACGAACACCGGATCGTTCGGCAACGACGCGGCGAATTCGCGCAGCATGGCGTCTTCGCCACTCATCGCCGTCAGATAAAGCTGACGCGCGACGACCTGGCTGCCGCGCCATGTCGCCCAGCCGATCATGAACGCTTTGGTGCCGACGCCGCCGGACAAACCCGTCGTTTCCGTGTCGAAACAAACCATGCGATCACGCGCGAACGTTTCATCGATCCACGGCAAGCGGATGTCGTCGACGATGTCACATGCCCACGCCTGTTCCGTCGCGTAAACACCCGGCGCGATCGCGTGGCCGACCGGCGCGTCGAGTTTGCGCCGCACCGAGCGGTCGCGCGTGCCGAGCAATCGTGCGAGCTTGCTGCGCACGTCGTGCGTCGGCAGCAACGGCGGCGCCACGATGCCGGCCTGCCGCCGCAAGATGGCCAGACGATCTTTCAATCCGTTCATGCGAACAGACTCAGTACCGCGTGCGCTTTCGCCTTGGCCGAACGTTCTTCGGATTCGTCGTATGCCAGCACCGGACCGACGCAACCCGGGCAACCGAAACGGCAATCACACGATTCGATCAGCGCCAGTGCGCTTTCGACCAGACGCGGCGCGCGCGCAAACAACGGCTCGCTCTGACCGATGCCGCCGGGATAATTGTCGTAAAGATACACCGTCGGCGTGAAAGCCTTTTCGATGCGAGGATCAGCGAGATTGCCGTTGCCGTCACGCCATTGACCGCGGCCGTTCTGATCCTGGCTCGCGAAATGCGCCGCATCGCCGGAACCGACGGCCTTGCGCAGATCGCGCGCGTCGGCCATCACCTCGACCGCCGCTGCCGTGTGCAGCACGTACGCCGCGCCGAGAAATCCGTCGAGCGCATCCTGTCGGCTGGCGAAGGTGCGTTCCAATGTCGCCTGATCCAGACGCCACCACACGGCAGTCGTCTGCAATTCCTGATCGGGCAGTTTCACCGGACCGTAGCCGATGTTTTCGTGCGAGTAGAAACGGATTTTCTTATAGCCCGACACGCGCCGTACCACATGCACTTCGCCGTGATGGCACACGCCCTGTCCCGCTTTCGCGCCGTCGAAGGTTTCGAGCACCTTCAGATTGGTGAAGTCGATCGAGTCGGTGAAATAGTCGACGTTGGTGCGCGTGACAAATGCTTTGCGGCCTTCCCAGTCGAGCGTCTCGACTTGATACGGCGTCGATTGCACCATGTAGATCGCGCCTTCGTAGAGCGTGAGCGCGGCCGATGAATAATCGACTTCCGCGATAATTTGCTGGCGGCCGTCGGTGCGATCGACCACTACGAAATTGCCGTCCGCCACCGAGCGCAAACTCACCGCTTGCGCCGGATAACTGTCGGCGATCCAGTCCCAGCGGTCCTCTTCGCGATGCAGAACGCCGGATTCGGCGAGTACATCCAGAAAATCATCGACCCGATGCATGCCGAAGAATTCGCCGGACGAAAACGGCAACTCGAACGCCGCGCAACGGATGTGATCGAGCAGGATCAGCAATTGATCCGGCGCGATGCGCGCGGTTTCCGGCGATGCATGTTCGAAGAATTCCGGATGCCGCACGATGTATTGATCGAGCGCCTGACTCGTCGCGACCAGGATACCGAGCGATGGACGCTGACGCCGACCCGCACGTCCGAGCCGTTGCCACGTCGCCGCGATGGAACCCGGATAGCCGTTGAGAATCGCCACGTCGAGACTGCCCACGTCGACGCCGAGTTCAAGCGCGGACGTCGATACGACGCCATCGATTTCGCCAGCGCGCAATGCGCGTTCGGTCTGCCGCCGTTCGGTTGGCAAGTAGCCCCCGCGATAGGCACGGATGCGTTCGCGATTGCGCGGATCGTGATCGAACACGTCCTTCAGATATTTGGTCAACACCTCGACCATCAGCCGCGATTGCGCGAACACGATCGTTTTCAGTTTCGCGCGGATCGCGTGGCGCGCGATGCGGCTCGTTTGCGATCGCGCCGACGCGCGCATGCCCAGATCCGGATTGATCACCGGCGGATTCCACAGCATCACATGCCGTTCGCCGCGCGGTGCACCGGATTGGGTAATCGCATGCACCGTCTCGCCGATGATCGCTTCGGCATGTTCCTGCGGATTGCCGATCGTCGCCGAACACAAAATAAATTGTGGCGACGAATTGTAAAACGCGCACAGACGTTTCAAGCGACGCAACACGTTTGCCAGGTGCGAACCGAACACGCCGCGATACGTGTGCAGTTCGTCGATGACGATATAGCGCAGGTTCTCGAAAAACTGTGCCCACTTCGTGTGGTGCGGCAGGATCGCGTGGTGCAGCATGTCCGGATTGCTGACGACGATGTCGCCGTGCACGCGAATGGCTTGCCGCGCGTCGGCCGGCGTGTCGCCGTCGAACGTGAAACAGCGCACGCCGAGTTCGCCGGCCTTGTTCAGTTCGAGCAGATCGGCGACCTGATCCTGCGCCAGCGCCTTCGTCGGAAACAGGTACAGCGATTTCGCGCGCGAGGTGCGCACTGCCTCGATCACCGGCAAGTGATAGCACAGCGACTTCCCCGACGCCGTTGGCGTGACGACGACCACGTGCCTGCCTTCGCGCACCGCGTCGAACGCTTCGCGTTGATGCGAATAAAGCTGTTCGATGCCGCGCGAGCGTAAAGCGGCGCGGATCGGCTCGGATAATTGGTCAGGGAACGCCGCATAACGCGCGGGCGTGGATGGGAGATGAAAATATCCCGACACTCGATCGCCATATTTGGCGACGAGGCGTTGCGCCAAGCCATCGGCCGAGCGTGTATCGAGATCGGCGCGCTGCGCCGCGCGAATAGCGACATCGTTCATCGAAACCTCCGAACGATGTTTTTAGACGACGAGCGTCTCAGCGCATGCGACGCGCCGAGACGCCGCCGTAAAATCGGCTACTGCTGATCGATTACTGTTGTGAGCCTTGCAACGCGGCCGCGACGCCAGCGTCACCGCTCACAATATCGGACCATTTCAGCTCGATGCCCTTGCGGCGTCCCTTTTCGGTGAGTTTAAGGCCGGTCGGATCGATGACGACCGTGTAGGTAACATCCTTGATCACCAATTCGCGACGGATCGCTTTCTCCAATTTCGTCATAACATGCTCCTTCGTGGACGATGCCAAAAACTTGGATTTCCTTCATGCCGACAGTAAAGCTTGCTACTTATAACATCAACGGTATCCGTGCGCGTCAGGGAAAACTGCTGGATTGGCTCGAACGCGAGAAGCCGAATATCGTTTGTCTTCAAGAGCTTAAAGCAATTGATGCTGCATTTCCGCTGAACGAGATTCGCGCGGCGGGCTATTCGGCGCGCTGGGTTGGTCAGGTTTCGTGGAACGGCGTGGCGATACTTGCGCGAGGGACCGAGATCACCGAAAGGCTGCGCGCATTGCCCGGCGACGAGAGCGATTCGCAAAGCCGCTACCTCGAAGTCGATATAAACGGCATCATCGTCGCCTGCCTGTATCTGCCCAACGGCAATCCGCAGCCCGGACCGAAATTCGCTTACAAACTGGCGTGGTTCGATCGCCTGATCGCGCATGCGAAATTGCTGTACGCGAGTAAGCAGCCTGTCATTCTGGCCGGCGATTTCAACGTTGTCCCGACCGACTTCGACATCTACGATCCCACGCATTGGCGCAAGGATGCGTTGCTGCAACCCGAAACGCGCGAATGCTATGAGCGACTGCTCAAACAAGGGTGGATCGATTCATTGCGCGACATGCATCCGGACGAAAAAATATTCACGTTCTGGGACTATTTCCGCAATCACTGGAAACGTAACGCCGGATTGCGCATCGATCACCTGCTGCTGAACAAGACACTCGCACCGCATTTGAAGGACGCGAACGTCGACCGCTGGGTTCGTGATCAGGAAGGCGCAAGCGACCACGCTCCGACGTGGGTCACGTTATCGATCGGCGAAAAACCGAAAAAGGCGGCGGCGAAGAAGACCATCGGGAAAGCGGCGTCGAAGAAATTGCCCGCGAAAAAAACAACGCGCGCGAAACGCTGATTACTTCGACATGGAAGCCGGCGGCAGCGCGGCAAGCACACGCGCCGTGTCGCGCGCGTCGTCGCCATCGAGTTCCTGCTTGTCGCGATAATGTTGCATCGCTTGTTCGAGCAACGGTCGCGCCTGATCGTTCTTGTGTTCAGCGGCGAGAATCCGTCCGAGCATCGCTTTCGCGTCGACGACATAAGCGTGCGTTTCTCCTAAATCCCCGCGCAGTTTCGCAAGAGCCCGCGTTCCGAGACTTTCAGCAGCGGCCACGTCGCCGAGATTGAACTCCACGAACGCCAATTGCATTTCCTCGTTCGCGATTTCGAAATTGTCTTGCGCTTCGAATTCGCGTCGCATCGCGATCGAATCGATGAACGCTGATTTCGCTTGGCCGTACTGCCGCAATCGGGCGTGCGCGGCAGCGATATCGCCGAGCACGCTCGCGACGCGGTCGTTACGCGCGCCCAACGATTTTACCGTCACCTCCATCGCCGTCATGTAAAGCGGCAACGCATCGTTCGGACGATCCGCATCCATGTAGATGTCGCCGAGCATTTGCTGACTCGCCGCGATTTCTGACGAATCCGCGCCGAGCAATCTGATTTCGCCGGCCATTGCGCGCTGCATGAGCGCGAGCGCCGCGTCGAACTTCCGCTGCGCCGACAGTGCGAGCGCGAGGTTTTCCTCGGTATCGATCGTCGTCTCGTGCGATTCGCCGAACACCTCGCGATCGGTGTCGAGCGCCTCTTCGTACACGGCCTGCGCATCCGCGAACTGGTCCATCGTATACAGCAACAAGCCCAGATGATTCTCGACGGCTGCCAGCCGCCGCGCATCGCCTGCTTCCTTTGCCAGATTCACCGCTTCTCTGCTGCTCGCCAACGAAGCGGCCAAGTTACCCTGATGCTTGAGTATGAGTCCGCGCTGATCGAGCAGCGCGGCGCGTTGCGCTTTCGCATCGCGGTTTTTTTGTCCTTGCAGCAGCACGTCTGCTTCGCCGATGAGTCGCGCGGCTTCGGGAAGTTTGCTCAGTTTCTGCTCGACAAACGCGTACATGCCGAGGGTCTTGGCGCGCTCGGTCGGGGCAATCGAAGCGTCGTCTTTCTTCAATTGCGCCGCCTGCTGAAGCAACGGTTCGGCGCGTGGAAAATCGCCAAGGTTCATATACACCCGACCAATCGTTTCGGCGAGGTTGGCGTGCAACATCGGTTGCGACGACAGCGACTCGTCGAGTTTTTTCGCGCCTCGATCGAGAATTTCTGTCGCCGTAAGTTTGTCGCCGCGATTCACATCCGGATCGGCCACGGAAAACATGTCGACGAGGAATTGCGAAACCTGCGTCGCACGTTCGGCCTGCGCGCGCGCCGCATCGCGTTCGGCGCGAATGCGCAGCGTGAAATGCAGCACCGTCGCCAGAAAAATGATGACGACGATCGCCGCGATCGTCAGCGCCCACCGATGCCGCCGCGCATATAACGCGAAACGATATCCCGCGCCGTTGTCGAACGCGCGAACAGGCCGATGATCGACGAAGCGCACCACGTCGACGGACAATTCTTCAGCCGTCGAATATCGATCCGCGGGCGACAACGCTGTCGCTTTTGAGATGATCGCAGCGAGCGGTGCGGCCGGCGCATCGCCGACGAGACGCTTCAGCAACACGCCAAGCTGATAGATGTCCGATGCCGTCGTGATCGTTTCGCCGCGCTGCTGTTCCGGACTCGCATAACCGGGCGTCGACGCCTGCATCACAGCGGCTGCATTCGAGTCTTGCGTAAGCAGCGCGGCGATGCCGAAATCGAGCAAGCGGATCGCGCCTTCGCTCGTCACTAAAATATTCGCCGGCTTGATATCGCGATGCACGAGCAAACGGCCGTGCGCGAACTGCACGATGCCGCAAACCTGCGCGAACAGACGCAGCCGCGCAGCCGGCAACAGCGCATGCGAATCGCAATATTCGTCGATGCGTAAACCGTCGATGAATTCGAGCGCGAACCAGAACGCACCGTCGGCGCTGCGCCCCCCGTCGATCAATCGCGCAATACCGGGATGCTCGAGTTTCGCCAGAATCTGCCGCTCGCGGCGCAACAGATCTTGCGCAAGCGGCGAATCCGAATCCGGCCGCACCAGTTTGAGCGCAACGGTTTGCTCGAATTCGCCGTCCGCGCGCTCGGCGACATACACCACGCCCATGCCGCCGCTGCCGAGCGGACGCACGACGCGATACGGTCCTATGCGCGTACCTGGCTCGCATTCCTTTATCTCGAAACGTTGCATCGCGCGTTGGAATACGGGCGATGCGAACGCGCCGCCGGGCTGCAGGAAATCCGGATCGATCGGCACGATCAGCCGGCCAGATCGCGCGAAAGCCATGAGCGCGCCGCATCCCAGTCGCGCGCGACGCTGCGGACGGATATTCCGAGCGCATCGGCGGTTTCGGCGTCGGTAAGTCCCCCGAAGAAACGGCATTCGACGACGCGCGCCTGCCGTTCGTTGTGCTTCGCCAGTTCGCCCAGTGCCGCGTCGAGTTCGACGAACTGCTCGATGTGATGTTCTTCCTGAGCGTGCGCGTCGTCGAGTTCCATCGCCGCGACGCCGCCGCCGCGTTTTTGCGCAAGGCGTTCACGCGCGTAGTCGCAAATTACCTGCCGCATCACGCGCGCGGCGAGCGAGAGGAAATGATTCTTGTCCTGTGGCGCGGCGGCCTGCCGATCCTGCAGACGCAAATAATATTCGTGGATCAACGCGCCGGTGTTGAGCGTGCGATCGCGGCCCGCGCCGCGCAGAAGTTTGCGCGCGATGTGTTGCAGATCGCCGTAGACGAGTTTGACCAGTTCGTCCCACGCCGCCGCGTCGCCCGCGCGCGTGGCCGCCAGCAACTGCGTGATTTCACCCGGTTCGGACACCGCACCATCGCCATCGCCCAGCCCGCGCCAGTGTCGCTGCGGGCTGCGGTCAAGTCAAAGCGTGGCAGACCTGCGCGGCTTTCTCCGTTTCCAGGTCAACTTTCACGGAGATTCGCCATGGCCAGCCGATGTTCGACGCGCGCGTTCTGCGCGGTATTGCTGCTCACGTGTACGTTGGCCGCGCACGCGACCAACCGCGTTATCGTCAACACGACCGCGGACGACTTCGGCGCCGACGGCGCGCATTGCTCATTGCGCGAAGCGTTGTATACGCTGAACCAGAAACAGAATTTCGGCGGCTGCACGATCGTCAGCGGATCGTTGTTCGACAGCGTTTCACTGCCCGCCGGTACGTTCACCACGACCATCGCGCCGGTCCAGAACAATGCGTTCGCCGGCGGCGCGCTGGTGTTGAGCCAGAACGTGGTCGTGATCGGCGCCGGCGCTGGAAAGACGATCATCGATGGCGGCAATCTCGACGCCGTGTTCCGGTCGCGCGTCAGCAGCGGACTCGTCGGTATCGTCGATGCGACCGTTCGAAACGGACTCAGCGGGGCGTTCGCTGGCGCCGGTCTCGACCACCGCGGCGAAGCGCAGCTGCTGCTGCAACGTGTCTTCTTTTCGCGCAACGACGGTCCATACGCGGTCTACAGCCTCGGCGCGACCGGTGTGAATCTGCTCGAGGCGACAATAGGACACAACGAAGGAGGCGGTGTCGAACTGGATACCACGTCGGGTTCTTCCACGATCAACGTCGTCAATTCGACGATCAGCGACAACGCATCGCCGGGCGGAGAGAGCGGCCTCAACATCGAAGCCGAACAGGGGCTGACCGTCACCGCGACGATCAGCAACAGTACCATCGCCTTCAACACCAGCCACGACGCCGACGCCGCCGGCCTCATCGTGGCCGGCGATGGCGTGACATTGTATTTACGCAATAGCATCGTCGCCGACAACATTCGCAACACGCGCTATCTCGACGATTGCGAGACCGGCGAACCGACACTCATTTCGCAGGGTTACAACATTGTCGGCCACGTCGGAGTCTGCCCGTTCCAGGGCGACACGTCGCACGACATCATCGGTGTCGATCCGCAACTCGCGCCGTTGTGGGATTACGGCAGTGGCGTGCCGACGCGTGCCGTGCTGCCCGGCTCGCTCGCGTACAACGCCGGCAATCCGACGACTCCCGGTTCGGCCAGTCCAGCCTGCGAAGGTATCGACGCGCGTGGCGTCGCGCGCGGACAGGATGGGCGGTGCGACATCGGCGCATACGAACATCACGTCGACTACTACGTGAATTCCCTTGCCGACGACACCGATCCCACCGCGAGCGACAGTCTCTGCACCGCGTTCAATCCGTGCACATTGCGCAAGGCGATCCAGAAGGCCAACGATTCGGCCGGATTCACCACGATCCAGCTTCCGACAGGCACCATCGAGCTGGCGCGCGCGCCGAACAACCGCTACAACGAAGACGGCGCGCTCGACGTTCTCACCCGCAACGCCGTGATGCTGGTCGGCACCGGCGCCACGATCATCGACGGCGCCGCACTCGATACGACGTTTCGCAGCGGCTACGTTTCCACCTCGACCGCATTGCTTGGCGTGACGGTCCGCAACGGCAACTCACTGGGTGCGGGCGGCGGCATCCGCGTCGACGCGGGCAGTCTGTTGCTCGATCACTCACGCGTCACTGGCAATCGCGCGGCTGCGGGCAACGGCATGTATGTCTTGCCCGGCGCGACCGCGGAAATAAGTTCTTCGACGATCGATCACAACCAACCGAACAGCACCTTTCAATCCGAAGGCGGCGGCATCCTCGTGGGTGGAACGCTGCAATTGTTGAACACGACCGTGGCCGACAACGCCGCGCTGCAAACAGGTGCAGGTATTTACAGCACCGGCGACGTGTCGATGTCGTTCACTACGATCGCCGGCAACACGCAACCCGTCGGTACGGGCGCCGCCGGACTCGACGGCAACGGCGGTTTCTGGCACGCCAGCAATTCCATCATCGCCGGCAACGCCCAAGTGAGTGGCGCAACGAGGAACGAATCCGACTGCGCCGTCGTACTGCAATTAGACGGACCGACATTCGTTCAGAATCAAACCGGCTGCACGCTCGCCGGCACCACGAGCGATGCGTTCGGAGGACAGGATGCGCGCTTATCCTCGCTCACGTTTCAAGGCGGCGCGACGCCGACCATCGGACCCGAGCCGGGCAGTCCGGTGATCGGTCTCATCACCGATCTCACGCAATGCGTCGATCTCGACGGCGACCAGCTTTTCACCGATCAGCGCGACATCGCGCGACCCTTGTTCACGGCGTGGTTGGCTGGCGCGCGTTGCACCATCGGCGCATTCCAGGACACCAGCGATGTCATCTTCGCCGATGAACTCGAGTAAGTATTACTCGGGCAATCGCTGGCCTTTGGTTTCGACGGCGAACGGAATGATGGCGATGCCGACCAGGAATGCGACCGCGGTGATCGCCACCGGCGTGCCGATCGTGCCTCTCGACACCACCATCCAACCGATGCCGAAGTTCACGACAGCACCGATGAGCCTTCCGATCGATGTCGAGAACGCGAAGGCCGTCGCACGCACGTTCGTGCCGTACTGTTCGGGCAGCCACAGACTGAACACCGCGAAATTTCCGCCGAAGAAACCGAGGAAGAACAGCATGGCGATAAACGGGTACAGCGCGTTCTCAAGATAGAACACCCAGCCGAATGCGCTGGAGATCATGACGAACATGCCGGCGAAATACAGCGCCAGCGTTTTCTTGCGCCCGATGCGTTCGGCGAGCAGCGGCACGCACAGGCAGCCGAGAATAGTGCCGATCGAAAGGATGGCCGTGCCGATCGATGCCTTCTTCACGGCATCGGCCTGCGCCATGCCGGCTTTCTTGGCGAGCGTGATGATAGCGGTCGGCTCGTACACCGCGCCCGCCCACAGGCCGATGATGGCGACAGTGAGCAGTGCCGCATTGACGATCGTGCGTCGCGCGTAGGTTGCGTTGAAGATTTCCTTCAGCGGGTTATGCCGCGTCGCTTCGGCGCTGTGTTTCTGCCAGCGTTCCGGTTCCTTCACGCGCATCAGCACGACGAGGGCGATGATCACCGGCGTGAGTCCGCACAAGAACAT
>CAZZYA010000095.1:8879-12339 GCA_964658115.1 uncultured Rudaea sp. | reverse complement strand
CTGCCTACGTGACCGACAACGACGGCAAAACCAAGGTGATAAAGATCGTCGATTGACGATCGATCCTTTACCGGAGAATCCCATGCGCAAACTCATTCTCGCATCGCTCACCGTCGTCGCGCTGCTGTCCGCTTCGCTCGCCGTCGCGCGCGATCCGATCAAGGACAACAAGCTCATCATCACGCCGGCGAAGAACGATCATTTCGAGGCCGCCGAATACACGCTCGGCAAAGCGGAGTTATACGGTTACGTCAGCGATCTGAAGGACTCGAAGAAGATAACCGGCATCGTGCTTTCCAGGGGCGACAAAGCCACCGACATGCAGAAACACCTGATTGCGATCACGGCGAAGGCGCAACAGCTCGACGCGTTCATCGATCTCGACGGCAAGATGCAGCCGCTGGTCGATCCGACGCCATCGCCTGACACCACGCCGCCACCCATCGACAATGCCGCAGCCGCGCACTGACATCGCCGCGCCGCGCTAATGCGTGGCGCCTGCCGCGAAGTGCAAATCGTCGCGCGTTGTCGCCGCGACGTGCAGACATAGCCGAATAGCATTGACCATCGTCGTCTGATCGAGCGCTGGCGCATCGCCCACGCGCTGCGCCTGTTCGGGCAGATAGGGAACGTGCACGAAACCGCCGCGCAGTTGCGGATACCGCGTCGCAATCAGGTGAGCCAGCGCATAAAACACCTGATTGCACACGAACGTGCCCGCCGTGTTCGATATCGCGGCAGGAATCTGCGCCTCGTGCAACGCGCGCAACATTGTCTTGATCGGCAACGTCGAAAAGTAGGCGTTCGGCGCGCCGTCGATCACTGGAACATCGACGGGCTGGTCGCCCGCATTGTCCGGAATCCGCGCGTCGATGACGTTGATAGCGATTCGCTCGATGGAAATACCCGGCCTTCCGCCGGCTTGACCGATTGCGAGAACGAGCGAGGGCGCATGACGTTCGATCGATTTTCGCAGCGCGTCGGCCGCGCCGACAAATTCCGTCGGTAACGTGCGCGCGATCACGACGTGATCGGCGATCGTTTCGCCGTCCAGCGCCTCGACGATGCGCTGCGACGGATTGACGTCGTCGCCGTTGAACGGTTCGAACCCGAGAAGCAGTGCGACAGGTTTCACGGGAATGCGAAAAAGTACATAAGTATATTATTTGCTAAAAACAGCCACGTTGCGGTTTGCCACTGGGCCTTGATCACCGCATTGGAATCGCGCAACTCGAGCAGCGCCACGGGCACGATGTTGAAATTGGCCGCCATCGGCGTGAGTAGCGTACCGCAATAACCGCACAGCATACCGAGCGCGCCGAGCGCCGCGGCGTTCGCGTGATGATGCTGGATCAGCAACGGCAAGCCGATGCCGGCCGTCATCACAGGAAACGCGGCGAACGCGTTGCCCATGATCACGGTGAACGCGACCATCCCCAGCGCGTACGCGATCACGCAGGCGAGCCGCGAATCCGTTGGAATCGCCATCGCACTCAGATGCCCGATCGCCGCCCCGACGCCTGTCGCCGTGAACACGCCGCCGAGTGTGGCGAGCAGCATCGGCAACAGTGCGGCCCACGACAGCGCATCGAGCAGGCGCGCCGTCTCCGTGCCGGCGTTCATCGGTGTGGCGCGCGTGAGCCTCATCGCCGCGAGCAACGCGAGCACGCATGCAACCGCGAGCGCAGTCAACGTTGCTTGTCGAGCATCGAAAACCGGCATGTTGCCGACGTGCAGCCACGGCTGTGTGAGTGCGAGCGCCAGCGTGCCAACCGGAATCAGCAACGCTGGCAGAAAAAGTTTGCTGCCGATTCGCGCCGCGCCCGCCTCGCGCGCCGAAGGATCGTCATCGTCGGTGCGGCGCTTCAGCTTTCCCGATCCGGCCAACAACGCGAGCACGATCACCGCGATGCCGACGAGCTGATCCGCGAATTTCGAGCCCGCCGCATACATGGTTTCGAACGCATCGCCGCCAAGAAACACGGCCGCGAGAATTCCCCAGAATGCCGCGTGCAACGGACGGCGTGCGTGCGCGTCGACGAGTGCACAAACCGCGAGCAACATTCCGCACAACCAGAACGCGTACTCAATGTGCAGCATTGCGATCCTTGCGCGCCAGGCGCCGCTGCATCAGCACGATGCGCAGCGAATGAATGACGAATGCGGCGATCGCCGTCGGCACAGCCCAGATCGCGATCGATTTCGGATCGATATCGATGTTGTTTTGCGCGAAAAAACCCTGGATCAACAGCACGGCGCCGAGCGCGATGAAGACGTCTTCGCCGAAAAACAATCCGATGTTGTCCGTCGCCGCCGCCATCGCGCGCACCCGTTCGTGCCCGAGTTCGTCGAGCGACGGATCGATTTTCTCGGCGGCCGCTTCCGCCATCGGCGCCAGCAGCGGACGCACCGTCTGCGGATGACCGGCGACATTGGTGAGTCCGAACATCGACAGGATTTGCCGCAACGCCAGATAGGCGATGAGCAGTCGGGCGAACGTGAGTTGCCGAAGTCGACCGATGAGATGCCGCGCACGTTCGCGCAAACCCGCCCGCTCGAGCAAACCGATAGCCGGCAGCGTCAGCACGAACAGCATCAGCGCCCGGTTGCCGACAAACGTGTGTCCGATCAATGCGAGCAGATCGGGCACCGACATGCCCGACAGCAACGCGCTGATCACGCCCGCCGCGACGACGACCAGCGCCGGATTCAGCCGCAGCGCGAATCCCATAACAACAAACGCAACGCCCAGCAATGGCCAATAGTTCATGCGACGCGATCAGAACTTCCCGGCTAAGATGCGAGTATCGCACGGAGATTTGAGGAGCAACGCATGATCTCGCTTGCACGCATCGGTGCTATCGCTTTGTTGTTCGCGGTGTCGAACCTGACGGCTGCGCCTACGGCGATCGTCAATGTGACGGTCATCGATCCGTCGCGCGATGATGCGCATGCCGCATTGAAAGACGCAACCGTCGTTTTCGATGGCGATCACATCGTCGCGGCGGGCCCGAGCGCGTCGGTGAAAGTGCCGAAAGACGCCACGCGTATCGACGGCAGCGGGCGCTGGCTGATTCCCGGCATGATCGACGGTCATGTCCACTTTTTCCAATCGGGAAATCTATACACGCGTCCGGACGTCGCCGATTTCAATGCCGTGGTGCCGTACGCGCAGGAAGTCGCACGCAATAAAGCGCGCTTGCCGGCGACGTTCAAGGCGTGGCTGGCGAGCGGCATCACGAGCGTGATCGACGTCGGTGGACCTTTCTGGAATTTCGACGTGCGCGACATGGCCGCGAAGTCCGACGCGGCGCCGCGCGTCGAAGTAGCCGGTCCGCTGATCTCGATGGTCGCGCGCCCGCAACTCGATCTCGACGATCCACCGATCATCAAAGTCGATTCGCCACAGGCTGCGCGCGATCTCGGCGAAGAGGCCCTGCGCCTTCTCCTGCGCGTCGAG
>CAZZYA010000095.1:0-8869 GCA_964658115.1 uncultured Rudaea sp. | reverse complement strand
ATCGCGACCGACCTGGCCTCGGCGAGGCCCTCCTCGAAGGCGGTGGCGTAGTCGCGCGCGAACTCAAGCGCAAACCCGATTTCATCAAGGTGTGGTACATCAATCAGAAAGGCGACGACCTCGCCGCGCAGGAAAAAATCGTCAAGGCCGCCGCCGATGCCGCGCACTCCGCGCATACGCGCCTGGCCGTGCACGCGACGGAACTCGACGTAGCAAAGTCGGCGTTACGCGCCGGCGCGGATTACCTCGTCCATTCCGTGGAAGACGTTCCGATCGACGACGAATTCATCGCGCTTCTGAAGAAAAATCACGCGATCGAATGTCCGACGCTGTTCGTCTACACCGGTTATCGGTTGGCGTTGTCGAACACCTGGAAGCCGACGCCGGAAGAATTGCGCACGGCCGATCCGCAAACCGTCGCGGCAATGCGCGACCTCGATAAAATCCCCGCCGACAAACGCCCGCCACTCGTGGTGCGCATGATGGCGAATGCGAATATCCAGCCGCCGACGATCGCCGAGCAGAACCTGAAAAAACTGCGTGACGCTGGAATTCCGATCGTGATGGGAACCGACGCCGGCAATATCGGCACGCTGCACGGACCGTCCGTATTTCGTGAAATGTCGATGATGCACGATGCCGGTTTGACGCCGCTCGAAGTGTTGCGTAGCGCGACGGTGGGCGGCGCGAAGGCGATGGGGAGAGATGATCTGGGTGTGATCGCCAAGGACAAGCGCGCGGATATGGTGTTGCTCGATGCCGATCCGTTGGCGGACGTTGGAAATTTTAGTCGTGCGCAGCGGGTGATTAAAGGTGGGGTTGTTTACGATCCGAAGGTTTTGATTGATAGCATTCGTTGAAGTTTTGATTCGGATTGTTGTTTGATTTTGTGGATTTGCAGATCAGGAGCTTCCGCTCGGGCCGTCGCTTGCGGCGGAAGCTTTGTTCGTCAAAAGGCCCACGCGCAAACAACCTTCACTCTCAGCCAGCCACAAACAAAAACCACACGATCATCCAAGCATCCGACCAACCGAAGCCCGCGAAAACGCAGCCACGCGAACCGCAGTCGCCTCAAGAGCCCTCCGCAACATCTGAGCGAACACCGCCGCATCGTTGCGATCTCCGTGCACGCAAATCGTATCCGCCCGAATCGCACGTTCCCCGCCCGTGCGAATAGAAACTTTTCCTGTCGTCGCAATAGCGATGGCCTGATTCACCGCGTCGTTGACATCCTCGATCACCGCGTGGGCTTCGCGGCGCGGCGTCAGCGATCCATCCGCTTCGTAGCGGCGATCGGCGAACGCTTCGTGCGCGACGCGCAATCCCATCGCTTCACCCGCGCGCGTCAGTTCGCTGTCGGCCAGTCCGACGAGAATCAGCGTCGCATCGAACTCGCGTACGGCGCGCGCGGTCGCCTCCGACAACGCGTGATCTTTCGCCGCCATGTTGTACAGCGCGCCATGCGGTTTCACATGCGCGACACGCGCTCCGGCAGCATGGGCGAAGGCGTGCAGCGCACCGATCTGATACAGCGTCATCGCATACGCCTCGTTCGGCGTCACTCGCATTTCGCGGCGGCCGAACCCTTGAACGTCAGGCAGCGAAACGTGCGCACCGATCGCCACGCCATGCTGCTGCGCGAGCGTGACGGTGCGCTGCATCGTGGCGAAATCGCCGGCATGGAAGCCGCATGCGATGTTGGCCGACGTGATCCACGGCATCACGCCCGCATCATCGCCCATCGTCCAGGCGCCGAAGGATTCGCCCATGTCGCAATTCAGATCGATCGTCATCGGTTCGTATCGAGTCGGTCGGCAATCGAACGCTGCAACATGCGCAGTTCGCGTTCGCGTCGAAGATACATCGTTCGGGCGTCGGCGGGCGAGATGTCGACGAACCGAACGCGTTGGCCGGGTCGGCGTTGCGCCAGTCGCGGAAGGTCGACCGTCGCGACGTGGCCGATGCGCGGATAGCCGCCCGTCGTTGGCGCTTCGCGCATCAGAACGATGGGCGCGCCGCCGGCTGGCAATTGAACGGTGCCGACGGCGACGCCTTCGGAGATCAACTCGAGCGGCGACGATAATCGCAACGGCTCGCCGCTGAGCCGATAGCCAACGCGGTTGGATTGCGTATCGATGCGGAATTCGCGCGCGAAAATCGTTTTGCGCGAAGCGTCGTCGAGACGCGCGAAGTGCGCGCCGCGAATGAAATGGATGGGCGCGTCGTCGTGCGCATCGAACCACGGCGCCGGATCGAGCGACCACGCCGCATGCGTCATCGCGGCGCCACATGGACCGTGCGCGAGCACATTGCCCGCGACGAGTGCGCAGCCAATGCCGCCGTTGATGTCCACGCTGCGACTGTCCATCACCAGATCCGCGCGCAACCCGCCGGCCACCGCCAGATACGCTCGGCAACCGCTGCGCAATGCGCCGATGTCGAGCATGGTTCCCGCGTCGACGAAAATCGGCTGCCACATCGGCACGGCAACATCGCCGCCGGTGATCGCGATGCGGGCCGGGGCGTCGAAACGCAGCGTCGGACCCCGCATGGTGATTTCGAGCGCGGCGGCGTTGTCTTCGTTGCCGACGAGCGCATTGGCGAGTCGTAGGGCGACACTGTCCATCGCGCCGGCGACACCGACGCCGAGGTGAGCGAAGCCGCGCCGGCCGAGATCCTGCACGCTGGTCAGCATACCCGGCGCGACCACGTGAATCATGTCGAAGTCGCGAATGCGCCGGCGTCGATCGGCACGAAGCGCACGCGTTGTCCGGCTCGCAACAGCGTCGGAGTGTGGCGCGTCGCATCGAACAGATTCAGCGGCGTACGACCGATAAGGTGCCAACCGCCCGGCAGTTCGCGCGGATAAATTCCGGTCTGCGCGCCGCCGATGGCAACGGAGCCGGCCGGAACATCCGTGCGTGGTGTCGCGCGTCGCGGCACTGCGAGTTCTGGCGGCAGGCCGCGTAGATACGGAAAGCCCGGCATGAAGCCGAGCATCGCAACGGTGTAGGTAACGGCGGCGTGGCGCGCGATGACATCGTCGACGCTCAGCTTCACGAGCTTCGCGACATCGGCGAGATCGGGCCCGAAGTCACTTCCGTAGCAAATCGGAATTTCGGTGACTTTGCCGGATTCGGTGGAACGAGGCGCGGCAAGCGCCGCGTCGATGAGCGCGAGCAGTTCGCCGGCGTCCGGCGGTCGATCCACATCGAAACGGACGCATACGCTCGCGTAAGCCGGCGCGGCGTCGTAATGCTCGCGCAAGCGTTCGGCGAGCGCGATGGCGGCGTCGTTGATGTCGCCGGCGATACGATCACCGAGACGAATGGTCAGTGCGCCATCGCCGAGCGGTTCGAGCGTCGGCTTGATCACGCGACGGGTTGCAGTGCGGCGCGCAATGCGTCGATGCGCTCGCGCGCCGCGTCGGCGTCGTAGGCTCGGCGCGCACCGACGCCCCACACCGGTTTCGGCCAGGCGTCGTCGCTGGTGAATCGCGCGATCACGTGCACGTGCAATTGCGCGACCACGTTGCCGAGCATCGCGACGTTGAGCTTGTCGGGCTTCGCGATCGCGTGTAGAACGCGCGCGACGAGATCGATTTCATGCAGCAAGCGGTGTTGATCGTCGAGGGCGAGATCGATGAGTTCGCGCACATTCGGCACGCGCGGCACGAGGATCAGCCAGGGGAAACGCGCGTCGTCCATCAGCAGCACGCGCGCGAAATCCAGGTCGCCGATGCGATGCGTGTCGGCTTCGAGCTGTGGATCGAGCGCGAAACCATTCATCCGATGTTGCGCGCCAGGAATGCCAGCGCGCGTTCTTGCGCGAGTTTCGCGCTTGCGGGATCATAGTGTTTCGGGTCGACGTCACGATTGAACGCGTGGCCGGTCGGATATGTATACACTTCCATTTGTGGAAGCGCGTCGCGATGTTTCTGCACGATCTCCGGCGGAATCGATTCGTCTTTTTCGCCGAAATGGAATTGCACCGGCGCTTTCGGTTTTTCGGTGAGATATTGTGCGTTACGCGCGCCGTAATAGCTGATTGCCGGAAGACCCAGGCGGATCGCGGAAAGGAACGCGACCGAACCGCCCCAGCAGAAGCCGATGACGCCGACCTTGCCGGCCGAGCCGATCGCTTCGGCGGCGCTGGCGACGTCTTCCACCGCGCGGTCCATGCCGACCTGCGTGGCGAGATCGCGGCCTTTCTCGAAATTTTTGCCTTCGTAGCCGAGTTCGACGTCTTTCTCGATGTGATCGAAAAACGCCGGCGCGATGGCGGTGTAACCGAAGCTGGCATAGCGATCGGTGACGCTGCGGATGTGCGCGTTGATGCCGAAGATTTCCTGCACGATGACGACACCGCCTTTCGGCTTGCCGTGCGGTTTGGCGAGATAAGCGCCGATGCATTGCGTGCCGGACGTGTTGAGGCTGATGCGTTCTCCCATGACGTGTTTCTCCATGATGTGGTTATGTCGAGCCACGATCAGGGTAATGCAGCGAACGTGCGTGTCAACGCACGCTGCATTTTTTTACGCGGGCAGACCCGCCACGCGATTGCGGCCAGCGGCTTTGGCGGCATAGAGCGCGCGGTCGGCGGCGTCGATGAGCTGTTCGACACTGACGTCGCCGTTCAATTGCGACGCGGTCGAAATGCCGATACTGATCGTGGCCAGGCGCGACAGTTCCGGCGCGAACACCGCGAGTGTGTCGGCGACGCGCACACGGATGCGTTCGGCCATCGCGCGCACGCCGAAGATGTTCTGGCCTTCGATGATCGCGATGAATTCCTCGCCGCCGAAACGGCCGAGCAGATCGCCGGGTTCGAGCCATTGGCGCAGCGTCTGGACGCCGGCGACGAGCACACGGTCGCCAAACAGATGACCGCGCGCGTCGTTGATCTGCTTGAAATTGTCGAAGTCGATGAGCAGCAAGGCGAGATCGCGTCCGCTTTTCTCGCTGTCGTCGATGCGCTGCTGCATCGCGCGCAGCAAGTGCCCGCGGTTGAATACGCCGGTCAGCGGATCGGTGATCGCTGTCTGGTAAAGCTCGTCGGCTTGACGTTGCAGCCGTGCGTTCGCTTCGCTCAGTTCGGCGTTCGTTTTCGCGATCGTGGTATGGCTGGCGGCGAGCGCGCGATTGAGCCGGCGCACGCTGATCATGCGCCACATCAGCGCGGCGGCGAGAATGCCAAGACCGACCAGCGCGGCGAGAAAGAAACGCCGTTGCAGTTGCTGCTGGTCGAGCCGCGCGGCTTGCAGTTCGTTCTCGACTGTGAGCATCGCGAGTTTCTGTTCGCTCGCGGCGCGTGCTTGCTGCACTTCGAGCGCCGACAATCGGCGACTGGCACGACTGCCGAGCAGCTCTTCGCGCAATGCGGCCTCATCGCGTGCGAAACGAAGCGCGGTTTTCGTGTCGCCCTCGGCTTCGGCGAGTTGTCCGCGCAACGCGTACGCCTGCGCGAGCTGCGGCTTCATGCGGGCGATGTCGAGGCCGCCGAGCGCCTCGTCGAGCAGGATTCGCGCTGCGGCGTGATCACCGCGCGTCATCACGACATCGGCCAGCGCGAGCTCACTTCGCACGATGATTTCCCGTTGATTGATCACGCGTCCGGACTGCAGCGCGGTCTGCAACGGTGCGAGCGCTTCGGCCGGCCGTTTCAATCCGATCAGCGCGCGGCCGCGTTCGAGTTGTTCGAAGGCGGTGGCGGGGCGGTCGTTGAGGACCTGGTCGAGTGCGAGCGTTTCGGTGGCCGCTTGCAGCGCGTTGGCGAAATCGCCGTTGTCGTTGAGAAAGCCGGAATAGCTGCCGTACACCGTCGCGAAGTGCGATGCGTCGCCGCCGCGTTCTGCCGCGGCGATCGCCTTCTCGAAATATACGCGGCCGGTGGTTTCGTCGCCGAGTTCGCGATACAGGAGTGCGAGGTTGCGGTAGGTGAGCTCGATGCGATCACCGGTCTTTTCACCGAGCGCGAGCGCTTGCATCTGCAGATCGAGCGCTTGCGCAAAATCGCCGCGGTCGCGATGGATGGTGCCGAGATGCGCCAGCGCGCGGCCGGTTTCCACGTCGTCGCCGATGTCTTTCGCGAGATGCAACGCTTCCTGTTGATGCAGCGTGGCGGCATCGAAGTCGGCGTGACGGCGGTCGAGGATGCCGAGGTAGGCGTCGGCGTACATGCGCAGACGTTGGTCTCGCGTGTCGTCGGCGAGCTGCGTGAGCAATTTGGCTAGCTCTTCGCAGCGTGCGTAGTTGCCGAGCGTGAGTGCATTTTCGGCGCGCGCGACGATGGCGTCGGCCGCGCCGTTCAAGTCACTCGTGTTGAGCGCAAGGGATTGCGCGCGGGTGTGGTGCTGGTCGGCGAGATCATAGGCGGTGAGCGCCGTGTCGAGCGTGCCGAGGCCATATTCGACGGCGACGCGAAGGCGCGGCGCGTCAGTCAGGCGCAGCATCGGCGTGACCACGGTGTACACCGGTTCGATGGCGATCGCGATCTGCTGCATCGTTGCCACGGCGTCGGCGCGCGTTTGCGTATCGGCGAGCGCACAAGGGACGCACGACAACGCCGCGCATGCTAGCGCCGCTCTCGCTGCGAATCCGCGAAATGCCGCTTTGGTTTCCATCGGTGACGCTCCCCAGCGCTCCGTTCTTGCCGCATTCGCGTCGAAGGAGCGCGCGTGGAGTGTAAACTAGCGGCCCCGTTTCCTGCCATCGGCTTTCATGTCCATCGTATCGCCCAAGGTCGGGTTCGTCAGCCTGGGCTGTCCCAAGGCATTGGTGGACTCCGAACGCATCCTCACCCAGCTTCGCGTGGAGGGTTACGAGATCGTGCCCAGCTACGCGGCGGCCGATGTCGTCGTCGTCAACACCTGCGGTTTCATCGATTCGGCCGTGCAGGAGTCGCTCGACGCCATCGGCGAGGCGCTCGCCGAAAACGGCAAGGTGATCGTCACCGGTTGCCTCGGCAAGCGCGCCGACGTGATTCGCGACGCGCACCCGGACGTGCTCGCCATCAGCGGCCCGCAGGATTACTCGAGCGTGATGACGGCCGTGCATCAGCATTTGCCGCCAACGCACGATCCGTTCACCGACATCACGCTGCGGCGAGCGGCGGCGAATGATATCGGCGTCAAACTTACGCCGAAGCATTACGCGTATCTGAAGATTTCGGAAGGCTGCAATCATCGCTGTTCGTTCTGCATCATTCCATCGATGCGCGGCGATCTGGTTTCACGGCCGATCGACGACGTGTTGATCGAAGCGGAAAAGCTCGTGAAAAGCGGTGTGCGCGAACTGCTGGTCATTTCGCAGGACACGAGCGCGTACGGTGTCGACGTGAAATACGCGCCGCGCGATTGGCGCGGCATCGCGTATCGCACGCGCATGACGGAATTGTGCGAAGGACTAGCGCAACTCGGCGCGTGGGTGCGTCTGCATTATGTGTACCCGTATCCGCACGTCGACGAAATAATTCCACTGATGGCGCAGGGAAAAATCCTGCCGTATCTCGATATCCCGTTTCAGCATTCGGTGCCGCGCATCCTGAAACTGATGAAACGTCCGGCCGCGAGCGCGAAGACGCTCGAACGCATCAAGGCGTGGCGCGCGATCTGTCCGCAGCTGACGATCCGCAGCACGTTCATCGTCGGATTTCCCGGCGAGACGGAAGCGGAGTTCGACGAGCTGCTCGCGTTCCTCGACGAAGCCCAGCTCGATCGCGTCGGCGCGTTCGCCTATTCGCCGGTCGACGGTGCGAAAGCCAACGAATTGCCGAATCCAGTCGACGAAAACCTAAAGCAGGAACGTCTCGCGCGTTTCATGGAAACGCAGGCGGCGATAAGCGCGAAAAAGCTCAGCCGCAAGATCGGACAGACGCTCACGGCGCTGATCGATCACGTCGATGCGAACGGTGCCGTTGGTCGCACGACTGCCGACGCGCCTGAAATCGATGGTGTCGTGCATATTCGCGATGGCGCGAAGCTGAAGGCGGGTCAGTTCGTCGATGTGCATATCGACGGTTCCGACGAACACGACCTCACCGGCACGATAGCCGTCTAGACGTCCATGCGTTTCGTCGCGCCGGCGCGTGGACATATCGATCCTGCCGTTTTCGACAGACCGCCATTGTCGGACTGGCAGGAATTCGATGCATTGTTGCGCCCGTCGACGTGGCCCGACATGGCTACGTTGAATGCGCTTCGCCGCGAGCCGTCGACGCCGCGCTTCGTCACGCAAACGCGCGAACTCGAAGGCGATGGGATGCACTACGAATCACGCATCGGAGACCACGGCGCAATCGCGACGCGAGAAAACAACTGGCACGATCTGCTCAACGCGCTGATCTGGATTCGCTATCCGAGATTGAAGGCGGCGTTGAACCGGCGCCAGATCGCCGAAATTGCCGTCGCGGGACCGAAACAGCGCACGCGTGCGCAATGCGCGCTGACGCATTTCGACGAAGCCGGCGTGATCGTCGTGCTGCGCGATGTGTCACTTTTGGACGCATGGGACGCGCACGACTGGACCACATTGTTTTGGCAACGTCGCGACGCGTGGTCGTCGGGTGATGCGATCGCGCTGGTGTTCGGTCACGCGTTGCTGGAACACGCGCTGCGCGCGGATCAGTTGCTTTGCGGCAAAACGCTCGCGGTGATTGCGCAGACAAACATGTCGCGCGTTATCGATGTCATCGCCAATCGAATCGAGGATGCGACGTTGCTGCGCGATCCGCAGGAACTCAGGCCGTTGCCGATATCCGGAATTCCTGGCTGGCTCAGCGCGAGTGAAGATCCGATGTTTTATCGGACAGCAGCTTGTTTTAGCCCTTTGCGGACGGGTCGCCGTTATCCGCCGCCGGAGGTACTTGATGC
>CAZZYA010000094.1:11081-12389 GCA_964658115.1 uncultured Rudaea sp. | reverse complement strand
CACGTCGGTGATGAGCTAAGAGCACTGAATATCGTGATCTCGCATCGCCGCGATTCCACGCAGTGCGCTCAAAAGAAAAGCTCTTCAGCCTCACCGCCTTGGCTGCGTGCGGTGCCGAGATCCAAGATTCTTTTTACCGGTCGCGCGCAGGCTTTTCGCGACGGTGATCGCGCGCAGGGATGCGCGCGGTCCGCAGCCAGGCAGCACGGACGTGCTGTCTGCGGACAACATCCTCTGCGAGAAAACCAGGTGTTTTTTGGTGACTTTTTGTCACCGGACAAAAAGTTACCCGCTCGTCCCGAGCGGAAGCTCTAGCAATGCATCAAACCTATTCACCACGAGACGACTCACCATCCCCCTCGGACGCAGATTCCTCATCCGAAGACTCGCGCGACTCCGCGCCCCGCTCACTCCGCTCGACCTGCTTCTGCCACCGCGTCTTAATAGGATTCGCCGCATGATCCGACTCAGCTGCCGCGACGAGTTCCTTTTTGCGTTCGTCCGGCAAATCAGCCCAATGACAATTCGCGATTGCGCCGGCGAGCGAATAAAGAAGATTCAAACTCGGCCGAAATCCCGCGCGCTTCACTTTCATGAACGCTTCGACGGGGCCGAGACGATTCAAATCGTCCTGCGTGCGCACGCCGACCTGGCGCAACCACGCGGCCGATTTTGGGCCGACGTTGCGAATCTTGTTGCTGTCGTCCTTCGCCGCCATGCTCAGGTTCCTGCGCGGATGGAGTCGATGAATATACCTGCGAGGCGCTCCATGCCGATACGATCTTCATCGTCGAAGCGCGCGACGTCGGGGCTGTCGACATCCCACACGCCGATGAGTTTGTCGTCGAGCAACAGCGGCACGACGATTTCGGATTGCGACGCGGCATCGCATGCGATGTGGCCGTCGAAGGCGTGGACGTCGCGCACGACCTGCGTCTTTTTCGTCGCGGCGGCGGTGCCGCATACGCCTTTTCCGATCGCGATGCGCACGCACGCCGGCTGTCCCTGAAACGGACCGACGACGAGTTCGTTACCGTCGTAGAAATAAAAGCCGGCCCAGTTCAGCGCGGGCAGCGAATTGAACACGAGTGACGAGAAGTTCGCGGCATTGGCGATGCGATCGCGTTCGTCAGCGAGCAGGCCGCGCATCTGTTGTGCCAGCGCGACGTAATGCGCGGCTTTGTCGACGACTTCGATAGGTTCGGCTTTGAACATGGCACGATCCGTTTCGCGGACACCTATTGTAGCTGACGCCGTACGGCACGACGTTGCGCGCCGCGGATCGCGTTAAACTCGATCCGCGGCGAC
>CAZZYA010000094.1:0-11071 GCA_964658115.1 uncultured Rudaea sp. | reverse complement strand
TGATGCGGAGCGATTCCCTTTTGAAGAAGACTCGCGGCGACGGGGCCAAACCGGTGAACGACACACTCACTATTCGCGACGTCATGAAAGTGCGACGGCACCAGCCCACGCGGCTGGAAGGCTTCGTCGACGCCTCGTTCGCGTTCGCCGTGACGCTGATCGTCATCGCGATCGGCCACGTGCCCAACAGCATCGACGAAATGTTGCTGGCGCTGCGTGGTGTGCCCACGTTCGCGGTTTGCTTCCTGCTGATTTCGCGGCTGTGGCTCGCGCATCGTTTCTTGAGCCGGCACTACGACATCGAAGACTCGACAACGGTGGTGCTGAGCCTGATGCTCATCTTCGTGATGCTGCTGTACGTATACCCGTTGCGCCTCATGTTCTCGTTGATGTTCGCCGGGCTTTCCAATGGCTGGCTGGTCGATCAGGTGGTCGGGCTTAAATCGCCCGAGGAATTGCGCGCCGCGTACCTCGTGTTCGGCATCGGCCTCATGGCGATCTCGCTAATCTTCGTGGCGATGTTCCGTCACGTACTTTCACAAGCGCCACTGATCGGCCTGGACGCCAACGAGCTTCTCGTCACGCGCCTGCGAACGTTCGGATGGGTGTGTACGGCGTCCGTCGCGGCGCTCTCCTGCGCGGTCGCGGCGTGCCTAGACTTCAGCCCCGGCAGACCGTGGGCGTATTCGTTCCCGGGCCTTGTCTACGTGTCGCTCGCGTTCACGCGGCCAACCATCAATGCCGTTATCCGTCGCCGACTTCGAAACCCGTGACGCGCGGTGTGTTCATCACCGGCACCGATACCGGCATCGGCAAAACGTTCGTGAGCGCGGCGCTGCTCTCCGCGTTGAATGGATACGGTCGACGCGCCGTCGGCATGAAACCCGTCGCGAGCGGCTGCGTGATGACGCCGCGTGGCTTGCGCAACGACGACGCCGAGACGTTGCTCGATCACAGCGACGGCGCGCCGGCCTACGAATCGATTAATCCGTTTCCACTGCGCGAAGCGATCGCGCCGCACATCGCCGCGCGCGAGGAAGCCATCGATATCTCGCTCGCGCCGATCGTTGATGCGTACGCGAAATTATCGGCGTCGGTCGATTGCGTCGTCGTCGAAGGCGTCGGCGGCTGGTGCGCGCCGCTGTCGGATTCGCTGATGCAGTGCGACGTTGCGAAGACGTTGCGTTTGCCGGTGATCCTCGTCGTCGGATTACGGCTGGGTTGCCTCAATCACGCGATCCTCAGTGCACGTGCTATCCAGACCGACGGCTGTGAATTGCTCGGCTGGATCGGCAACGGCATCGATACGGCGATGCAACGCGTCCGCGAAAACATCGACACGTTGCGCGAGCGTTTGCCCGCGCCGTGTCTGGGTGTGCTGCCGTTTTCGAAAGAACGCGATGCGCGCCAAGCCAGCGCGCATTTGCGCGGCGCCGTTACGGCGCTTTCGGACGCATATCCGCCGGCGCCTTGACCGGGTCGGCTTGATGCGGCGCGAGCCGTGGCGGATTGGCTTCGATGTTCTTCATCACTTCGGCGATCGCGCGATCGAGCTGCGGATCTTTGCCGTGGATGGTCGAGAACACGTCGTTCTCCACCTCGATGTCGGGGCTGACGCCTTCGCCTTCGACGTGATAATTGCCGTCGAGATCGGCGATGGCGACGAATTCCGGAACTTCGACCTGTCCGCCGTCGAGCAGCGGACCGTAATCGTTGATGCCGACCACGCCGCCCCACGTGCGCTTTCCGATGGTCGGACCGAGCTTCGCCTGCTTGAACATGTAGGAGAAAATGTCGCCGTCGGACGCACTCGTCTCGTTGATAAGCGCGGCCATGTAGCCGTGGAATACTTGTTGCGGATACGTGCCGACGCCGGTCGCGTTGCGCTGATAGTTGAGTCCGAGCAGTTTGCGGCTCAGCCGTTCGATGATCATGCTCGAAACGTTGCCGCCGCCGTTGTCGCGCACGTCGACGATCAGTCCCTGTTTGCGCAATTGCGGGTAGAACCACTTGATGAATTCGCGGATGCCGTCGCCGCCCATGTCCGGAATGTAGACGTAGCCGACCCTGCCACCGGTTTTTTCATCGACGTAGCGACGGTTGTGTTCGACCCATCCGAAATACTTGAGATCCTTTTCATCGTCGAGCGGCTTGACGAGTACCGTGCGCGCGCCGGTGTCGTTCGGTTTGGAATTCACGCGTAACTCGACCGGCTGGCCGGGCGCGATTTGCAGCAAGCGATACGGATTGTCGCGCGCGGAAAGTTCCTGACCGTTGATGGCGAGGATGTAGTCGCCTTCGTGCACGTTGACGCCGACTTCGGTCAGCGGCGAGCGATAACGGTCCTCGTCGTTCTGGCCCGGCATGATGCGCTTCACTCGATAACGGCCGGACGCCTTGTCCAGTTCGAATCGCGCACCAAGCAGCGCGACGTGCGGCTTTTTCGGCAACCTCAGATCGCCACCGCTGACATACGAATGCGAATTGCTCAATTCGCCGACAAGCTGGCCGAGCAGATAATTCAGATCCGAACGATCGCCGACGTATTGCAACTGCGGCTCGTACTTCGCCCCGAGCGCTTTCCAGTCGTAACCGTTCATGTTTTGCGCATAGAAATAATCGCGGTAGCGACGCCACACTTCGTGGAAGATTTCCGCGAATTCCTGATGCGGATCGCGCATGAGCGCAAGGCCCGATGTGCTGACGGTTTTCGATTCCTTGCCGTCGCCGTCCACGTCGTACACCTTGTACGTGCTGTCGTTCTGGACGAGCAGTTTCTGACCGTCGTCGGACAATGCCGCATTGTCCACATTTTCAGCCAGCGTCTTGTCTTTGCGTTTCGCGATGTCGTAAGCATGGATCTGCGGCTTGAATTTGCCGTCGCGGCCGTAATAGAACGCGTCGACGACGCTGTAGACGATGAACTTGCCGGTGATCGACAACGAACCGATGTTGTCGAAATCAATCGGCGCGCGCGTGACGCGCGAGGCAAGTCCATCGAAATCAATCGTATCGACCGCCTTCTCTTTTTTCTTTTCGGTGTCGTTTTCCTTTTTTTGTTCTTTCTTGGATTTATCGTCGTCGTCTTTGGCGTCGTCACTCGCCGCTTTGGCCTCGTCGTTCTCGACCGGAAACGGACTCGGGCCGTTCTTCTGCAGCGTCAGCGCATAAACGCCGGTGAAACGGTTCGCCGCGAAATTCCACTCGATCGGACTGATCAGCGGCGCCCACTCGCGCGCGCCGAGGAAATAAAGAAATTTGCCGTCCGGCGAAAACGCGGGATTGGATTCGACGAACAACGGATCGGTCACGCGCGCGCTTTTGCCGTCGGCGGCGGTCCACACGAAGATCGACGGCAGCGTGTTGTCCTCATTCAACGTGTACGCAAGGTAGGCGCCTTTTGGCGACCACACGTAATCGCGCTGCAGGCCGAACGGATCCCGCGCGATCTGCGTGACTTTGCCGCCCGCGACATCGACCGCTTCGATGCGGTTCGCGCTGTCGCTGAACGCGATGCGCTTGTTGTCCGGCGACCATTTCAGTGAATACAGACGGCCGAGTACGTCGTGCGTGATCTGCCGCGCGCTCCCGTTCCCGTCGACATCGCGCACCCACACCGCTTCTTCGCCGCTCTGGTCGGAAACGTAGGCGATACGTTTTCCGTCCGGCGACCACGCCGCTTCGCGTTCATGCGCGCCCGGCGTCTGCGTGAGGTTGCGCGTGATGCCGTGTTCGACCGGCGCTGTGAACAGATCGCCGCGCGCGACGAAAAACGCGCGTTCGCCATGCGGACTCAGACCGATCTGCTCGACCTTGTCCGCTACCGCGATTTGCTCCGCGCGCGTGCGTGCGCCGTCACTCGGCACGGCGATCGCGACGGCGCGATCCTGATTGGTGTTCACGTCGTACACGTGCAACTCGCCGCCGAGTTCGTACACGATGTGCCCGTTGCGATCGCCGCTGGCCCAGCGCACGTCGAAGTTGCGATGTTTGGTGAGCTGCGTGGTTTGTCCGCTGCCGATGTCGTATTTGAACAGGTTCAACACATCGTCGCGATCGGAGACGAAATAGATCGCGTTGCCGATCCATACCGGATCGCGATCCGTGCGCGGATTGTTGGTGATGTTGCGACCTTGCTGTGTGGCGATATCGAAAATGTATAAATCTTCCGCCCAGCCACCCTGATAGCGGTTCCACGTGCGGAAATCGCGGAATAGCGGCGAGTACACGAGCTGTTTCCCGTCCGGCGAATACGCGCCGACGCCGGACATCGGCATCGGCAGCGCATCCGGCAAACCGCCGTCGCGGCTCACGGTGAACAGGCGCGGCTGGGCGAGCGCGAAGCCGTCCATGTAGCCGCGGAACAGGATACGCGCGCCGTCCGGCGTCCATCCGTAAACCTGATTGTCGAAACCCCAGCGTTGCGGCAATGCGCCTACCGACGGGTAGTAGGTGAGCTGCGTGGGCACGCCGCCGTTGGTCGGCATCACGTAAACCTGATCCTCGCCGCTGTATTCGCCGGTGAACGCGATCTGCGCGCAATCGGGCGAGAAGCGCGCGGATTCCTGCAAGCCGGGCCCGGCGGTGAGCCGGATCGCCGTTCCGCCCTGCGACGAAACGGTCCACAAATCGCCGCCGTACGTGAAGACGATGCGATCGTTGCAGATGTCGGGAAAGCGCAGCAATTTCGTCTGCGCGCCGGCGAACGACGCGACACCGAGCAGCGCGAGCGCCAAGACGATGCGAACGATACGGTTCGGCATTTGAATTCCTTTTGCCAACGTGAAGTCGATGAAGGATGCAGCAACGCGACGCGTCGTGAGATGACGATTCGGCGAGCCGAGTCTAATCGTCGCCGAGCGGCATGGTCAGGGAAATAAGTCATGCTCGGGCCGCTGCGGACCATCTGCTAGACTCGCAGGCCGCTACGCAACGGACTCCGCGAATGACCACGCAGCGCTATTACATCGTCGTCGACAATCTCGCCAAGGCGCGCGGGTCGGTTGGCGAGCTTTCCTACACGGGCGAGTCGCCCGACGATTTCGCCGCCGCCCTGCAAACGGCGTTGCGCGGTCCGGGATTGTTCCAGCAATGGAAAGCGCTGCAGCCGGATCCTGACGCGATCGACGATTCGCTGGGTCAAGCCGATGCGTCGGCCACCGTCACCGCCAAACAGACCGACGTGCACTGCGATGCCACGATCACCACGTCGCTGCCGCATTCCATCGTCAAGCACCGCCTCACGTTGCTCATCGGCCGCCACTGGACGCTACGCGACGTGACTGCCGCCTGATCCGATTTCCGATACATGCGCTTTTCCACATCGATAAAAATCCACTTCGGGGAGTTTTCCACATGTTGCGCGCTCGCCTTCTGCTGATCGCCATGACCGCCACGCTCGCCTCCTGCGCACAGACGCAACACAAGAACGCCGAACCCGCGCCGCCCGCTGCGCCGGCGCGAACCAACCCGTTTTTCGAACGTAGTCCGCTGCAGTACCAGGCGCCGCCGTTCGACAGGATCACCGACGCCGACTACGAGCCGGCGATCGAGGAAGGTATGCGGCGGCAGATGGCTGAAGTCGAAAAGATCGCGAACAACTCGGCCGCGCCGACGTTCGAGAACACCATCGACGCCCTGGAACGCTCGGGCGATCTGTTCGTCCGCGCGACCAAGGTATTCGACGCCATCGCACAGGCGAACACGAACGACGCGCTGCAAAAAGTGCAGGAAGACGAAGCGCCGAAGCGCGCCGCGCATGCGGACGCCATCACACTGAATGCGAAACTGTTCGCGCGCGTGCAGGCCGTGTACGACGCGCGCAGCTCACTCGATCCGGAACAGAAAACGATCGCCGAGCATTACTACCGCAACTTCGTCCGCGCCGGCGCTAAACTGAGCGCGGCCGATCAGGACAAGCTGAAGGAACTCAACAAAGAGGAATCCACGCTCAGCACCGCGTTCGCCAACAAGCTGCTCGCCGCGACCAAGAACGGCGCGCTCGTCGTCAACAACAAGGACGCACTGGCCGGATTCAACGAATCCGATCTCGCCGCCGCCGCGCAGGGCGGCACGGAGCGCAAGCTCGACGGCAAATTCGTGGTGCCGCTGCAGAACACCACACAGCAACCCGCACAGGTTTCGCTGACGAACCGCGACACGCGCGAGAAACTGTTCGAGGCCTCGATCGATCGCGCCGAACACAACGACGCCGACGACACGCGTGCCACCATCCAGCGTCTCGCGCAATTGCGCGCCGAGAAAGCGAAGCTGCTCGGCTTCAAGAATTACGCGTCGTACAGCCTTGACGATCAGATGGCGAAATCGCCGGAACATGCGATCAAACTCATGTCCGGAATGGTGCCCGCCGCCGTCGCCAAGGCGAAAGGCGAAGCGGCGCAGATGCAGAAACTCGTCGACAAACACAAAGGCGGTTTCAAACTCGCGCCGTGGGACTGGCAGTTCTATTCCGAACAAGTGAAGAAAGCCGAATACGCCATCGACGAAAACGAAGTGAAGCAATACTTCGTGCTCGATAGTGTGTTGCAAAACGGCGTGTTCTTCGCTGCGAACAAGTTGTACGGCCTCACGTTCAAGGAACGTCACGACATTCCGCTCTATCAACCCGACGTGCGCGTGTTCGAAGTGTTCGACAAGGACGGCAGCTCGCTCGCGTTGTGGTACGCCGATTATTTCAAACGCGACAACAAAGCCGGCGGCGCTTGGGAAGACAGTTTCGTGCAGCAGTCGACCCTGCTCGGCAATCATCCGGTGGTGTTCAACGTCTGCAATTTCACCAAACCGGCGCCCGGGCAGCCGGCGCTGATCAGCCACGACGATGCCGTGGCGATGTTCCACGAATTCGGCCACGCGCTGCATGACATGTTGTCGAACGTGAAATATCCGCTCGTGGCCGGCACCAACACGACGCGCGATTTCGTCGAGTTCCCCTCGCAATTCAATGAACATTGGGCGGACGAACCGAGCGTGTTCGCCAACTACGCCAAGCATTACCAGACCGGCGCGCCGATGCCGAAGGAACTCGTCGCCAAGATCAAGAAGGCCGGCACTTACGGCCAAGGTTTCGACACCACCGAATACCTCGCCGCCGCGCTGCTCGATCAGGCATGGCATGAACTGTCCGCGGACGCGCCGAAGCAGGATGTCGATGCGTTCGAGAAACAGGCGCTGACGAAATTCCACGTTGACTATGCGCTGATCCCGCCGCGTTACCGCACCAGCTATTTCGCGCACATCTGGGGCGGCGGCTATTCCGCCGGCTATTACGCGTATTTGTGGAGCGCGGTGCTGCGCGACGACGCCTTTTACTGGTTCAAGGAACATGGCGGCATGACGCGCGAAAACGGTCAGCGCTTCCGCGACATGATCCTGTCGAAAGGCTACACGCAGGATCTCGACGCCGCCTATCGCGCCTGGCGCGGACGCGATCCTAGCGTTGATCCGCTGTTGATCGAGCGCGGACTCAAACCCGGAAAATCGCACCAGTAAAATCCATCGGCGCCTCAATAGCGCCGATTTTTTTCTGGACTTGGCATTCTCGCGAACGGCAATGCGGTGACTGCGCTGCTGGAAATGTAAACAAACGAAAGGCACTGGATTCTCGCGTTCGCGGGAATGACACTTGGCGGCTTGTCGTTCTTCCAGGGAACTTTCCATGATCCACGCCCGCACGCTGGTTGTCGCTTTGACCGTTTCGCTAGCCGCTTGCTCGTCGCCGCAACACAAATCGCCGAAGCCGAATCTTATCGTCGACCAGGCCGTGCCGCGCGAAAATCCTTTCTACAAGGAAAGCACGCTGCCGTTTCAGGCGCCGGATTTCACCAAGATCACCGACGCCGATTACCAGCCCGCGCTGGAAGAAGGCATGCGCATCCAGCTCAGCGAGATGGAGAAAATCGCCGATCAATCCGATCCGCCGACATTCGACAACACCATCCTCGCGATGGAAAAAACCGGAAGCACGCTGATCCGCGTCAGCAAAGTGCTGTTCGCGGTCGCACAATCGAATACCAACGACACGCTGCAGAAAGTGCAGCAGGATGAAGCGCCGAAACTCGCCGCGCATCGCGACGCGATTTTTCTCAACGCGAAACTTTTCGCGCGCGTGAAATCGATTTACGACCAACGTGATTCGCTGAATCTCGATCCGCAATCCAAACGGCTGGTCGAACGCTATTTCAAGAATTTCGTGCGCGCCGGCGCGCAGTTGTCTGACGGCGATCAAACCAAACTCAAGACGATGAACAAGGAGCTTTCGTCGCTCGGCGCGACGTTCAAGAAGAAAAATCTCGGCGCGGTGAAGGCGGCCGCGTTGCAGTTCGACAGTCCCGACCCGCTCGCCGGCATGAGCGACGCCGACATCGCCGCCGCTGCCGAAGCCGCGAAAGCGCGCAAGCTCGACGGCAAATGGCTGCTCACGCTGCAAAACACCACGCAGCAGCCCGAGCAGGCGTCGCTGAAGGTGCGCGACACACGCAAGCAGATGTTCGAAGCATCGATCAATCGCGCCGAGCACAATGACGACAACGACACGCGCGACACCATCGAGCGCATCGCGCAGTTGCGCGTGCAGAAAGCGCATCTGCTCGGCTATAAGACGTACGCCGATTACATCCTCGAAGATCAAATGGCGAAGACGGCCGACAAGGCCATCAAATTGATGACCGACTTGGTACCGGCATCCGTCGCCAAAGCGAAAACCGAAGCAGCGAAGATGCAGGCGATCGCGAAGAAGCAAGGCGTCGCGAAACTCGAACCGTGGGATTGGCAGTTCTATTCCGAACAGGTTCGCAAGAACGAATACAAACTCGATCAGGATGAGATCAAGCAGTATTTCCTGCTCGATCGCGTGCTGCAGGACGGCGTGTTTTTCGCCGCCGGAAAAATGTACGGCATCACGTTCAAGGAACGCCACGACATTCCGGTCTACCAGTCCGACGTGCGCGTGTTCGAAGTCTTCGACAAAGATGGCACGTCGATGGCGCTGTTCTACGCCGATTACTTCAAGCGCGACAACAAAGCCGGCGGCGCGTGGATGAGCAGCTTCGTCGATCAGTCCGATCTGTCCGGAACGAAGCCCGTCGTGTTCAATGTGGCGAACTTCACCAAACCCGCGCCGGGCCAGCCCGCGCTGATCTCGCACGACGACGTGATCACCATGTTCCACGAATTCGGGCACGCGCTGCACGGCATGTTCTCGAAGGTGAAATACCCGTTGCTTGCGGGCACGTCCGTGCCGCGCGATTTCGTGGAGTTTCCGTCGCAGTTCAACGAACATTGGGCCGACGAACCGAGCGTGTTCGCCAACTACGCCAAGCACTATCAAACCAGCGCGCCGATGCCGAAAGAACTGGTCGATCGCATCAAAGCCGCCGGCACGTACGGTCAAGGTTATGCGACGACGGAATACCTCGGCGCCGCGCTGCTGGACATGGCGTGGCACACGCAATCGACGGACGAGAAAGTCAGCACCGATCCGTTCGAGACGGCCGCGCTGAAGAAATATCACGTCGATTACACGCTCGTTCCGCCGCGCTATCGATCGAGCTATTTCGCGCACATTTTCGATAGCGGTTATGCGGCCGGCTACTACGCGTATCTGTGGACCGCCGTACTGCGCGACGACGCCTTTTATTGGTTCAAAGAACACGGCGGCATGACGCGTGAAAACGGCCAGCGGTTCCGCGACATGATTCTCTCGAAAGGTAATTCGGAAGATCTCGATGCGGCGTATCGCGCGTTCCGTGGACGTGATCCGAACGTCGAGCCGCTGCTCATCGAACGCGGTCTGAAACCGGAAAAGAAAAAAGCATGAGTCGTTTTCGCTTCATCGCGGCGATCGCGGCATGCGTGCCGCTCATCGCCGGCGTAGCCGATGAAAAGAAGCTGTTCACGCAAGACACCGCGCGTTCCATCGTTCGCGAATTGCAGAAAGTCGTAACGCCGGGTGGTATCGACGAGCGCCTGGCCGTCGATATCGGCGGAACGAAACAATGGATCACCATTCGCGGACGCGATCTGCACAATCCGGTTCTGCTTTTCATCCACGGCGGTCCGGCTGCGCCTGAAATGCCGACGAGCTGGACGTTTCAAACTCCGTGGGAAGACTATTTCACCGTTGTGCAGTGGGACCAGCGCGGCGCTGGCAAAACCTACGCCGCGAACGATCCGCAGAAAATCCGTCCGACACTGACGGAACATCGGATGGAACAGGATGCGCAAGAAGTCGTTCAATATCTTCGCGCGACGTATCACAAGGACAAGATTTTCGTGATGGGCCACTCGTGGGGAACGATCCTCGGCCTCGAACTGGCGCAGCAGCATCCCGAATGGCTGTACGCCTATGTCGGCATGGGCCAGATGATCGACACGCGCGAAAACGAACGATTGGGCTACGCAAACACGCTGCGCGCGGCCGAAGCGGCGCACAACGATCAGGCGATCAAGGAACTGAAAAGCATCGCACCGTATCCGGAAAGCGACGGCACCGTTCCGCTCGCGAAAATCAACACCGAGCGCAAGTGGTCGGTCGTCTTCGGCGGACTGAGCTATGCACGCGACACGTATGCGTATTACTTCGACGCGAGCCAGCTATCGCCCGATTACACCGACGCCGATCTTGCCGCGATCGACAAAGGTTCGGAGATGTCGCTGAGCGCGTTGCTTCCGAATTTCGTCGCGGCGGATTTCAGCAAGGTCACCGAATTCCATTGTCCGATTATCCTGTTCAGCGGACGTCACGACGATACGACGTCATCGAAAGTCGCGGCCGACTGGTTCGCGAAAATCCGTGCACCGTCGAAGAAGCTGGTGTGGTTCGAGAATTCCGCGCACATGATGCAGATTGAAGAACCCGGCCGTGTTCTCGTGCATCTGGTCGAGGACGTGCTGCCGCTCGCGAATTGACGATGCGAACTAGTACGCGAATTCGCGAAACACCGGATCGATATTTCCCTTCCACTGCGTCTTGTACAACTCGAGTTTGCGTTCGGCCGGCGTCTGGTTCGCTTGCGCGTATTCGATCAATGGTTCGAGGAAAACCACTTCGTTC
>CAZZYA010000093.1:0-12460 GCA_964658115.1 uncultured Rudaea sp. | reverse complement strand
GACGCACTCGCGATATATAGCTGACTCTTTATGGAAACCTAGTTCCGCCGCAGTGATGCATCGGTTGGCGCGATCTTGCGCTTTCGCTCCCGCCTGCGCTCTTTCGCTCGCAACCGACGCCGACCATTGTTCTTTGGGCGGCGCCAGATCGCGCGTCGAAGGATCGACGAGGACCATACCCACGACTTCCGCGAAATAGTTATCGGCGAACAGTCGCATATTCATTCCGCCATACGAATGGCCGACCAGTACATACGGCGGCAGCACGCCGGCGCGACCCAGTAGCGCATGTAAATCGGCGACGATCGTAGCGCTCGATCCATCGCCGTCCGACGGATCGCTGAAACCCAACCCTGCTCTGTCGTAAGAACACGTTGTCGTGTTTTTCGCGATAACCGGCTGAACCAATCCCCACAACTGGCTCCAGTTACCCAAACCAGCGTCGAAAACCACCACAGGTTTTCCGCTGCCGATGCAATACAAATTCAGCCGACGCCCAGCGCCGATGTCGACGAGTTGTTGCGGCATCGCATAAGCGCGATCGGTAACGATATCGGTGCTTTTCGCCGCGCTCGCGAAATTGGTTACTGACGCGAACAGCGCTATCGCGATCGTCTTGCTCAAATTGCGCCGCTGCTCTCCGCGTTCACCCGACGACGACTTAAATCCCATAAAAGCCTTTTTGATCGCAAGACGACTTCGAATTCGCGCCCAACACCCTCGTATTAATGATAGTCGCGAACGTGATTCTCGTGTCGTACGTGGTGAAAAATTATGAGGCGGATAGTGCGGCGTCAAATCCGGCGCTAGGGTGCACTTCGTTCAAGTGGCCGACGGACGGCCTTACCGATCTTCGCGGAGTTCGGTGAGGCAGTCCGATAAAGCTCCCGTTACGCGCTCGGGTTTATCACGACTTTTATGCAGCCATCTTTCTCATCGCGGAAGGTCTTATACGCTTCGGGACCATCTTCCAAGCCAACGCGGTGCGTGATGAGAAAACCCGGATCGATCTTGCCGTCGACGATCAGCTTCATCAGCGGCTCGAGGTAGCGCTGCACGTGCGTCTGTCCTGTTTTCAACGTTAGCGCCTTGCCGACAAACGCACCCATCGCACACACATGGAGCGTCCGTACGCGCTCGAGCAGGCAATCAAAGCCTGCCGACCTTGCGGCACGGTTTCGCTGCCGGGCGTCTTCATCAATGAAGTCACCATTCCCTGCCATCCTGAATTTGCGGATCAGGAACCGTATCGCAGCGAATGTCTTCCTTACCGTGCCAGCAAAGTGCGCGCATCGTTGAACTCCGTTTCGTATTGAACGCGAAATGGAGCAAGCCCTATGCCGATGGCAAATGTGTCATCGCCTCTTTTTTTCGGTCGCCCACCTGCGTTCGGCACGGCGTGTCGGAAAATGTGATGCAGGTTGCATCGATGGTAGAAGACGCAATCAGGCGTTAGCGCTAACCGCCCGTTGATGTCCGGCGTAGCAGTGATCCAAATAGGCGGCTTCATGCAATGCAAGCAGTTCAACGCTGGCGAGCCATAACCAGTTGTCGGACTTATTTCGTTTCGCTCGGATCGTGCGTAACCAAGCGACGCGGTCACTGGTGGATAACTGGCGACCGTGAGCCTGACCGACGACACTCGCCAAATAAGCTGCCATCGCACACGCTTCTCCGTGTGCCATCTGTTCGATATCCAGTTTCAAATCCTGCGGCATTAGTTCGCGCACGATGACCGGCTTGCCTTCCAGTTGCGTCGCGAGCATGCGTTTACCCAGATGCGGCGCGAGGGCGAGAGCGCCTTCCACAACGCGTTTAGCGTGGTCGGTGGGCATCTTGGCGTCTTCGGCGCGCGGTGCCGCGGCGGGCGTCGCCTGTTTGATGTCGATCAGACACTGCTCGTCACCCACAGCGGCGAGAACGGCGTAGCGCACGCGGCCGAGTGAGCTGCATCCTTTCACCCAGTAAGCGGCATCGAGCAACTCGACGGGCGCATCATCATCGCGCGCTTTCAACGCGGTAAGCAGATGATGCATTTCCGGCGTTTCCAAAAGTTCGGCAATTCCAGAGCGCTCTTTTTTCGATAAAGGCCAGAAGCGTTTGCCGATGGGAATATTGGGACGCACATCTTCCAAGCGTTCTTCGGCGAGGTGATGCCAGCGTCGGCGGACAGAGTGTTCCAACAATTTGCGCACCACTTTCGGCGCGGGCACCACTTCAGCGGTTCCAGGATGGATCAGACCACGTCCGTAGCCTTCGCGAAGATCGTCGAGCATCCCGATGATGGTCTCGCCGGGCAGGTTCGATCCGCGCGCGACGGAGGTCAACGAAAGGCCCAAGCGCACCAGATCGTGAACCGGATTTCCGATGACCGTTTGATCCAGATCGCGAAGTTGCACGGCCACACGATGTTTCGTATCCGCGAGCGGGCCGAGGTTGCCCAGATGGCAATCGCCGCATATCCAGATCGAAGGTCCCGCCGGAAGTTTCGGCGCCGCCTCTTCGAGCCATCGATAGAAACTGCGCGTGCTGCCGCGCACGTAGGCATGAGCGGACGAAGCCATTTTCGAACGTTGACGAGCCGCTAAAAAAGCGGATCGTCGATGTGGCAGAGGAACAGTACTCATAAGTCTCCTGAACTGCAGACAGGTTAATCGAATGTCGCCATGCATGGCGCGAAAAAGACCAACACCGTCCGTGGATTACGCACGACCTTCGACGACTGTGCCGCAACTCGCCACATCCGCGTCCGGGCACAACCGTTGCTCTCTTCTGCACACATTGCGTTTACATGCAGCACTACATCATCCACTGCCGCTCCTATTCGGGGCGACGCATTTCATAATGAAGGGAGAAGAGCATGGCCAAGGACGATACGTTTTCCGCACCGCGTCGCGACTGGATTACCACGGCCGCCGCGGGCGTGGCTGCCGCCGGGTTGAGTACAGGCGCGTCGAGCAGTCAGGCTGCAGACAAAGAATTTCCAGCGCCTCCTGCGCTTCAAAAACCGGCGGACATGTATCGCAAGCCGCCGTTTGACGCGCAATCCCAGGACTGGCCCGGTTTAGCGAGCAAGATGAACCCGAAGCCTGATCATGGCGAAACTTCTTATGTCGGCCGTGGCCGCCTGAAAGGCCGCAAAGCACTCATCACCGGTGGTGACTCCGGTTTGGGTCGGGCAGCGGCCATTGCCTATGCGCGCGAAGGTGCGGATGTCGCCATTTCCTATTACCCGACCGAAGAGCCCGATGCCCAAGATGTCGCCAAGCTGATCAAGGATGCGGGCCGAAAGGCCGTCCTGCTTCCCGGCGACATTCGCGAGGAAGCGTGGTGCAAAAAGCTGGTCGAGCAAGCCGTCGCGCAACTGGGCGGCCTTGATATCGTGGTGAGCAATGCCGGACGACAGCAAGCACGCGAAAGCATTCTCGATATTTCGACGGAAGATTTCGACTGGACGTATAAAACGAATGTCTATGCGATGTTCTGGATTTTGAAAGCGGCGATTCCACACATGCCCGAAGGCGGCGCGATCATCAACACGGCCTCCGTCAACGCATACGATCCTGTCGAAAACATCATCGATTACGCATCGACGAAGGGCGCGATCATGATTTTCACGAAAGGCTTGGCCAAGCAGATGGTCAAGAAAGGCATTCGCGTGAACGCGGTCGCGCCGGGACCTTTTTGGACTCCGCTTCAAGTAAGCGGTGGCCAAACTCAGGAAGGTTTGCAGAAGTTCGGTGGCGACACGCCGATGAAGCGTCCCGGCCAGCCGGCAGAGATCGCGCATATTTATGTCGATCTCGCATCGACGGAAGCGAGCTACGTCACCGGCCAAGTTTTTGGTGCCTCTGGCGGACGCGGCAATCCATAAGGCGGCGATACCTTTGGTGGCTATTCCGATTGCATCGTAGTGCCTGAAGATTTCGTTCTTAAAATCCCGAAACGTTTGAAGCCGAAGCGGCGGCTCCGATTCTGTGCGCGGGCGTGACGACGGACCCCATGAAACATTGGGGCGTGAAGCGAGGCGATCGCGTTGGGATCGCCGGCTTTGGCGGACTGGGCCACATGGCCGCGAAAATTGCGACGGCATTAGGAGCCAGCGTCACGGTTTTCTCAACACATCCGGAAAAAGAAAAAGACGCGCAGCGCCTAGGGTTCGGCGCGACAAAGGCGGAACGTTGCCTGTGTATGAGGTACTCGTCTATCCCGTGGTCCATAAACGACATGAGCACACCGTCGTATACGGAAAACGCCAACGCCAAACCGCTCAACAAAGCGATGATGGCTTGGTTCTTCAAATACTACGGCGGCGATCCTAAAAATCCGTATGCGCTCCCGATGAAAGCGAAGAGCCTCAAGGGATTGCCGCCGACGACGGTCATCACCGCGGAAATCGATCCCTTGCGATCGGAAGGCCAAGCCTATGCACAACGTCTGAAGGCCGACGGCGTTACGGTGAAGGAGCACGACTACACCGGCGTCACGCACGAGTTCTTCGGCATGGGTGCGGTGGTCAAGAAAGCAAAAGATGCTGAAGACGCGGCGTCCGCCGACCGGAAAGCTGCGTTCAAGTGATCAACCCAAGGCGCACAGGTTCAAGATCTGTGCGATTTATTTCGATCTTGCAAATACCCAATTAAGTAGCGCAGCGCGCAACTTCGTGCGCGGTGCGCAGCAGCGTCGCACCAAAACCTTGCGGGGCGCGCGCGTCGAGGCGCGCACTGGTGACCACGCACGGTGACGACGACCACGCGATGCGATGACCGCCTTCGCGCAGGCGATCGACCAAACCAACATCTTCATGGGCCACCGCTGGTTGGAATCCACCAACGGCCACATAAGCATCGCGCGAGATTCCAATATTCGCGCCGTGGATATGACGATGCCCATCGCTGTTGCGATAGCCACTGCAAAAACGTTCGATCACGCGCCGCCCGAGCGCGCCCCAATCTCCGACGCGCACGGTGCCGCACACGGCGTCAGCGCGATGTGCCAACTGTGCGCTCAACCAGTTGCAAGGTACGCGACTATCGGCATCCGTCGACCCAATCCAGCGTGCTCCCTGCGCAAGAACCAACTCGGACGCGCGTGCGCGTGCGAGGCCGACATTGCGCGCGCCCGTCGTGATCACCGTGGCGCCTTGGCGGCGTGCCAGAACTTCGGTTGCGTCATCGCACGCGTCCGCACATACGACGACGAGTACACGCTCGCCATTCAGCACAGGATCGCAGCGCGCCACATTGATGGCGCGCAGACATTCGCCGATGAGCGACTGTTCATTGTGCGCGGGAACGATGACGCCGATCACGTCGTCGCCTCGCGGCGCCAGAGCGTCAGCACATAGTCGTCGTTACGATGGTCGCGCACCCTCGTCAAGCCACTGCGCTGATCAATCAATCGGTGGACGTCATCGCCGACGAGATCGCTTTCTGGAATCGGATGTCGCCAGTGGCAAGCGAGCACTTCTCCACGTTCGCTCAGTGACGCCACTGCGCGCTGCGCTACTTCGTGTAATGCGTTCGGATCGAGGTAATACAGAAACTCGCAAAGCACGATGAGATCAAATGAACCGGCTGGCCATTGGGCCGGAACGCTGGCGCACTCGACTCGAATGTTGGGATGGTCCGCCAAAACATCGGATGCTCGCCGATGCGTTTCGCTATCGCATTCCCAAACTACCAGTTCGCCGCATCGGGACGTCAGGCTTCTGGACAGATGCCCGAAACCGCAGCCCGGTTCAAAGGCGCGTTCGTAGCGCCGACGCTCGAGCAATTCGATCGTCGCCGCGCGCTTGTCTTGCTCGTATCGCGAACGATCGTAATGTTCTTCGCTCAGGCGCATACGAAAAACACCTCGAAATCACGCATGAAATATTGCAACGTCGCTTGCGAGAGGATGGGTGTGTCGGCGACATCGGGATCCACGCTGCGTTGACTCTCGAAACAGCCCAGCGCCGCGCGTTTTTTCATTCGCGTGCTCGCGCTCAGCGGCAAGCGAATCATTTGATGCCAAGGAATCACGCGCTGGGCAGGCGATGCCCAGTTCCACATCCACACGGGAAAAAAAAGAGTGGGAATTCTCAGTTGTCGTGCGGCCGCGAAAACCGCTGAACCGCACGCGTTATGATCCGGGTGGCCGTCGTGGAGCCACGTGGTGGCGACCACGTCGGTCGGGCGCAATCGACGCGCAAGCTGCTGGACCAGATCGGCCTTCGCGTCGGCGACGTGACCATCCGGAAATCGCAGACGCGAAATTTGCGAAACCGCGCCGCCGAGAAGTGCGAAGGCATTTTCGGATTCACGCACGCGTTTGAATCGAAGATGCGCGCGCGTTATCGATCTTGATCCGCGATGGCTGTTCTCGCCATCCGTCACGCCGAACAAGTGAGTGTTCAATCCCAGACGCGTCGCCTCGACGATAAGCCCGCCGGCGCCGAGAACTTCGTCGTCGGGATGCGGTGACACGACGACGAGCCGTCGCGCGTCGCTCAACAGATCGCGCGCGCTTGTGCGCGGCACCTGATCCAACGCGTGCGCGCGCTGCCAATCGGACTCGGCGCGCCCAACGCGTCGAATCAAATCGCGCGCTACAGTTGCCATGCCGACGGCGTGTCTCGAGTAAGTCGTCCCAATGCTTCCAGGTCGTGCTCCGCGTGACTTTGGCGTATGAACACCGTCAGATCGCTCACGCGTTGCGCGTGCTCGCTGTCCGCGCATAACGGCGCGGCGCCCAAAGCGCGGCCGACGCGATCGATCGTTTCACTCACCGATCGCTCGACAGAAGCACGCGTGCTCAGTGCAACGGATTGAGCGTCGTCGCGCGGATGCAGGTCGATCCATTCGGCTGCATCGCGCAACGCGGAGGCAGAGGCGGAAAGCGCTGCGTGGATATGACCGAAATGCGTGAATGCGTGTGCATCATCCCGTTTCGAGCACGCCACTTGAAGGCGCTGCGCAATCGCGACAGCTCCGCCATGCCAGCACGCGGCAATGCCGATGGCTCCCTGCCAGAATCCAGGGCGACTCACGTACGATCCCGCGTCGCCTACCCGTTTCGCCTCTGCATTCTCGAATCGAACTGCCGTTGTTTGCGCGTTACTCATCCCGGCGTTAGCCCACGCGCTCGGCAACGGGCTGACTTGCCGTTGATCCAGTTCTACGCGCGCCAGCAGCGGCATTTCTCCATCGAAACATGTAACAAGCGCGTGCGTGACCAGGCGCGCGCCGGAGCACCATTGTTTGGTACCGCTTAGTCGCAGAGTGTCGCCCATACGACGCGCGACGAGTTTCGAGTTTGGCGGATTGGCTGCCCACACGCCCCATCGCGTTGCGCCTGAAGGTTCCGGAGCACCGCATTCTGCAAGGATCGACAAAGCATCAGCGTGCGCTTCTGCAAGCTTCACCAGGCTCAAATCTTCGGACGCGATGTTTGCGAATGTGCGCCAACGCTCGAGGGTTTTTCCCGATCCGGGATGCGGCAGCGCTTGCGCGCGCGCGCAAAAGCGGTTGAACGAGTCAACCAGGCTGATAGCGGCAGGTTGCGTGAAAGCGTGGGCGGTCATTGCGACATCTCGATGCGACGTGGGTCGATTGCACGGCGCATGCCACCGACACATGCTCATCGTCAACTATCCGCAGTGGTCGCGAGGCGCTTCAAGCCCGCGTTTCGCTAGAGCGTGAAATGTATATTTTTATAGTTCGAAAAAAAGATTGGTAAAGTTACGCAAATTGAAATCTGCCAAGACAGAGATTCCTGATCTGAGGTGTGTCGCCGTATGCAGGAAAGATGAGTCGATAACGATTCTTCACCACGACCTGCCCGATGATTCGGCAACGTGGAAAGAAGTCGCGGTCCGCGCTCACGCTGAGACGTCGCTCACGTTGATTTTTTCGAAACCGACGCACCGCTCAAATCGCGTAGTTACGGACAACCGTCCATTTCGAAATTGTCCGCAAACACGCGATCGCCGACCGCGAGAACTTCGAGTCGAGTCTCAAGGGGCAGCGTGAACGTGCCGTCGCTTACGTCGAAAGTAAGTTGCAGAATGCCGGCAGGTGCGGGAGCGGTTCCGGTAAGCGTGCACTGAAGGGTGCCCGTGCCGGACGTGCATGACGACATTATCTCAGGCGGCAAGCCGACCTCGGCCGGATCGGAATCGCGTTGAAAACTGAAGGCGCCGGTCAGTGTGGGGCTGTCCGAATCGGTTGCGAGAAATTCCACCGGACCGATCGAATCACCGGCCGTGCGGGTTTGGTCGGAGCACGTCGAGATGCCATCGGGCGGTTTATCGGCGGAACATCCGCACATGCCCGCGAGCTGATTCGGCGAATGTCGCATGGGTTCGATCGATACGAACGCTTCAGTTTGCGCGCGATCGAGCGGATCGACCGCAAGCCAGCGTCCCGTCAATTTTTGCAATCTCAAGCGCAAGGAAACGAGGGTCTGGTCTGTCACTCGTTCGCACGTCTTGGAATTCGGGAAAAACAGCAACGTGCTATCCGCCTTCAGGTTCGGCGTTGCGCATGCACGCTGGACATCGAGCGCCGACACGAAACGTCCGTGCTCGATTTGCAGGACGTCAGGCAAACGGTGTTCGAGCAGACTGCGTCCGAGGACAACTACTACGGTTTGCTGATTGGAATCAGCAACCGCACCAGCCACTGCATCGGCAGGACGCAGGAACACGCTCAGTAGTCCAAACCCGAACATCACCGTTCGGAGTGTTGCGGCACTGCCAAGGGTGCGCATGGGTGAGGCCTAGTTGCTGCTCATGCCCGTCGAGATGGTGTAGGTCTCACATGTTTGGGTCTGCAGCATCCCCGTCTGCGGATCCTGCGGTCGATAGCAAAGTTTGATTCCATCATAAGCAAAACTGATGCTTTCCGACGGTCTGTCCCCCGATCCGCCCAACGATTGCGAGGCGATTTTCACCCTCGTCAGGTCTACAGTGAAATATGGCGTGGGAGTCGGGCACGCGTTCGAGCAAGTACCGTATTCGCGCAACTGTAACGTGCCTTTCAGCGTGGCACCGCTGACGAGTAACGCAAAAAGACTGGTAGAGGACGAGTCAACATATTTCTGCAGGGAAAAGTCCGCCAAACTGGGTTTACCCGCCTGAATCACGCCGCTGGATTGCGAGATCGGAACACTGGCACCCCAACTGAAAGACGCCACATCGATGCAACCGACCGCGCCGGCCGCCACGCTCTCTCCTTTGAGCTCCGAGGTCATCGAGTCGCACAACACAAGCGTATCGGCGTGGGCATGCAAACCGAAAATACTCAGCGCGCAAAGGCACAAAAGTTTCTGCGAAAATGTCATCGGATTCCCCTCGTGGAGCGAAAGCATCGTTCCGCAACGAAACAACCGTAACATACTCGCGCGCGAGATTGAAGAATGGTCCGCCGGCGACTTTCGGTTAATTGACGCTGCGCACTTTTGCCTCGCGATCCCAATAACGCGCTTTGCCGCTTTTCGCATCTTCGCGACGCGCAGGCTTCAACGAACTGGGTTCGTACGCCACGCGACCTTTCGGAACCAAATGCTGCATTTTACCGTCGCGCTGATTGTTCGCGAACGGACATTTGGGAGCATTGACGGGAAGCCGATGGAAATTGGGCGTGCCCAACCGGCTGAGCTGCGTGTCGAGGTATGAGAACAATCGTCCTTGCAACAGCGGATCGTTGCCGAAATCGATACCTGGCACGATGTGCGATGGACAAAAAGCAACCTGTTCGGTTTCCGCGAAAAAGTCATCCGGCCAACGGTCCAGCACCATTCGACCGACGACTTATAGCGGTACCAATTCTTCGGGAATCAGTTTCGTTGGATCGAGGTGATCAAAGGGAAACTTGTCTGCCTCTTCTTGCGTGAAAAGCTGCACGGCAAATTCCCACTCCGGTGGATTGCCGGAGGTAACGGCCTCGAACAATTCACGGCAATGAAAATCCGGGTCGGCGCCGGCGATTTTCACTGCCCCGTTCCACACGGTCGAATGAAGAACACCGGAATATTGTTTCCGACCAGATCCCAGTTACCTCCTTGGTGTAGAACTTCACGGCGAAGCCGCGCACGTCGCGCGGCGTATCGACGGAACCACGGCTGAACGATTTGAATACCGTGTGCTGGAGCAGCTGTCGAACGGACTATGCCAGTGTGATTCCCCATCGTCATCGAACCGAGCCGCAATCGACCACGATCCCCCCATTGACTTGCGCGTTAATGACGGCCAATCTGCGCGCACTAAGCGCATGACGTGCTTTCAGCCGCAAAGGACTTGTACATGGCTATCGCAGCCGCATCGAATTTGAATACTCCCGTTACTCACCGCGTCGCCGAACCATACTCCGGTAGCGCAGTTTCATGGGCGGCGATTTTTGTTGGCGCAACCGCCGCCGCAGCGCTCTCACTGGTGCTCGTTATCCTCGGATTCGGACTTGGGCTTTCGTCCGTTTCGCCCTGGTCGGGAAACGGCTTCAGCGGACAAACGGTGGGAATTTCGGCAATCGTATGGATCGCCTTCACGCAGCTGGCCGCGTCGGGTGTCGGCGGATATCTCGCTGGACGCCTGCGCACGAAATGGATCGGACTTCACGGTGATGAAGCGTATTTTCGCGACACGGCGCATGGCTTTATGGCATGGGCTGTGGCGTCGCTCGCAACGGCAGCGCTCCTCGGTTCGGCGCTCACCGGTCTTTTAAGCGTGGGAACACAAGCGACCGCCAGTGTGGCCGGACAAACCGCCAAAGGCGCGATAGCTGCTGCAGATCACGCGCCAGAGGCGCGCGCCGATGGTCTGAATTATTTCGTGGACTCGATGTTCCGTACGACCGATGCCACGCACGCGGCGACGCCTGCATCGGCCGCAACAAAAACCGAAGCGGCTAAAATCTTTACGCACGATATCGTCACCGGCTCACTCGCCGATGCTGATCGGCAATATCTCGCCGGCGTCGTCGCACAGGAAACTGGAATTTCGCCGGCCGATGCTGACAAGCGCGTGGGTGACGCGTTCGCTCAAACGAAATCGTCGATCGATCAAGCTGAGGCGAAAGCGAAAGAAGCCGCCGACGCTGCTCGAAAAGCTGCCGCGTACGCCTCGCTCTGGATGTTTGTCGGTCTGATGCTCGGTGCGTTCTTCGCAAGTTTCGCTGCGATCTACGGCGGGCGCCGTCGTGACCTGATGGTTTGATGATTTCCCATTCGCTACAAAGGAACTGATATGCGATCGATACTTCTGTTGCTGCTCGGCGTGCCGATTCCGATCGTCATTCTCATCGCACTGTTCATGCGTTGACTCGTTGCGGAACGGAGCTAAGGAAAAAGCTCCGTTCCGCGCGGAAACTGCATCGCGCGTGTGATGCATCTACAGCCGACCGGCACGCGAAATAATCCTGGGTCAGTTGGCGTGCGCGTTGAAGAAGCGCACGAATTGTTCCGACGCGTTGGGTCCAAGAGCATCCGTGTGTGATCCACGCGCATCGCCGCCCGACCATAGATGGCCCGCGCCGTGGATAGTCCACGATTCGACCACGTCGCTTCCGGCGGCGTCGCGATAAACGTCTCGCGTGTATTTACGTCCTTGCGTTGTTTCCGATGGACAGTGCGCCATCGAAAGGTCGCCTGGCCAATTCGCGACGGCCTGATTGACGATCTCGACGCCGTTACCGTGTTCGACAGTCCCGTCGCGGTCGCCGTGGAAAACGATGACAGGCGTGTTCTCTTTCAAAGTGTGCCGGTCGCGTTGTCCGGCGCTGGATTTTTTCATCACCGTAAGCGCGGAAAACACATTGTTCGCGGATTGATACGGCAACCCCGAATGTACGGCCACGGCGGCGTATACGTCGGGATAGGTGCGGCCCATGATGATCGCCATCGCACCACCGGCCGACATGCCTGCGACGAAAACCCGTTTCGCATCGATTCGATACGCCGAGATTAACGCGCGCGTCATCCCCGCGATACGCTTTGGTTCGCCACCGTCACGGATTTGATCCTGAGGTCGAAACCAGTTCCAGCATTTTGAACTGTTGGCGTCGGCAGTCTGCTGCGGGTAAGCGACGACGAACGCGTGTTGTTCGGCCAATTCATTCATTCGCGTGCCGACGGCAAAATCATCGGGGTCCTGCGTGCAACCGTGCAACATCACGATGAGTGGCAGAAGTTCGCTCGACGTCGCGTAACACGACGGTATATACAACTTGTACTTGAGCGTGTCGTGGCCATCCTCGTATCTGCACCAGACAAAGACCCCGGGTTCGGCCCGCTCCGCTGCCGGTTCGGCATGCGGCACTGGGTCTGCGTAATTCCTGAATCGGTTCGCGCCCGCTGTAGTTCCGGCATCTTTGTGACGGGCCAACGTCTGCGCGATGCCCGCAGAAGCCAGCGCATCGGCAATCACTGCTTCGACATCGATACTTTTCGTCTTGCGCGACGTCGCTTGCAGCTTGCTTCGTAA
>CAZZYA010000092.1:0-12460 GCA_964658115.1 uncultured Rudaea sp. | reverse complement strand
CGTTCGGCGCAGACGAAAAGTTTGATTGCCCCGCGAGTGTCGCCTCAACACTCGCAAATAAAAACGCCGGCGAAAGCCGGCGTTTTCCTGTTCGGCGTTCGGGAATTTCAGTGCTTAAGCGTGCGACGCAACCGCTCGATCGCTTCGAGTTGAGCCGTCGCCATCGCGAGTTGCATTTGCGCCTCGGCGACTTCCACGGCCTCGCCGCGATTCGCAAGAATGCGCTCGGCTTCTTCCTTCGCGCGGCGCGCCGAATTTTCGTCGATGTCTTTCGCACGCATCGCGGTATCGGCGAGGATGGTCACCACGCTCGGCTGCACTTCGAGAATGCCGCCGGAGACGTAGAAGAATTGTTCTTCACCGCTTTCCGGAATCACGCGCACCTGACCCGGTTTCAATCGCGTGATCAACGGTGCGTGACGCGGCGCGATGCCGAGTTCACCCATTTCGCCGGAAGCGATGACCATCGTGGCCTGACCGTGAAAAATTTCGGCTTCGGCGCTGACGATGTCGCATTTGATGGTTGCCATGATTTAGATCCTAATTTCGATCAGGCGGCTTTCTTTTCCATGCCCTTGGCTTTCTCGAACGCTTCATCGATACCGCCGACCATGTAGAACGCTTGTTCCGGCAGGTGGTCGCATTCGCCGTCGATGATCATCTTGAAGCCGCGGATGGTTTCTTTCAGCGATACGTACTTGCCCGGCGAACCGGTGAACACTTCGGCCACGTGGAACGGCTGCGAGAAGAAGCGCTCGACCTTGCGTGCGCGCGACACGGTCGCCTTGTCTTCTTCGCTCAACTCGTCCATGCCGAGAATCGCGATGATGTCTTTCAATTCCTTGTAGCGCTGCAACGTGCCCTGCACGCGGCGGGCGACATCGTAGTGTTCCTGACCGATCACGTTCGGATCGAGCTGGCGGCTGGTCGACGCGAGCGGATCGACGGCCGGATAGATGCCGAGCGACGCGATGTCACGCGACAGTGCGACGGTCGAATCCAGATGCGCGAATGTCGTCGCCGGCGACGGATCGGTGTAATCGTCCGCCGGCACGTATACAGCCTGGATCGAGGTGATCGAACCGGTCTTGGTCGAGGTGATGCGTTCCTGCAGCACGCCCATTTCTTCGGCGAGCGTCGGCTGATATCCCACCGCTGACGGCATACGGCCGAGCAGCGCGGACACTTCCGTACCGGCCAGCGTGTAGCGGTAGATGTTGTCAACGAAAAACAGCACATCGCGGCCCTTGCCCGACGCATCTTTTTCGTCGCGGAAATATTCAGCCATGGTCAGACCGGTCAGCGCCACGCGCAGACGGTTGCCGGGCGGCTCGTTCATCTGCCCGTACACCATCGCTACTTTCGACTCTTTCATGTTCTCGAGATTGACGACGCCGGCTTCGATCATCTCGTGATAGAAGTCGTTGCCTTCGCGCGTGCGCTCACCGACGCCGGCGAACACGGACAAACCCGCGTGCTGCGTGGCGATGTTGTTGATGAGTTCGAGCATGTTCACCGTCTTGCCAACGCCCGCGCCGCCGAACAGGCCGACCTTGCCGCCTTTGGCGAACGGACACACCAGATCGATGACCTTGATGCCGGTTTCAAGCAGTTCGTTCGAACTTGCCTGATCGTCGTAGCTTGGCGCCGAACGGTGAATGACCCAGCGTTCTTTCTCGCCGATCGGTCCTTTCTCGTCGATCGGCGTGCCGAGCACGTCCATGATGCGGCCAAGCGTTTCGGTGCCGACCGGCACTTTGATGCCTTCGCCGGTATTGCTCACGACGAGATTGCGCTTCAGGCCGTCGGTCGAACCGAGCGCGATGCAGCGCACGACGCCGTCGCCGAGCTGCTGCTGCACTTCGAGCGTGATCGGCTGCGCCGTGCCTTCGACTTTCAACGCGTCGTATACCTTCGGCACTTCTTCACGCGCGAATTCGACGTCGACGACCGCGCCGATGATTTGGACTACTTTGCCCTGACCCATGTCATCACTCCAAGCTGAATTTGACTGCTGTCGAATCGGCGAACGTTAGTTCGCGCCGATTCCGAAATCGGTTCCACCCTGTCCGTCGGATTTGAAATACAGATGCACCGGCACCTGTTTTCCGCACGCGGACACGGTCCACATTTCCTGCCACTCGCCATGCAGCAACTTGCCGTCCTTGTTCGCGGTGAGGTCGGCCGGCGGCTGCAGCACGGTCGACGTAATGCCGTCGATCTGTTTGCAGCCACCGTTGCGTTCCATCACCACGGCGAATCCCGGGTGCGCGACGACGTCGTGCTGAAGCTGCGCATCGGTGATCGTTTTGCCGCCGATCGTCGGAGCGGCGCAGACGGCAGCCGACGCGATCAGCGCAAACGCGCCAACCTGCGAAGCCACGCGATGCGCGCCGACATTCTTCATCAGACCGCCGCCGCGCCGCTGACGATTTCCGATATCTCTTGCGTGATTGCCGCTTGGCGCGCCTTGTTGTAAATCAACGTCAGCGTGCCGATGGCTTTCGTCGCGTTGTCGGAAGCGGACTTCATCGCCACCATGCGCGCGGCGTGTTCGCTCGCGAGATTTTCCAGCGCGGCCTGATAGACCAACGATTCGATATAGCGCGTCAGTACGTGCTCGAGCACCGACTCCGCGTCCGGCTCGTACAGATAATCCCATTCGTGCGCGGTGACGAGCGTGTCGCTCGCCGGCAGCGGCAGAAGCTGTTCGATGGTCGGTTTCTGCGTCATCGTGTTTACGAAATCGTTGTACACGAGCGTGAGGCGATCGATGCGGCGTTCGTTGTACGCATCGAGCACGACCTTGATCACCCCAACCAGTTTCTCGATCTGCGGACGTTCACCAAGGTGCGACACGCTACCGACCAGATTCACTTTGAGGCGGCGAAAGAACGTGTTCGCTTTCGTGCCGATCGCGACGATGTCGACTTCCACGCCTTTCGACTGCCACTCGCGGATTTCGCCGAGCAGTTTGCGGAACAGGTTCGAATTCAAACCGCCGCACAGACCGCGATCGGTCGACACGACCACATAGCCAACACGCTTGATCGACTCGCGCGTTTCGAGAAAGGGATGACGGAATTCCGAATTCGCTTTCGCGACGTGGCCGATCACTTGTTTCATCGCGCGCGCATACGGACGCGACGCGCGCATCAGTTCCTGCGCCTTGCGGATTTTCGATGCCGAAACCATCTCGAGCGCGCGCGTCACCTTGCGGGTGTTGCCCACACTTTTGATTTTGGTCCTGATCTCTCTTGCGCCTGCCATGTTCTACTCGTTAGATGTAATACAACTCAGGTAACAGCGATAACGACGTCACGAATCCAATTCTTCTTGCGCCGCGCTAAACGTGCATCGGTTTGCTCGCCATCGAACGTTACCGGGCGCTGATGCAGCATCTCTGGATCGATATCGTCGAACGTATTTGCGTTCACAACCGCATAAATATTGCCATCGATTTCGCTTGTCGCGACCGGCACGACGCCACAACGCGCACAAACATGAAATTCCGCCGTTTCAGTTGCAAAAACATATTTTGACAACGCCGCAGAATCGGAAACGTTCAATTTCAAATGCGCGAGCGGATTGGCGGACCACACATGACCATGCTTGCCGCAGAATGCGCACGTGCAACGCCGCACTTCGATCTGCTGTGAATCAGAAATCCAATCAAGCGTGAAAGTGATGTTGCCGCAATGGCAACCGCCGTTGATCAGCATCTGAAATTTCCGCAACGTCGCTGGGTAACCGAACCGCATTCTGCAGTCCGATACTCTTTCGAGCGCACAACGGTTGGATTTGCACGACTCCGCATGTCGACGTTCTCACCAACTCCCGGTTTTCTTGAACTCTTCGATACCTTTCTTCAACGTGGCTTCGATGTCGTTGTTCCAGTCGGACTTGTCGTTCGCGGCTTTTACCCAATCGGCATAGTTGTTCGCGAAATGCGCATGCAGCGCCTTTTCGAACGGCAGGATCTGCGCGATCGGAAGATCATCCAGATATCCCTTCTCGGCGGCGTACAGCGTAACCGCGAGCTGCGCGACGGAGAGCGGCGCGTACTGCTTCTGCTTCATGAGCTCGGTCACGCGCTGGCCGCGTTCGAGCTGTGCACGCGTGGCCGCGTCGAGGTCGGACGCGAACTGCGCGAACGCCGCGAGTTCACGATACTGCGCGAGCGCGAGCTTCACGCCACCTGCCAGTTTCTTGATGATCTTGGTCTGCGCCGCACCACCCACGCGCGACACCGAGATACCGGCGTTCACGGCCGGTCGGATGCCGGCGTTGAACAGGTCGGTTTCCAAAAAGATCTGGCCGTCGGTGATTGAAATCACGTTGGTCGGAACGAAGGCGGACACGTCGCCGGCTTGCGTTTCGATGATCGGCAATGCGGTCAACGAACCGGTTTTGCCTTTGACGGCGCCTTTGGTTTCACGCTCGACGTATTCTTCGTTCACGCGCGCGGCGCGCTCGAGCAAACGCGAGTGAAGATAGAACACGTCGCCCGGATACGCTTCGCGGCCCGGCGGACGCTTCAGCAGCAGCGAGATCTGGCGATACGCCCACGCCTGCTTGGTGAGATCGTCATAAATGATCAGCGCGTCTTCGCCGATGTCGCGGAAATATTCGCCCATTGCGCAGCCGGAATAGGGTGCGATGTACTGCATCGCCGCCGATTCCGAGGCCGACGCGGCGACGATGATTGTGTGATCCATCGCGCCGTTTTCTTCGAGCTTGCGCACCACGTTCGCGATCGACGACTGTTTCTGGCCGATGGCGACGTACACGCATTTCACGCCCGAACTTTTCTGGTTGATGATCGTATCGATGGCGACTGCGGTCTTGCCGGTCTGGCGATCGCCGATGATCAGTTCGCGCTGGCCGCGGCCAATCGGGATCATCGAGTCGATGGATTTGTAACCGGTCTGAACCGGCTGCGAGACCGACTTGCGCCAGATCACGCCCGGCGCGACTTTTTCGATCGGCGAGGTGGTCGTGGTCGAGATCGCACCTTTGCCATCGATCGGCTGACCCAACGCGTCGACGACGCGGCCGAGCAGCTGACGGCCGACCGGCACTTCGAGAATGCGGCCGGTGGTTTTGACGGTGTCGCCTTCACGCAGATGTTCGTAATCGCCGAGAACCACCGCGCCGACGGAATCGCGTTCGAGGTTCAGCGCCAGCGCAACCGTGTTGCCCGGCAGCTCGATCATTTCGCCGGCCATCGCATCGGCCAAACCGTGGATACGAACGATACCGTCGGACACCGACACGATCGTGCCTTCGTTGCGCGCTTCGGCCGCGAGCTTGACCTTCTCGATGCGGGTTTTGATCAGTTCGCTGATTTCTGACGGATTGAGAGTCGTTGCCATTGCTGATTCCTTCTTCGCGCGTGAAAAGCGCTTCAGATGATTTGGATGTAAGGGGTTAGAAATAACGGCGCGCGACCGGCATTCCTAAAACCTCACGTTGTGGAACGGGCCGCCCGTGTTCGCGAACGGCCCGGATGTTCTCAGTGCGTCAGTGCCGATTCGAGACGCGCAAGGCGACCGCGCACCGAACCATCGATCACGACATCGCCGGCATCGATGATGGCGCCGCCGATGAGACTCGGATCGATTTGCTGATCCATCTCGATGTCGCGATTGAATCGTTTCTTCAGCGCCGCGCGGATCGATTGTTCCTCACCGCTCGGCAACGCACTCGCCGTGCGCACCGTTACTTTCAATATGCGCTGCGCGTCGCGTTTCAACTCTTCGAAGAGGCTCGAGATTTCGACGAGCAGATCCGCGCGTTGATTGGCGATGAGGAGCGCGACAAAACGACCGAAATCCGAATCTGCCGTTTCACCGTCCGGCAGCAACAGCGATTCCAGATCGCTCGCACCGATGCGCGGATCGGCCACGGCCGAGCGCACGCGTTCGTCGCCGAACATCTGCGCGGCGAACGCGAGCTTGGTCGACCACGCATCCAATGCTTTGCCGTTCTGCGCGGCTTCGAATGCGGCGCGGGCGTAGGGACGAGCCAGAGTCAGCGCTTCGCTCATCGTCAGATCTCGGCGACGAGTTGATCGAGCAACGCTTTGTGCGTATCGGCGTTGATCTCGCGCTGGATGATCTTCTCGGCACCTTGCATCGCCAGCGCGGCGACCTGGCCACGCAATTGCTCGCGCGCCTTGCCGACCATGCCTTCGATCTCGGCTTGCGCAGTGGCTTTCTGCCGCGCGCCTTCCAGCACCGCGTCGGCTTTCGCCTTGTCGATGATCTGGTTGCCTTGCTGCTGCGCCTTGTCGATGATCTCGGCGGCCTGCGCACGCGCCTTCTTGATTTCCTCGGCGACGCGCGCGTCGGCTTCCTTCAACTCCGCTTTCGCGCGGTCGGCGGCGGACAGGCCGTCGGCGATGCGCGTGGAACGCTCTTCCATCGCCTTGGTGATCGGCGGCCAGATGAATTTCATCGTGAACCAGACCAGGATCCCGAAGACGATGATCTGGGCGATGAGTGTTACGTTGATGCTCACGGGTTAACCCTCGTAGCCAAACTCGGTGTGACGTTTAGTGACCCGCGACGTGTGCCGCAGCGACCTTCGCCGCGAACGGATCGACGAACGTCAAGTACAGCGCGATACCGACGCCGATGATCGGAATCGCGTCGATCAGGCCGACCAGCAGGAACATCTTCCCTTGCAGCATCGGAACCAGTTCCGGCTGGCGCGAAGCGCCTTCGAGAAACTTGCCACCCATCAGGCCCATACCGATGGCAGCGCCGATGCCGGCGAGGCCGAGAATCAGGCCGGCCGCGATAGCGGTCATGCCTTCAACTGAAGCGAGTGCGGTCAAATCCATGTTTATCTCCGTCTAACTTTGCTGTGAATGAAATCGTTGGAAAATCGGGGAAAAAATTAGTGTGCTTCGTCAGCCGACATCGCCATGTAGACGACGGTCAGCACCATGAAAATGTAAGCCTGCAACGAGATGATCAGGATGTGGAAGATCGTCCAGCCGGTCGCGAACAGGATTTGCGCGATGAGTCCGAGATTGCTGCCGACGCTGGTCGGCGTATAGCTCAGCGTGAAGCACGCCAGAAGGATGAAGATGATCTCGCCGGCGTACATGTTTCCGAACAGTCGCAGGCCCTGGCTGATCGGCTTGGCCAGTTCTTCCACGCACTTGAGCAGGAAGTTGACTGGCAGCAGCCATTTGCCGAACGGATGGAACAGGAATTCCGCGCTGACGCCTTTGAAACCTTTGTTGACGAAGCTGTATACGAACGCGGTGAGGAACACCGTAATCGACATCGCCAGCGCAATGTTCGGATCGGCCGATGGCACCACGCGCAGGTGTTCCAAACCGACATAGCCGCCAAGTGTCGGCAGCAGATCGATCGGCAGCATATCCATGAAGTTCATCAGGAAAATCCACAGACCCACCGTCAGCGCCATCGGCGCGACGAACTTCGAGGTGTGGTGGAACGCGTCCTTGACCTGGCTGTCGACGAAGTCGATGCACATCTCGACCAAGTTGAGGAACTTGCTCGGCACGCCCGAGTGCGCCTTGCGCGCAGCAGACCGGAAAATAATCACGTACACCAAGGCCAGCAACAGCGAGAAGAATACCGAATCCAGATTCAGCACCCAGAAACCGGCCTGGCCCTCGACGATCTTCCAGGTCTTCAGATCGAGCTGAAGGAAGGTGAGGTGATGGACGATGTAACTACCAGCGTCGTGCGCGGCGGGTTCGGCTTCAGTCGCCATGTTCTGTCGAATTCCGGTTACAAAGTTGAATACGTTAGCGCGACCACGCGTCGTGCAGACCGAGCAGTTGCGGCAGTAGCGCGGCGACGAGGCCCGCCATCACGGCGAACGCAGGCAGGGCTAACGTCACCATCGCGACATACAGTCCTAGCGCGATGACACCCCACTTGAGCAGATTGCCGACGATGAACCGTGCCAGCACTACTCCCGCCGTCGCCGGCGCCGCTGCGAAAACGCGCAGCGCCAAAATTCCGGTTCCCATCACGACGGTCAAGCCGCCGCACAGCACGCCGAGACCTGACTGCCATCCCTTAAGCAAAAAACCCGCTGCGACTACGACCGTGGCGATCAATTGCGCGCCGACGACACGTAAGGCGAGCCGCCGTCCGGCAGCGATCGAATTTTGCATAGGAACAGCAAATCCAGACTCGGTCCCGGCATCGAAAACACACCGGATCGGACTGGGAAACAAGGCCCATCATTATAGCGGTCGGCCCGAGATTGCTGCAACCAAAGCTAAGGCGTGGAAGCGGGCGCTAGGGCGTCACGGCGTTGGGGCACAGATGCTGCCACGCGAGCTGCATATCGGTGGCGGAGTAGTCGTGGCCGCCGCTGAAGGTATTCAGGAAAACGTTGCTGTTCGCGGTCCAGCCATCGTTGACGAAGCGGTTGTAGTTGCTCACGACATAGCCGTAACTGGGACTGTCCGAGGTTCCAACTACCAGCGACACCGGAATTTTTCGCGGCGCATCGTCTAGCAGCGAGTCGCAGCCGGCTCCGGAGCACAAGCCTTCGAGCGGACCTGCGGCGGCGCTGTAACCTGCCATCGTCGCATTGTTGAAGGCGGCGCTGTCCATGGTCAGGCCCAGCGCGTGCATCACGATGCCGCCCGACGAAAAACCCCAACCGCTGATGCGCGTACGGTCAATGTTGTAGTGGCTTTCCACATCGGCGAGCACAGCGGCGAAGAGGTCGTAATCGCTCGGATTGTTCGGCGGCAACGACCACGTCGCGCCTGGTTGACCATCGACAGTTACCGCTTCATCGGCCACCGGCGCGGCGACGATGAATCGGGCGCCCGGTGCAATCGCCGACCACGCGTTCAGCACATCGCTCGCGTAGCCGCCGCGATCGGCGTATGGCGCGGTGCCGTGCAATGCCAGCAACAAGGGATAGGACTGCGACGGTGTGTACGCCGTCGGCACATACAGGTAATACGTCTGCGTGCCAGTGCCGAGTCCGGTAATGTGCAACATGTGGGTCGATGTGCCGGTCGCGCCCCCGCTGCCGTTACTCGGTTCATGCGGAACGAGTATCTGCGCGGTATCGAATTCGCTGACGAAAATCGCGTCCGGATGTGTGCAGACCCATGCGGGCAGCGTAACCGTCTGCGCCGCAACTGCGCTACGTGCAATTAACCCGGCCAAAACCGCGATGAAGGAAAATCGAGTCATCGCGAAACTATAAGCGCCGCCAGCATTACGAATCGTAAACAATGCGCTTTGTTGCCTTGCGGCGTGCGCTTACGCGTCGGCATAATCGCTGTCCGCTTCCACTGACGCGTGCGAGACGCGCAGGATCATGAGCAACGCCAAAGATTTCTATCTCGATGTCCCCGCCGGCGCCGATGTCTTCAAGGAAGGCGACGCGGGCAACGAGTCGTACATCATCGAGTCCGGCCAGATCGAACTCGTGCATGGCAGCGCGGTTGCGTTCACGCTCAACGCGGGGGATTTCTTCGGCGAAGCCGCGATCGATGGCAAACCGCATGTCGCCGGCGCACGCGCGAGCGCGAAAACGCGTTTGCTGCGCATAGAGCGTAGTGCGATCGGCGATGTAATCAAACAGAATCCCGAAATCGCGTTGCGTATTCTCAAGCAGGTCGTCGCGCGACAAGTGCGGCTCGCGGCACCCGTGTCAGCGAAAGAACCGCCGGCGCCGAAACCCGAAACCGCACGCCCCAAAGCGGCGGAACCCGTGCCCGCTCCGGCAGTGCCACCGGCGCCCGTTCCGGTACCCGCGCCAGCGCCGCCGCCGCCCGCAGCGATCACGACGCGCGCGCTCGCATTGCGCGCCGCGGGCAGCGAGAAACCCATCGCGCTCGACGCGTCGCTCGACGAATTCCTGATCGGCCGTCCCGATCCGGCCGCCGGCATCGATCCGGAAGTCGATCTCGGCCCGTTCAACAGCAACGGCACGCTCAGCCGCCGTCACGCCCGCATCGCGCGCGAGGGCAGCTTATACTTTTTGCGCGAGGAATCCGGTGTCGCCAATGGCACGTTCGTCAACGGCGAACGTCTGCAAGCGGGACAGAAAGTGCCGATCAGGCCCGGAGACAAATTGCGCTTTGGTCTGATCGACGTCGATGTCGTCAGCGTCTGAACCGTTCGGAGTAGCCATGGCAGACCAACCCAACGAGTGGCAGCAAGCGCTGGCCGCGATCGATCTGTCGGCGATCGAGTCGCTGAAAAAACTGAAGGCCGAGCAGGATCAGCTCGACGAACGTCTGCAGTCGATGGACGAATTGAAATCCAATTTCGCGCCGCCGGTATTCGAGCGTGTGCGTGCGGATTATCAGAAACGTTTGCAAGCGCTCGACGAACAAGCGTCGCCGCTGAAGCAGGCCGCGCGCGAACAATATTCGAGTCTGCGCGAACTCATCGAACGCTTCGAAGCCGATCACGAAGCGGTGAAGCTCGATCAGCAGGAACTCGAACTGCGCCACAAGCTCGGCGAATTCGACGACAAGGAATTCCAGAAACGCATCAAAGCGATCGAGGTGTCGGTGAAAGACAAAGCCGAAGCGCGCGCTCGCGGACTGGAAATGAAAGCGCGTTTTCTCGAAGCGTTTCATGCCGAGAGTGATCTCGACGCAGCTCCGCCGACGGCAACGAGCGCGATCACTGGAAAATTTACCTTGCCCGCAGATGACATTGCGGAAGCGCGCACCACCGACATGCCCGCGGTGCGCCCTGATCTCACGCCGAACAAAACGCAGATCATGTCGGCCGTGAATGTCAGCGCGGTACGACCCGTCGTGCCGCCCGTGCCACCACCCGCGGCGCCCGCGATGCCGGCCGCTGGAGCGACGCAGATTTTCCGCGCCGCGCGTCTCGTGCCGCAAAACCCCGAAGCGGGAAAACAAGCGTTCACGCTTTCGCTCAAGCCGACGACGATTGGCGCCGATACGGGCAACGATATCCGCATCGCCGGACCCGGCGTCGAGCCGAAACACGCGCAGATCAATGTGGGCATGTCGGGTTTCACGGTGGTTGATCTCGGCACCAAGCACGGCACGCGCGTCAATGCGGAAAAGATCAAAGAACGTCCGCTCGCCAACGAGGACGTCATCCAAATCGGCGCCGCGCGCTTCATCTTCCGCGAAGGTTGATTCGTGGCGATCGACATCCAGCAGGAAGACGTCGACGGCACGCGCATCCTCGCGCTGACCGGGCGGCTCGATACCGAAACGTCGGCGGATGTCGAACTCACGCTGCAGGATTTGCTCGCCGCCGGTGAGCGCAATTTCCTGATCGACATGAGCGGCGTCGGCTATGTCAGCAGCGCCGGGCTACGCGTGTTGCTGGCGACGGCGAAACAGCTCGAAGGCGGCAAAGGCAGCCTGCGTTTGTGTTCGCTCAACGCGAGCGTGAAGCAGGTGTTCGACGTCGCCGGTTTCAGCAAATTGTTTTCGATTTTTCCGAATCGCGACGCTGCGCTTTCCGGCGCGCCGAAAACAAAAAAAACGGACAAACCGAAGCCGGATGTTCCGAAAGCGGAAGCCGCCAAGTCCGCACCAAAGGTCGAAGCGTCGCCGCCGACATCCAAAATCGAATCTGCGCCGAAAATTGAAGCAGCGAAATCCGCACCGCCCAAACCTGCGGCGCCATCTGCGCCAAAACCAGAACCGCCAGCGCCGCCGAAAGCGGATGCGATCAGCGTGGGTGTCGTACTCGCACAAAAGATCGCGAGTTTGTGGAGCTTGAAATTGATCAACGACACGCCGCATCCGAAAGCAGCGGAACTCGCAAGACTCGCAGCGGAGCTGATGGGCGTGAAGCCCGCAATCGCAGCGGGCGGCATCTTGCCAAAACCGTTACCGGCGGCAAACGTTCCGGTGCCTCCGCCGGCGCCTCAGCAAACGACGAACGACGACGCAGCGGGTGGTGGCGTCGTAGGCAAGTTGCGTGGGCTTTTTGGCGGCAAGCGTTGAGATCGCTCGGCGGAGCTTTCTAATCAACTCGTGCGTTCGCGACTGATCGTGACCAACGTCAAATCGTCGCTCTGCGGTTCGCCAGACGTGAATCGAGCCAGTTCCGCCAGCAGGGAATCGAGCACGGCTTGCGCGCCGCTGCCGCCGTCGATCAGCGTATTGACGATGCGATCCCGGCCGAACAATTCCTTCTGGGCGTTGTGCGCTTCGTCGAGACCATCGGTGTAAAAAAGCACGCAACTTCCCGGCGCGAGCATCGCTTCCGTATCGTTAAAAATCGTGTCGCCCATCGCGCCGATGGGCAGCGCGCCGGGTTCGCCGATTTCGGTGACCACGTCATCCGGCGATCGCATCAACGGTTGCGGATGACCGGCGTTGGACAGCGTTAGCAGTCCGGTGTCGGGATCGATGTGCCCCGCGAGCATCGTCACGAACATGCCCGGTTCTAGATCCTGATAGAGCTTGCGGTTCAATCCGGACAACAGTTCAGCA
>CAZZYA010000091.1:0-12553 GCA_964658115.1 uncultured Rudaea sp. | reverse complement strand
CATTTGAACGAGCCGGGCGTGCTGATTGTCGAAGTCGGGGAGAGCGAACATGCGCTGACAACCCTGCTGCCGAGGTTGCCGCTCGACTGGATCGAGTTCGATGTCGGGCAAATGGGCGTGTTCGTCGTTTCGCGTGCGGAGTTGGTCAAGCACGCGAAGTCGATTAAAGCGTCGTTGGCGAAACGATAGCTGTGTCGAGCAATTCCTTCGGAAAATTATTTAGCGTCACGACGTTCGGCGAAAGCCACGGACCGGCGATCGGCTGCGTCATCGATGGATGTCCGCCCGGACTCGAGATAGCGCCTGAAGAATTCAAACGTGATCTCGCCCGACGCGCGACGGGGATGTCGAAATACACCTCGCAGCGGCATGAAGCCGATGACGTCGAAATCCTTTCCGGCGTGTTCGAAGGCAAGACCACCGGCGCGCCCGTCGCGCTCCTGATCCGCAACATCGATGCGCGCTCGAAAGACTATTCGGACATCGCACACGTGTTTCGGCCCGGTCACGCCGATTACACCTACTGGCAAAAATACGGTATCCGCGACTATCGCGGCGGTGGCCGTTCGTCCGCGCGCGAAACGACGATGCGCGTGGCGGCGGGCGTCGTCGCGAAAAAATGGCTGTCGCAAAAATACGGCGTCGTCGTGCGTGGCTGGCTTGCGCAACTGGGTCCGCTCACGCCAGGGCAATTCGACTGGTCGAGTGTGGACGCCAATCCGTTTTTCTGGCCCGACGCGTCGATGGTGCCGGAATTGGAGCATTACATCGATGCGCTGCGTAAGTCGGGCGATTCGATCGGCGCACGCGTCAGCGTCGTCGCGGAAAACGTGCCGCCGGGTTGGGGCGAGCCGGTTTACGGCAAGCTCGACGGCGAACTCGCAGCCGCGATGATGTCGATCAACGCAGTGAAGGGTGTCGAAATCGGCGACGGCTTCGCAGTGATCGAGCAAAAAGGCAGCGACCACCGCGACGAAATCGCGCCGCAAGGATTTCTGTCGAATCACGCCGGCGGAATTCTCGGCGGCATTTCGACAGGGCAAAATGTCGTCGTTTCGCTGGCCTTGAAACCGGCATCGAGCATTGTGATTCCGGGGAAAAGCGTGAACGAGTCCGGCGAAACGGTCGATGTGCGCACGAAAGGCCGTCACGATCCGTGCGTCGGCATTCGTGCCACGCCGATCGCCGAAGCGATGATGGCGCTCGTGCTTATGGATCAGGCGTTGCGCCATCGCGCGCAATGCGGCGATGTGGGCGATGTTTCGCCGCGCATCCCAGCGGGAAACCCATGAGCGATCGACCGCGCGTCTGGATTTCGCGTCCACTATTCGACGACATCATCGATGGTCTGCGCGCGCACTGCGACGTCGAGGCGGAAACCGAAGACCGGACCTGGACGTCCAAACAGATCGGCGAAAAGCTGCGCGGGAAACACGGCGTCGTGCTTGGCGTTTCCGATCCGCTCGATGCGGCGGCGATTGCCCAAGCCACATCATTGCGTGCCGTCGCCAACACCGGCGTCGGATACAACAACCTCGACCTGTCCGCGCTGACTTCCGCCGGCATCGTCGCTACCAACACGCCCGACGTGCTCAACGAAGCCGTTGCCGATTTTGCGTGGACATTGATGCTCGCCGTCGCGCGGCGCGTCACCGAAGCCGAGCGTTATTTGCGTGATGGTCGATGGCGCGGCGTCTCTTATCACTTGATGCTCGGCGCCGAAATTTCCGGTCGGACGCTCGGCATCTACGGCATGGGACGCATTGGGCAAGCCATCGCGCGCCGCGCTATCGGCTTCAAGATGCCGGTGATTTATCACAACCGTTCGCGCCTGGATGCATCGATTGAACACGAATGCCAAGCGAATTACGTAAGTCGCGACGAACTTTTACAGCGATCGGATTTTCTCATCCTTGTGCTGCCATATTCGGCGGAAACCAAACACGTTATCGGCGGCGCGGAGCTCGCGCTTATGAAACGTTCGGCGATTCTCGTGAACGTTGCGCGCGGCGGTATCGTCGATGATGCGGCGTTGATCCAGGCGCTGCGCGAAAATCGCATTGCCGGCGCAGGCCTCGACGTTTTCGAAAACGAGCCGGCCTTAGATCATGACTTTACGACGCTCGACAACGTCGTGCTGACGCCGCACATTGCGAGTGCATCGACGGCGACGCGTCGCGCGATGACGCAACTGGCTTGCGATAATCTGCTGGCGGCGCTGGGCTTCGGCGCACACGCCGGATGCCCGCCTAACATTCTCAACCCGGACGCATTGAAAAATATCCGGCGTGACATCTCTCAGTGAAACGACGTCGATGAAAAAAGAAAAGTACAACGTAGCGATGGTCGGCGCGACGGGTGCCGTCGGCGAAGCGCTTTTGGCGATCCTGAAGGAACGAAAATTCCCGATTGGCGAATTCACGGCGCTTGCCAGCGCGCGTTCCGCTGGCGAAACAATAGAGTTCGGCAATCGTTCGGTGACGGTGAAGAACCTCGCCGATTTCGACTTTGCCGGCGTCGACATCGCCTTCTTCTCCGCCGGCGGATCGGTGAGCAAGGAACACGCGCCGCGCGCCGCGCAGGCCGGCGCGGTGGTGATCGACAACACCTCGGAGTTTCGCTATCAGGACGACATTCCGCTCGTCGTCGCCGAGGTCAATCCCGCCGCGATCGCGGAGTACACCACGCGCAACATCATCGCCAACCCGAACTGCTCGACGATGCAATTGCTCGTCGCGCTGGCCCCGATCCATCGCAAAGTCGGCCTGGAGCGCATCAACGTGGCGACATATCAGTCAGTCTCCGGCGCTGGACGTTCGGGTCTGGAAGAACTCGGCAAGCAGACTGCGGCACTGTTGAATTTCCAGAACGTGAAGCCGGAAAAATTTTCGAAGCAGATCGCTTTTAATGTGATCCCGCACATCGATTCTTTCCAGGACAACGGGTATACGAAGGAAGAGATGAAAATGGTGTGGGAGACGCAAAAAATCCTCGGTGACCCGGGAATCCGGGTGAATCCGACGTGCGTGCGGGTACCGGTATTTTTCGGTCACTCCGAAGCCGTGCACATCGAAACAAAGGCGAAGATCAGCGCCGACGAGGCGCGCGAACTGCTGGAAAACGCACCGGGCGTGGTCGTAAAAGACGAACGCGTGCCCGGCGGGTATCCGACGCCGGTCGGCGACGCAGCGGGGAAGGACGCAGTGTTCGTCGGCCGCATCCGCGAGGACATCTCCCACCCGCGCGGACTCGACCTTTGGATCGTGTCCGACAATATCCGCAAGGGAGCGGCCCTGAACGCCGTTCAGGTCGCCGAGGTATTGGTGAAATCGTATTTGTGATCTATAGTTACGTTTGTGTTATAAGGGGTTTTCGAGCTTTGGGTTAGAGGGAACGCTTGAAGCCGGCTACTGTCTTTCGGGGGAACGACCTCATGAATGGTTCGACCAAATTATCCCTTGCCATCGCGCTGGCGCTCGCCGGTGCCGGCAATGCATTCGCATTGGGCCTGGGCGCAATTCAAGTCAAATCGGGCTTGAATCAACCACTTAACGCGGAAATCGCGCTGATTGCCGATTCCCCCGCGGAGGCGGCCGGTCTCAATGTCAGCCTGGCTAAGGCCGAAGATTTCCAGCGCGTCGGTTTGGATCGCGCGCGCATCAATATTCCCCTCGATTTCGAAGTGATCACCAACGGTCGCCAGCCGGTGATCCGCGTGACCACGAAGGACGCGGTGCGTGAACCGTTCCTCGACTTCCTCGTCGAAGCCAACTGGGCCAAAGGCCGCGTGCTGCGCGAGTACACTATCCTGCTCGATCCGCCCGTGACCGCGCCGGCGTCGAGAGGCTCGACAGCCACCGTCGCGCCCGCGCGCGAAGCCGCGCCCGCGATGTCGACGCAATTGCCGCCGCCGAAACCCGTCAAAGCGCCGCCGACGCCGAAGGTGAAGCCGCCGCGCGCCATCGCCGAAGCGCCGCCGCCGAAGCCGGCACCTGTTCCGAAACCTGCGCCGGTTCCGAAAGCGACACCTGCGCCGGATCGTACCGCCGCCAGTGGCGAATACGGTCCAGTCGCCGAGGGCGAGACATTGTCCGAAATCGCGCGCGCGACGAAAGACGACAACACCGACACGAACGCGATGATGCTGGCGCTGCTGCAGGCCAATCCCAACGCGTTCTACAAAGACAACATCAACGCGCTCAAACGCGGCGCGATCCTGCGCATTCCATCGCACGACGACCTGAAAGCCAGCGGCAAAGCCGCCGCGGCCGCCGCCGCTGTGCGCGATCAGAACGAAGCGTGGAAAAGCGGCAGCGTGCCCGTCGCGAAGCCGACGCTTGTCGCTACGACGGGGCAGCCGAAGTCCACGTCCGCACCGACGAGTTCGAAATCCACGACCAGCAAATCGAGCGACAGCCTCGCGCTCGTTCCGCCCGCGGCGGCCAAAGGCGGCCAGAACACCTCCGACCGCCCCGGGTCCGCCTCGGGCAGCGGCACCGGCGCGGCAACGCGCGGCGATACTCAACGCACGAAAGAAGCGCTGGCCAGCCGCGAGCAGGAAGTCGGCGAACTCAAGTCGCGCGTCAAAGAACTTGAAGACATCAACACCAAAGACCAGAAGCTGTTGACGATGCGCAATTCGGAAATCGCCGAACTGCAGTCGCGGCTGAAGGATATGGAATCCAAACCCGGCGCTTCCACGGCCTCGAAGACGCCGACGACAACGACCACCCCGAGCACGACAACAACCCCCTCGAGCACTGCGGCAGCGACGACGCCCGCAACCAGCGCCACGGCCTCAACGACCAAACCCGGTGACAGCAAGGTCACGGCTCAGGATATCTGGGGCAAGATCAGCGAAACGGATAAGCCGAAGACCGGTGCGACAACGCCATCGACCACGGCGGCGCCGACAACGAGCGCTAGCAGCACGACATCGCCAACAACGGCGGTGCCAGTCACGTCGGCACCGACCACGGCAACACCGTCGGTCACGACAACGTCGACGACGCCAAGCTCAGCATCGACAAATTCCTCGACGCCGAGCACAGCGAGTACGACGACACCCGCGATCACAACGCCGTCCGGCACCACAACGACCACGACGCCGAGCACATTGGCGCCGACGTTGACCGCCACACCGAGCAGCACGAGCGGATCGACGGTTTCTTCGACCACGTCCCCATCGAGCTCGACTCCGTCCAGCACGATGCCATCGAGCACCACACCGACGAGCGCAACCGCTGCGACCAGCACACCTGCCAGCAGCACCGCCGCCGCAGTGTCGTCGACGCCGGCAGTGTTGAAATCGAGACCGGCTACCGCCACTACACCGATCGCGTCCGATGAACCGTGGTACCAGAACACGCTGACGCTCGCCATCGCCGGCGGTGCATTGCTACTCGTAGGCCTGCTAGCGCTGATGCGCTTCATGCGTCGTCCGAAACCCGTTTTGCTGGGTGAAACCGACGGCGACGTGCTCGTCGACGAACCGCACCATTACGCAGAGCTGCCGACCGAATCGGAAGCCGAACTGCTCGACGCGCTCGCCCAGCATCCGGGCGACCCGGATCTTTCGCTCAAGCTCCTGCGCTTGTATTACTCCGAACGCGACGCTTCGAAATTCGAAGCTGCCGCCGAAGCGATGTACGCGCATATCGCCGATCCGACCCAGCCGGAGTGGCAGGAAGTCAAGGCGATGGGCGAGGATCTCGTTCCGCACAATCCGCTGTTCAATCGCGACGACAATCTCGCCGGCTACATGCACGAAAGCGTCGCGCCGGCGGAAGAAGCGCATTTGTCGGATGACCATTTCGAACTTGGTCATTTCGATCCCGACGGCACGCCCGCGGCCACCGACGAAGGATTCGATTTCGATCTCGCCGACCATTCCGCGGCACACGCCGCACCCGTTACGCAGCACATCGTCGAGCGTGAAGTCACGACGACCGCGGCGCCGGCGACCCTCGTGCCGACATCCAAACCTGCCGACGATTTCTTCGCAGGCGAAGACACCATCGGCACCAAGCTCGATCTCGCCCGCGCCTACCTCGACATGGGCGATCCGGAAGGTGCGCGCTCGATGCTTGACGAAGTCATGAGCGAAGGCAACGACACGCAAAAAGGCGAAGCGCGCAAGCTGCTGGCCGAAATCAAATGACGAGTCTCTCTCTCGTTTGATTCGGGCCGGGTGACCGGCCCTTTCTTTTTGGGAATGGCGCGAGCGGTCTAACTTCAACCGCAAGCGGATAGACTTCGTAAAATGCGCATCGCTCTGGGCATCGAATACGACGGCACCGATTTTTGTGGCTGGCAGCGATTGCGCCATGACCCATCGGTGCAGTCGGCCGTCGAAAAAGCGTTGTCGTTCGTCGCGGACGAAACGATCGAGGTAACATGCGCCGGCCGTACCGATTCAGGTGTGCACGCACAATGTCAGGTCGTGCATTTCGATACGAACGCGCAACGCTCCGAACGCGCGTGGATTCTCGGCGCGAATTCGAATTTACCGCCGACCGTTTCCATCCGATGGGTCAAGATCGTTCATGGCGATTTTCACGCGCGTTTCAGCGCGCTGGCGCGGCGCTATCGCTATGTCATCGTCAATCGGGCGGTGCGTCCGGCGCTCGACGGGCGTTACGTGACGTGGGAGCGCGGCATCCTCGACGCGGATCCCATGCGCGAAGCAGCGCTGTCGCTAATCGGCGAACACGATTTCAACGCGTTCCGCAGTACCGCCTGTCAGGCGAACACATCGTTGCGCACGGTTCACGACATCACCCTTGAACGCGTGCGTGATCGCATCGAGATACAGATCCAGGCCAACGCATTCCTGCATCACATGGTGAGAAACATTGTCGGCAGTTTGCTGCCGATCGGTCGCGGCGAGCGTCCGATCGAATGGATGTCCGAACTGCTGAAAGGCAGAGACCGAAAACGCGCCGGCGCGACCGCGCCGGCGAGCGGACTTACGTTTTTGTTTCCCTTGTATCCGGACACGTTCGGCTTGCCGGAAGAAGTGACGTTGCGATGACCCGCGTGCGCGTCAAATATTGCGGTATGACGCGGCTCGACGACGTGCAGGCGGCGGTGTCGCTCGGAGCCGATGCCGTGGGATTTCTGCTGACGAAAAAAAGCAAACGTTTCATCGAACCCTCGCGCGCATGCGCGCTGCGCGAAAGGTTGCCAGCGTTCGTTTCGACGGTGGTTTTGTTCAACAACGATGATGCCGCATGGATCGGCGACGCCGTCCGCCAAGTGCGTCCCGATGTCATCCAATTTCACGGCACGGAATCGCGTGAACTGTGCGAATCGTTCGGTGTGCGCTACGTGAAGACCATCGGTATGGGCGAAGCCGACGCGGTCGCGCGCACCGTCGCCGAGCATCCGAATGCTGTCGCTTACCTTTTCGACAGCAACAAACCCAGCGAGCAGGGCGGCAGCGGAGTAACGTTCGACTGGTCACGCATCCCGAAGAAATTACCGAAGCCGTTCATTCTGGCGGGTGGTCTGACCTGCGATAATGTCGCGCTCGCGATTCGTACAGCGCGGCCCTTCGCGGTCGACGTTGCCAGCGGCATCGAATCCGCACCCGGCATCAAGGACGCAGAAAAAATGCGTCGTTTCTTCGAAGAGGTCAGACGTGCCAGCGGCAATTCCCCCTGATTCCATCGGTGTTGCTTCCATCGACTACGGCGCGTGGCCAGACGCCAATGGACGCTTTGGCGAATACGGCGGCACCTACGTCGCCGAAACACTGATCGCACCGCTCGAGCAACTGACCGTTGCCTATACGCGCTTGCGCACCGATGCGGAGTTCGTCGCCGAGCTTGATCGCGATCTGACGCATTACGTCGGACGTCCGAGTCCTATCTATCACGCGGAACGTTTGTCGAAGAAAGTCGGCGGCGCGCAAATTCTGTTGAAGCGCGAAGATCTCAATCACACGGGCGCGCACAAGATCAACAACACCGTCGGTCAAGCGCTGGTCGCCAAGCGCATGGGCAAGACGCGCATCATCGCCGAAACAGGCGCGGGACAACACGGCGTCGCGAGCGCAACGGTTGCCGCGCGTCTCGGGTTGGAATGCGTCGTTTATATGGGCGCGGTTGATATAGAGCGTCAGGCGATCAACGTTTTCCGCATGAAGTTGCTCGGCGCGACGGTCGTGCCGGTGACGTCGGGTTCGAAGACGTTGAAGGATGCGCTCAACGAGGCGATGCGCGACTGGGTCACGAACGTCGACGACACCTTTTACATCATCGGCACCGTGGCTGGACCGCATCCCTATCCGATGATGGTGCGCGACTTCAACGCCATCGTCGGCCGCGAAGCGCGACAGCAGATGCTCGACGAGTATAAAAAGTTGCCCGATGCGCTCGTCGCGTGCGTCGGCGGCGGATCGAACGCGATCGGACTGTTCCACGCCTTTCTCAACGATTCATCGGTGAAGATTTACGGCGCGGAAGCGGCCGGCGATGGCATCGCGACCGGTAAACATGCCGCCTCGCTCGCGGCCGGGCGTCCCGGTGTGCTGCACGGCAATCGCACGTACGTGCTGTGCGACGACAACGGACAAATCATCGAAACGCATTCGATTTCAGCGGGACTCGATTATCCCGGTGTCGGTCCCGAACACGCGTGGTTGAAAGATACGCATCGCGCGAATTACTCCGGCGTCACCGACGCTGAAGCGCTCGCCGCATTCCACGAACTCGCGCGCACCGAAGGCATTCTCGCCGCACTCGAATCCAGCCACGCGATCGCGCTTGCGATGAAACTCGCGCGCGATCTGGGCAAAGACAAAACCATCCTGGTCAATCTTTCCGGACGCGGCGACAAGGACGTGCATACCATCGCGCGTCACGAAGGCATCACGCTGTGAATCGCATCGATTTGCGGTTCGCCGAACTCGCCGCCGCGCACCGATGCGGATTGATTCCGTTCATCACTGCCGGCGATCCATCGATCGACGCGACCGTGCCCATCATGCACGCGCTCGTCCGCGCTGGCGCCGACGTCATCGAACTCGGGGTGCCGTTTTCCGATCCGATGGCCGACGGCCCGGTCATCCAGCATGCGAGCGAACGCGCATTGTCGCGTGGCGTCGGTCTCGCGCAGATTCTGAGTTGGGCCCGCGATTTCAGAACCCGGGATTCGACCACGCCGATCGTGCTGATGGGTTATCTCAATCCGATCGAAATCTACGGCTACGAAAAATTCGCGCATGACGCATCGAGTGCCGGTGTCGACGGCACGTTGATCGTTGATTGTCCGCTCGAAGAATCGGCCACCGTGAACGTGTTGCGCAAGGCAGGCATCGCCCAAATCTTGCTGGCCGCGCCGACCACGTCCGACGCGCGTATCGCCGCGTTGCGGGAGCGCGCGGAAGGTTTCCTGTACTATGTTTCGTTCGCGGGCATCACCGGTGCCAATCGTCTAAGCGTGGAAGCGGCAAGGACGCGAGTGCAATCGATGAAGACATCGACGCGGATTCCGATAGCGGTCGGTTTCGGCGTTCGCGATGCGGAGTCCGCCGTCGCGGTCGGCGAGTTCGCCGACGCGGTAGTGATCGGCAGCGCGCTCGTCGAAAAATTGTCCGGCGCGAAAACGGCGCCGGCGGCAGCCGAGGCGGCGCGGGAATTTCTCGCACCCATCCGCAAAGCGCTCGACGCCACCCATCCCGCGCATGCCGCGTGAGCCGGACCCGCAGGACGATATTCCCGCGCCGCCTGAAAGCGCCGATTTGGGAGATGTGGAAGACATGAGCTGGTTACAGAAACTGATGCCCTCGCGTATACGAACCGAAGGCAATTCATCGAAAGGCCGCGTGCCGGAAGGCTTGTGGGAGAAGTGCGCCGGCTGCGGCGCGATCCTGTATCGGCCGGAACTCGAGCGCAGTCTGGAAGTGTGTCCGAAGTGCGGACATCACCATTACATCGATGCGCGCAAACGGTTGGCTGCGCTGTTCGACGAAGGTTCGGGCGAGGAGTTGTTCGGCAATCTCGAACCGGTCGACATCCTCAAGTTTCGCGACTCGAAAAAATACAAAGACCGCATCGTCGCGGCGCAGAAGTCGACCGGCGAGAAAGACGCGCTGATCACCCAGCGCGGCTTGTTGAAAGCGCGGCCGTTGATGGCAGCGGCGTTCGAATTTTCGTACATGGGCGGCTCAATGGGTTCCGTCGTTGGCGAGAAATTCACGCTCGCCGGCGAGCGCGCGCTGGACGAACGGATCCCGTACGTCTGTTTTTGCGCCAGCGGCGGCGCGCGGATGCAGGAAGGATTGTCTTCATTGATGCAGATGGCGAAGACGTCCGCGATTCTCGCGCGCATGCGCAGCGCGGGCGTGCCGTTCGTGTCGGTGTTGACGAATCCCACCACGGGAGGCGTGTCGGCGAGTCTCGGCATGCTCGGCGACATCAATATCGGCGAGCCGAAAGCGCTGATCGGATTTGCCGGTCCGCGCGTGATCGAACAAACCGTGCGCGAGACATTGCCCGAAGGATTTCAGCGTTCCGAGTTTTTACTCGACCACGGTGCCATCGATATGATCGTCGACCGCCGCGAGATGCGCGACAAACTTTCCGATCTGATCTCGCTGATGACCAAATCGCCCAAAGCCGCCTGATCGTTGCCGAAACCGCTTAGCCGTTTATTTCCGGATTGGAATTCGCGCCGATGATCTTCGACATCGCGGCCGTGATGTAGTGATTGCCGGCAATGAGGTTTCCACTCGCTGGAATACCTTCCTTTCCGGCGAAATCGCAATACGTTCCGCCCGCCTCGCGCATGAGCACGCAACCGGCGACCATGTCCCAGGGTTTTAGACCCAGCTCGAAATAGCCGTCTAGACGTCCAGCAGCGACATAGGCGAGATCCAGCGCCGCCGAACCCGTCCTGCGGATGTCTTCCGCTTCGCCCAACAATGCCCGCGTCATGGTGAGCTGTGCATCGAGATGCTTGCGTTGCCGATACGGGAATCCGGTGCAAAGCAGCGCGCCACTCAGGTTTTCGCGCTTGGTCACGCGCATGCGCCGGTCGTTGACGAACGCGCCGTCGCCCTTGCTGGCGGTGAATAGTTCATCGCGCAGCGGATCGTAAATCACGCCGTGCACGGGATCGCCGTGATCGAGGAAACCGATCGACACGCAGAAGTGCGGAAAACCGCGCAGATAATTATGTGTGCCGTCGAGCGGATCGATGACCCACATCTTGTCCGATTTTCCGGTTCTGCCGGATTCCTCGGCGAGGAACGCGTGATCGGGATAAGCCCTGCGCAGTTCCTTCAGGATTTCCGCCTCGGCCAGCTTGTCGACTTCGCTCACGTAGTCGTGACGCGCTTTCTCCTCGACGGCGAGACCTTCCACGCGATTGAGGTAGCGCAAGATGATGTTTCCGGCGGCACGCGCGGCGCGCACGGCGACATTGACGGCTGGTCTAGGCATGATCTCGGAATGGCTGAAAAGAGCGGCGCGTATGCTCTGCGCCCGCGTATTTTAGCAGACCATGACATCCAATCGCCGCATTGCGGATAATCCACGCATGACCGATTCCGCCATCGCCGGCGCGCAACCCTCGCGCATCCGCTTTACGCTCGTCCGCACATCGCATCCGGGCAACATCGGCGCAGCGGCGCGCGCGATCCGCACGATGGGTTTCCAGCGCATGAGCCTGGTGGCACCGCATCGATTCCCGCACGAGGATGCGATCGCGATGGCGTCCGGCGCCGGCGCAGTACTCGACGAAGCCGTCATCGCGCCGACGTTGGTCGACGCACTCGCCGACTGCACGTTCGCGTTGGGCTGCACCGCGCGTCGGCGCGATGTGCAGCTACCGGAACTCACGCCGCGCGAAGCGGCGCGCCGTGCGCTGGAGGCAAGCACGATCGGCAACGTTGCGATCGTTTTCGGCAACGAACGGACCGGATTGGAAAACCATGAGCTCGGACTTTGTAGCTACGCTGTGCACATCCCGAGCGACGAAAGTTTTCCTTCGCTCAATCTTGCGCAAGCCGTGCAGGTACTCGCGTACGAACTGCGCTTATGTGTGCTGGACGGCGGGCTCGATGCGATCGCGCCTGCGGAAACGAAAATCGAACCGCTGGCGAACATCGGTCAGGTCGAACGTCTTTTCGAGCACTTGGGCCAGACGCTGGACAGCATCGATTTTCACAAAGGGCGTTCGCCGGTGACGATCATGAAACGGTTGCGGCGTCTTTTTTTGCGGAGGAACCTGGAAGAACGCGAGGTGCGAATTCTGCACGGCATTCTGGACGACGCGCAGCGGATGGGACGGTTGGCGCAAGCGAAAAAAGACTGACGCGAAGTCAGCCGGTTTCGTCGACCGCCATCTCGACGTCGGGATGACGCCTGATCAGCAACTTGTCGATGCGCGCACCGTCGAGGTCGACGACTTCGAAGCGGATGCTGCGCCATTCGAAGTGTTCGCCCGCCTGCGGAATGCGGCCGAAATGCGCGACGACCATGCCCGCCGCGGTATGGAAATCGTGATCTTCCTGATGCGGCAACGCCGTGGTGCCGAGCAGCTCGCG
>CAZZYA010000090.1:319-12643 GCA_964658115.1 uncultured Rudaea sp. | reverse complement strand
ATTTTGAGAAACGGCAGGTTCGATATGTTCGCAGGAAACTACTACGACGGAATTTCCTCACGCGCCACGCCTGTGACGTGCGAACCGGCCGTGGACGACGGCACGTTGGCGATTCACGGCGGCGAACTCGCGCTTGAATTTGCGCGCGATACCGTCGATGTGAGTCCGCGTCTGGCGCGCACGTTCCGCACATTGCGATTGCCGAACGGTGCGCAGGTGCAGAGCGTGGATAACGACGGCGTCGACGCCGCATTTCCCGATCGCAATCGCATCGAGTCGCTGGCCGATCGCCTTGAGCGTTATCCATACGTCGTCGCGATGTGCGTGCTGGTCATTGTCGTCGCGGGCGTGATGTTGTTTCGCATCGCGTTGCCGTGGGCGGCCGAGCGCGTCGCGGAGCGCATTCCGCCTGCGGCGGAGAAGGTGATGGGCGACGAGGTTCTAGCGACGTTCACGCGTTACGTGCTCAAGCCGAGCGCTCTGCCAGACGACGAGCAGCGCCGTCTGCGGCAACGCTTCGCCGGTTTCGTGAAAGACGTTCCGGGTGGCGAAAACTATCACGTGCTGTTCTTCAAAGGCGACAGGATCGGCGCGAACGCGTTTGCGCTGCCGGGCGGCACCATCGTCTTCACCGACGAACTGCTCGATCTGTTCGGCGACGACGCGAATAGCGACGACGAATTTCTCGCCGTCGCCGCGCACGAGATCGGCCATGAGCAATATCACCATGTGTTGCGCAGTGTGTTGCAGGGTTCGGCGGTGGCGATCGTCGCGGCGTATTTCGCGGGCGATGTCGGATCGGCCAGCACCGTCGTCGTGGCGATTCCGACCTTTCTATTGCAGAACCATTACTCGCGCGATTTCGAAGCGCAAGCGGACGACTATGCGTTAGCCATGCTCGCCGCGCACGGCGTCTCGCCGCGCGCGTTTGCTGACGTCATGCGCAAGTTCGACAAGCAATATCCCGACGAGGACGATCTGTCGTACCTGTCCACGCATCCGGTCAACGCCGAACGCATCGCGCGCGCCGAAGCGGCGGCTGATGCGTTCGAGAAAACGAAGCGGTAGTCAGCCGAGCGCTGTCTCGAGTTCGGGGATGATCTTGAACAGATCGCCGACGAGTCCGATGTCGGCGACTTCGAAGATCGGCGCTTCACCATCCTTGTTGATCGCGACGATGGTGCCGGCGTCCTTGATCCCGGTGAGATGCTGGATCGCGCCGGAAATACCGATGGCCATGTAGAGTTCCGGCGCGATTATTTTGCCGGTTTGGCCGACTTGCAGTTCGCTCGGCACGTAGCCCGCATCGACCGCCGCGCGCGACGCGCCGACCGCCGCGCCGAGTTTGTCGGCGAGTTTGAAAATGATCGCGAAATTTTCCGCCGAGCCGACGCCACGTCCGCCCGACACGACGCGCGTCGCGCCTTGCAGATCCGGCCGATCGCTTTTCGCGCCCGACAGTTCGACGAAACGCGTGTGCGTCGGCAATTCGACCGACACGTTCACCGCCTCGACGGTTGCATTGCCGCCGTTTCCGGACGCCGCGTACGACGCGGTGCGCACGGTGCCGACCAGTGTTTTATCCGTCGGCGCTTCAACCGTGATGATCGCGTTGCCCGCGTAGATCGGACGCTGGAACGTGTGCGCGTTTTCGACCTTCATGATGTCCGACACCTGCGCCACGCCGAGCAGCGCGGCGACGCGCGGCGCGACGTCTTTGCCGAATGTCGTCGATGGCGCGAGTACGTGCGTATAGCCGTTCTTCGCCACCTCGACAATTTGCGGCGCGACAACCGCCGCGAGCGCATGTGCGTTGGCGACATTGCTGACGGTCAGAACTTTGTTGACGCCGTCGATTTTCGCTGCTTCGGCGGCGACGGCCGATGGATCGTCGGCAAGCACGAGCACGTCGATCGATTCCGCTTTGATGTCTTTCGCGCACGTTACGCAACGCGCGGTGGACGAGTTGAGCTTGCCGTTGAGATGTTCGGCGATGATGAGAACCTTGGCGGCCATCAGAGGAGTCCTTTCGTTTTCAGCGCGGCGATGAGCTCGGCGGCATCTTTCACCATCACGCCTTTGGTGCGCTTGGCAGGCGGCGCATATGCCGTTGTCTTCAGGTGATCGCCGGACTCGACGCCGAGCGCGGCGAAGTCGATCGTCTCGAGCGGTTTGGATTTGGCCTTCATGATGTCCGGCAGCTTGATGAAACGCGGTTCATTCAAACGCAGGTCGGTGGTGATCACGGCGGGAAGATCGATCTCAATCGTTTCCAGGCCGGCGTCCACTTCGCGCGTGACCTTCGCTTTGCTGTCGGCGATCTCGACCTTCGACGCGAACGTCGCCTGCGGGCGGTTCCACAGCGCGGCGAGCATTTGGCCGGTTTGGTTGCAATCGTCGTCGATGGCCTGTTTGCCGAGGATGACGATGTGCGGCTGTTCTTTTTCGATCAGTTTGAGGAACGTGCGCGCCGCGGTGAGCGGCTGCACCGGATTGGTCGTGACGACATGGATGGCGCGGTTGGCGCCCATCGCGAGCCCGTTGCGCAAATGGGCTTGTGCATCGGCCGGCGCGATGGTGGCGACGATGACCTCCGTGACGATGCCTTTTTCGCGCAGGCGCAGCGCTTCTTCGAGCGCGATGTCATCGAACGGATTGGCTGACAGTTTCACGCCGTCGGTCACGACGCCGGAACCGTCGGGTTTTACCTGCACGCGGACGTTGTAGTCGACGACGCGTTTGTAGCCCACCAGGATTTTCATTTCGTGGAGTCCGTTCGGGTGTCCGCTCGAGGGCGGAAAGCGACGCGGATTCTACCGCGATGGGGAGTTTTCACGAAAAAGCGGCATTCTCGGCATTCGTTGGCGTTTCAGCGAAAGTGGGTTTCCAGCATTTGGCTGTGCTCGTCATTCCCTCGAAGGCGGGAATCCAGAACTCTGTTTCCTGATGGAGAAAGCGCTTCCGCTGCGAGAAGCAGGTAGCTCTTTGCTCGACGGCAAAAAATCACCCAAAGACGTCTTTTGCTGTTCGTGTTTGGGTGACGCGCGCTCCCGGCGCGCGATCATTGTTTTTGCGGACTGGTTTTCTGAGCAAAAAAAGGGCCGCTTGCGCGGCCCGTGTGGGGAAGAATTTTTGGATCAGCCGCCGTTCGCGGATTGCTTGTTGGCGTGCGCCCAGTGATGCGTTGGCATTTCGTCGGCGTCGACGAAGCCGTCGCCGTTTTTGTCGAGCTTGGCGAAACGCGCTTTGGCGGCGGCGATGTATTCGTCTTGCGAAACGATGCCGTCGCCGTTGGTGTCCATGTGTTTCACTTCGCGGGCGGCGAAGTGCTGTTCGCGTTTGACCATGCGCGGCGATGCAGCGATTTGCTGCGCGGTGAGTTCACCGGTGCCGTTGACATCGACCTTGTTGAAGTGCGCGCTCGCAGCGGCGATGTACTCGTCTTGCGTGATCACGCCGTCGTGGTTGCTGTCGATGCGATCGAAATATTTCTGCTTGAACGCGGCACGTTTGTCTTGCGTATTCGATGTCGTTGCGTCGGAGCTCACTTGCCTGGCGTGGGCGTGCATTCCGGGCGCAGTGAGTTCGTCCGGCGTGAGTTTGCCGTCGCCTTTCTTGTCCATGCGAGCGAAACGAGCTTGCGCGGCGGCGACGACGTCGTCCTGCGAAATGTAGCCCTTGCCGCTCTTGTCGACGTGTTTGACGATCGCGTCGGCCATTTTCTGATCGCGCTGCAGCGTGATCGGCGAAGCGGCGATATCGGCGGCGTCGATGGAACCTTTATTTTGCGAATCGATCGTCTTGAAGCGCGCCGTCGCGGCGGCGACGTATTCATCGAGCGAGATGCGACCGTCGCCGTTGGTGTCCATTTTCTGCAGCATGAGCTGGTAGAAAGACGGATGCCCCGAGTCGGCCGTCTGAGCCAGCGCGCACACCGAAAATATGGCGACCGGCAGGGCCGTCAGCGCGGAACGCGCCACGAGGAGCGCGGCTGTGCGAAACATAAAACCTCCGATTGATGGTTGAGTGGCGGAAGCCACGTCGTATCTAACGCAGCAGGCGGAGGAATGTTTACGCGAAACCTTGTCGCAACCGGAAAAGGAACGTAACCCGGCGTAAAGAAACGCAAAGGGCTAGCGGTTCGATGCTCCGATCGCGTCGGCGAAGCGGCCTGCAGAACCTTCCGCGTGGGAAAAAAACAGCGAGGGTTCGGTAAGTTCGAGTTCCAGCACTACCGGAGCGCCGTCCGCGTTCTGGATCACATCCACGCGCGCGTAAAGTAACGTTTCGGTGAAGGGAAGCGACGACAGAACCTTCTCCGCCAACGCATGCTCGGCGGCTGTCGGTTCGCGCGCGCCGATGTGTTCGGCAGCGAACAGCGCTCGCGTCGAACCTTCGTTTTTCTTCAACAGCGGACCTTTACGTATCGCGTGGTTGAAACGGCCACCGAAAAAAATCATTGCGGTTTCGCCGTGCTCGTCGACGCGATCGAGATAGGGTTGAAGCAGCACGCTGCGTTTCGCATCGAGCAACCGCTCGGCGTGTCGCGTGGCAACTTCGCGCTGCGACCGCGCGTGGCGCTGCGCATCGCGCGAACCGGCACCGACGGCAGGTTTGACCACGAATTCGTCGGTCGCATGTCGCGCGAGGAATGCGTCGACGCATGCCGACGCGTTTTCGCCCGGTTCGATGAAAGCGCTCGGCACGATTGTCACGCCCGCTTTTTCGAGGTCATGCAGGTAATGTTTGTCGGTGTTCCAGCGAATCACCGGCAATGGATTACAGAGTTGTGTCTGCGCCGACGCGCGCGCCGCCCACGCGAGGAATTCGGGCAGACGTTGCGAGTAATCCCACGTCGAGCGAAGCAGGACGATCTCGTGATCGCCCCAGCGCGCGGCGGAATCGTCCCAGTCGAGCACGGCGACGTCGTGGTTGCGTTCGAGCAGTGCATCCACGAGCGGCGCCAAGTCGTCGTCGAGGTCGCGTGCGGCCTTGGCGGTGACGAGTGCGATGCGCATTTTTGATCCCTTCCGAAAAACAAATGGTAGCCGAACGCACTGCTTGACTGGCAAATACTTACAGTGTAGTTTTCCAATAGGTTAATTAACCAAATGGTTTAACACGATGCTTTCCGACCGATTGAATGCCACGTTCGCCGCGCTGGCTGATCCGACCCGTCGCGCCATTCTCGCGCGGCTCGCCGGCGGAGAAAGCGCGGTGACCGAACTGGCCGAACCGTTTCGCATCAGCCTGCCGGCGATCACGAAGCATCTGAAAGTGCTGGAACGCGCGGGCCTGATCGAACGTAGCCGACAGGCGCAGAAGCGGCCGTGCCGGTTGCAGGCCGCACCACTTCGCGAAGCCGGCGCTTGGGTGCAGCAATACCGACAGTTCTGGGAACAGCAATTCGACCAGCTCGACGATTACTTGAAAGAACTCAAAACGAAGGAGAAAAAACATGTCCGCAAAAAACGCAGCAAATGAAGCGGCGGCGACGCAGCACGCCACGTTCGTCATCGACCGCACATTCGACGCGCCGGTCGCGCGCGTGTTCAAGGCATTTTCCGATATGGAAGCGAAAGCGCGCTGGTTCACCGGCGGCAGTAAATGGAAGCCGATCGAGCGCACGTTCGATTTCCGCGTCGGCGGCAAGGAAACTGCGGTCGGCGAATGGGACGGCGGCGCAATCACGGATTTCCGCGCGACGTATTACGACATCGTTCCGAACCGTCGCATCATCTATGCGTACGACATGTATCACAGCGGTCGGCACCTTTCGGTTTCCTTGGCGACCATCGAATTCACCGCCGAGGGCGATCGCACGCACATGAAACTCACCGAACAAGGCGCCTTCCTCGATGGCTACGATGACGCGGGTTCACGCGAACATGGCACCGTCGAGCTCATGAATCGCGTAGCCGAAACCTTGACGTAAGCCACGGATTTCGCGATAGGTTTTGCCGCGCAATCGATTCGAGAAAACCATTTCGGCGCAATTCATTTTAAGGTTCGTACTCTTGCGACCACTCAGGCGAGCTTTGCCTGACATGGTTCAGGGATTTGACCAAGGAGGTCTTGTATGACGATGAAATCCGCTTTGTTGTGCGCCGCGCTCGGTATTTCCGCGAGTATCGCTCCGGGAATCAGCAGTGCCCGCACGTTTGTCGATATCGACATCGCTCCGCCGGCACCGCGTGAAGAAGTTGTGCCAGCCCCACGCGCAGGCTTCGTTTGGGCGCCGGGCTTTTGGGATTACGACGGTCATCAGCATGTTTGGCGCGCAGGTCACTGGGAACACGAACGCCACGGCCATCATTGGGTCGCCGATTCGTGGGCTCAGCGTGACGGCCATTGGCATCACGAACGCGGTCATTGGGATTAATCGATCGCATCGGGAGCGAACGGATTCGCTCAACTAGAACGGCGGGCTTCGGCTCGCCGTTTTTATTAGTGCGGACGGATCAGAGAATCAAAGGTTCTGATAATTCGGTCCGCTGCCGCCTTCCGGCGTGACCCAGTTGATGATTCCGTAGGGATCCTTGATGTCGCACGTCTTACAATGCACGCAATTGGCGGCATTGATCTGCAGCCGCTTGTCGGCGCCATCGCCGACGATCTCGTAAACCGCCGCGGGACAAAACCGCGTGCACGGATTCTTATATTCCTGCGCGCAGCGTGTGACGCAGATGGAAGGATCGAGAACGTGCAGGTGCACGGGTTGGTCTTCGTCGTGTTCGGTCGCGGCGAAATAGACTTCGGCCAATCGATCGCGCGGCGGAAGCGTGCGTTCGACGTAATCGCGCGCCGGCGAAGTATACGTTTCCACTTTTTTCAACGCGGTGTGGTCGGCGTGATTGTGCAGCGTCCACGGCGAGTGTCCCGCGATGACGGTTTCAAGCCCGGCATTGGCCACGCCCATCCACAAACCGCTGTTGAAACCCGGACGGATGTTTCGCACTTTGCGCAGTTCGTCCATGACGGACGACACGCGCAACGCCGTATCCCACCCGGTAGCGGTATTCGTCGACGCGATGTGCTCGGCGGCCAGCATGCCGGAGCGGATCGCCTGATGCGTGCCCTTGATTTTAGGCACGTTGAGTAAACCGGCGGTATCGCCGATCAGCATCGCGCCCGGCATGTCGCATTTCGGCAGTGATTGATAACCGCCTTCGACGATCGCGCGCGCGCCGGCTGAAACGATGCTGCCGCCTTTGAGCAGCGGTTTGATCAGCGGATGATGTTTGACCTGCTGGAAAGCTTCGAACGGTGACAGCATCGCGTCTTGGTAATCGAGTCCGGTGACGAACCCGACCGCGACGCGATCCTTGTCGAGGTGATAGACGAAACTTCCGCCGTATGTGCGGTTGTCGAGTGGCCAGCCAAGCGTGTGCATGACTTTGCCGGTGTCGACGCGTCCCGCCGGCAACTGCCACAGTTCTTTGATGCCGATGCCGTAGGTTTGCGGATCGCTGTCCTTGTCGAGTTGGAATTTCTTGATGAGCTGTTTGGTCAAACTACCGCGCGCGCCTTCCGCGAGCACGGTGATCGGCGCTTTGATATCGATGCCTTGCGTGTAGCCCGGTTTGTGCGAACCGTCTTTCGCCACACCCATGTCGCCGATGCGAACGCCGCCGACGGAGCCATCGTCATTGAAGAAAATCTCGGCAGCCGCGAAGCCTGGGTAAATTTCGACGCCGACCGCTTCGGCTTGCGGCGCGAGCCACGCGCACAATGCGCCGAGCGAAACGATCAGGTTGCCATGATTGTGCATTTGCGGTGGCGCGGGCAATTTGGTCGCGCGATCGTGATCGCGCAGCCACCAGAATTCATCTTTCGAAACCGGCACACACACCGGCGGCGGATTCCAACCCCATTCCGGCAGCAATTCGTTCAGCGGTTCCGGCTCGATCACGGCGCCCGACAGAATTTGCGCGCCGATGGTCGAGGATTTCTCGATCACGCACACGCGGATGTCGGGCTTGAGCTGCTTCAGGCGAATGGCGAAGGCGAGTCCCGACGGTCCGGCGCCGACGGTAACGACGTCGTATTCCATGAATTCGCGCTCGCTCATCGACCGCTCCGCTGGCGTGAAGTGAAGCGCGAATTGTCCGCTTTTTAGGACGACAGCAGCAAACGCTAACCGCGACCCGGATCGGTGCGCTCGTAGCGCGCGAAATAGCTGAAGAGATGGCCCGGGTGCAGCGTCACCGCGACGAGCACGAGTCGACCTTTCAAATCGAAATAGCGGCGCACGCTGCGGAAGCCCGGCGTCCCCGGCGGCACTTTCAATTCGTGCGCCTGTTCTTCGCTCATCGCCACCGCGCTGAGCGATTGTTCGACCTTGCCGATGCGATGATTGAATTCCTCTTCGATCATCATGCGCATCGCATCTTCCATGCGCGCGAAACCTTGCGGCAGTCCTTGCCAGCTCGCACGGCGATACACCTCGCCGAGGCAGTAAGGCTGTTGCGTCCTGCGGTGATAACGGATGCCGTGCAGATGGATGCATTCGGTGCCGACGCGGATATTGAGCCAGCCGGCGAGGGTGGAATCCGCATCGACGCGATCGGTATGCAAAAACTGGAAGCCGGTCGCGTTCGTATATTGCAGCAGGTCGTCGATGTTGCGCACGTGCTGATCGTAAGTGACGCGTGCTTCGGCGCTGCGCACGGTCGTGCCCGATCCGCGACGGCGTGAAATGAGTCCTTGATCTTCCAGCAGGCGCAACGCTGCGCGCGCCGTGAAACGGCTGATGGTGAAGCGTTTGCAGATCGCCGTTTCAGTCGGCAATTGGCGGCCCACCGGATGCTCGCCGTCGCGAATTTCCTCGCGCAACGCATCGGCTACCTGGAGGTAGCGCGGTTTACGCGAGGAGCGAAGCGCGCCGCTATGCGCTGGCGGAAGAGTTTCTTCGGTCGTTTGGATCGCCTGGTTCATGCTTTGAAGCCGCGATGAAAACGTTTGCATAGACGTACACAGTAGCAAACCCGTCGCAAAAGCGGGAATGCAACTATCGTCGCGACTGCGAAAAAAAACGTAATCGGCTGTAGGCCGTTGATGCTGTGCGCCGCCGATTTTTTCGTCAGTCCTGCTAGGCCAGCAACATGCAGGCGACACCGGAAATCGTGCATGCGACACCGACGAGTTTGCGCACACCAAGTCCTTCGCGCAGAAACAGCCAAGCCAGCAGCACGATGAAGATCGAAGAGGTTTCGTTGAGGATGGCCGCCACCGATGCTTGCGTGTATTTGTACCCTGCCAGCCACAGCATCATCGAAACGTATTGTCCGAGCAGCGCGCCGGTGACAAGGATCGACCAGCGCAACGGTGGCAACGACGGATCGCTTGGTAGCAGCGGTTCGCGTCGCCAGAAAAACGCGGTGGCCAGTCCGATGGTGCCGCCGAAAAGGCGCAGCGCGACGACCCACAGCAACGGCTGGCCTTCCAGAACGCGCTTTACCATTACGATGGCGACGGCCATCAGAATGACAGCGGCCGCGCCGTACAGGACGCCGGCGCGAAGCTGGCGAGCATCGAGCACTTTTTCGGATTTGCGCCGCGTCACCAGGAGCACGCCGGCGGAAACGAGCACGAATCCGACTATCTGCAAGCCGTTCAAATGCTCGCTCAAGAAAACGAACGACAGAACGATGACGAACGGGCTGTACAAATTGCCGATGATGCCCATGCGCGCGGCACCGAGCGTATTGAGCGCGCGGAAATACAACGTGTCGGCGACGGCGATGCCGATCACGCCGGAAAGCAGCGCCAGCCCGACAGCTTGCGGCGGTAGCGACGGCCAGCCGACACCGGGCGTCAGCAGCAGCGTCGGCACGATTACGAGCAACACGATCAGGTTCTTGAGCAGGTTCAGTTGCAGCGGCGGCAGAATTTCGCCGAGTCGCTTGTAAATGATCACGCCGCCGGACCACGCAACCGCGCTGCCGACTGCGCACACTTCCCCGATGCCCATAGTTGCTGCGCGACCAAAAAATCGCGGCATTATCGCTTAATCGCCAGCACGATCTGCGACAATTCTTCGATGACTACCGCTAGCACGGGCGCGCGCATCCAGTTCGTCGTCGAGCTCGCGCGTCGTCTGCATCAATACGGCGCGACCGCGGCGCGACTCGAAGCGGCCATCGACAGCGTAAGCGCGCGGCTCGATCTCGAATGCAACAGCCTTTCGACGCCGACCTCCATCATCCTGTCGTTCTCCGATCGCAGTCGCGGCGAAGGCGCGCTCGCGGAAATCACGCAGGTCATCCGCATTCCGCCGGGCGAGGTGAATCTGCGTCTGTTGTGCGAGGTGGATGCGATCGCCGATCAAGTCATCGACGGCATGCTCGATATACGCGAAGGCTTCGCGCGCATCCACGCGCTGCGCACGGGCCGCACGCTGCGCAACCGCGTGCGCACGACCGTCAGTTATGGCATCGCGTCGGCTGCCGTCGCCGCGATTCTGCACACGAGTTGGGTCGACATCCAGGCGGCCGGCGCAATCGGTCTGGTTACCGGCGCGTTGGCGATGGTCTCGGAAAACCGCCCGCGCCTCGCCGCGAGTTTCGAGGCGATCTCCGCCTTGTTCGCCACTTTCGCCGCGACCGTAATCAGTGCGTGGTGGGCGCCGCTCGATGTGAAGTCCGTCGTGCTCGCTAGCCTGATCGTGTTGATGCCCGGCATCAGTTTGACGACGGCGGTGCGCGAACTTTCGACGCAACACCTTATCTCCGGCGTCGCGCGCTTCGCCGGCGCGGTGATGACGTTGCTCAAGCTCGCGTTCGGCACCCTCGCGGCCACGCAGTTGTGCCATGCGATGCATATTATCCCGATGCCGCCGATGGCCGCGCCGGTGCCCGGCTGGGTGCAATGGACTGCGCTGGCGTGCGGCTGCTATTCGTTCGCGGTGTTGTTCCAGGCATCCTGGCGCGATTATCCGGCCGTCATGTTCTCGGCCGCGACGGGTTACATCATCACGTATTACGGCAGTTCCGCGTTCACGCCGGAGTTCGGCGTGCTCGTCGCCGGTTTCGCGATCGGCGCGGCGGGCAATCTTTATGCGCGCATCGCGAAGCGTCCGGGCGCGGTCGTGCGTGAGCCGGGTATCATTCTCGTCGTGCCGGGCAGTATCGGATTCCGAACGTTGTCTTTCATGTTCGAACGCGATCTGTCGCTGGGCATGGACATGGCGGTGACCTTGACCGCGCTGCTCGTCTCGCTCGTCGCCGGATTGCTGTTCGGCGATCTGTTCATCGCGCCGCGTCGCAGTCTGTGACTGTGGGAATCGGTACGCAATCGTCTGCTGCCTCTTGCATGCTCGGGCGGCTCGGACTAACTTAAACATTGGCGCAACAGGCGCCGGCAGGGGGAATACGCGGCCGCTCGATCACGCCGCGCTTGCCGTCGCCTTGCGACATGGCCGAGGACTTTTCGTGGGATTGCTGGACGAGCTCGAACAAGAGGCGCAAAAGATGAGAGCGTCGGCCGATGAGGCCGAACGCCACAAGGCCGAGCGCGACGAAGTTTTCCGCACGCAGCTCGAGCCGGGCATGACAGCGCTCCACTCCTACCTTCTCAAGCTCGTCGCGAGCCTGAAGGTTTTGCAGCCGAAGAAGCCGCTGAAGTACACGCTCAACGGTTACGGCGACATCGTTGCCTATCCCGAGCACGAATACGAAATCAAAGTGAACCAGCAACCCGGTTCGCGGGAAATCACGTTCACGTATCCCGCGCTCATTTCGAACGAAGAATGTCCGACTGTCGAAGTGCAGGGTGCGAGCAAGGTGCGCACGGTCGCGGCGGCCTTCCAGCGCTACCACCTCGGTGGTTTGCTGGAGCCGAAAAAGGATGCGAGCGGCGAAGTCGTCTCGGCGAAATTCAAAGCGAAAGGCCGCATCGTGCAGACCGCCGTTTTCGGCGCGGAAGCCGGCAGCGCCGTCATCAAAGTCACGCTGACCAATTTCGATGCGCTGAGCGTGGCCTCGAAGAATTTCCCTGCCAGTCAGTTCAACGATGCGCTGTTCGACGACATCGGCCGCTATCTCACGCACGAACCTAACGGGTTGTTTCGTGAAGACCTGCCCGATTCCTACCGCAATCAGCTCCGCTCGAAAGTGCAGCAGGAGCAGATCAAACGCCGTTGGGAATCGAAAATCAGTGCTCAGCAGCAAACCGACATGGACAAGCTCAAGCGCGATCAGGGCATTGCCGGAAAATTCATCAAATCCGCGCCGGCTGAAAAATCGGTTGAGGAAAAGCCGGCCGAATCGTCCTGGCTCGACAGGCTCAAAGGTCTCGTCAAGAAAGATCGCTGAGCGAAGATTG
>CAZZYA010000090.1:0-309 GCA_964658115.1 uncultured Rudaea sp. | reverse complement strand
TAAGTCGTCGCGTGTCAGATTCCGACTTTCCGTTTCACGGCGCGCGCGATATTCGAACGTGCCCGCGGTCAGACCACGCTCGGAAACCACGACGCGATGCGGAATGCCGATCAGTTCGATGTCGGCGAACATCGCGCCCGGGCGCAGTCCGCGATCGTCCAGACACACGTCGATTCCGCGATTCCGGAATTCCGCATAGAGTTCTTCCGCTGCCGCGGCGACCTTCGCGTCGTTCTTCGGATTGATCATGCAAATCGCGACGCGCCATGGCGCGATCGAATCCGGCCACACGATGCCGGCGTCGTCGTG
>CAZZYA010000089.1:8525-12866 GCA_964658115.1 uncultured Rudaea sp. | reverse complement strand
GCATCGACTTCGACGAATGGGGATTGCCGAGAGCCGACAAGGCGACCATGCAGTCGAGCCATCCGAAAATCTTTTTCGGCGGCGACGCGGCATTCGGCCCGAAAAACATCATCTGGGCCGTCGCACACGGCCATGATGCAGCCATCTCCATCGACAAACTGCTCAACGGCGAAAATATCCACGACCGACCCGATCCGATGGCGAGTCTCATTTCGCAGAAGATGGGAATTCACGAGTGGAGTTACGACAACGACATCTCCAACGACATCCGCTACGCCGTACCATGGCGTGAAAAAGAGAAAACGCTAAAAAGTATAAAAGTCGAAGTCGAACTCGGTTTCGATGCGCAGACCGCGTTCGCCGAAGCGCAGCGTTGTCTTAATTGCGATGTCGAAACGGTATTCAGCAAAGACGTGTGCATCGAATGCGACGCTTGCGTCGATATTTGTCCAATGGACTGCATCACGTTCACTCCAAACGACGAGGAAATGGCGCTTCGCACGCGTCTCACCGCGCCAGCGCTCAATCTCACCCAGGATTTGTACGTTTCGGATCTGCTGAAAACCGGTCGCGTGATGGTGAAGGACGAAGACGTGTGCCTGCACTGCGGCCTGTGCGCCGAGCGCTGCCCGACCGGCGCGTGGGACATGCGTAAATTTCTGCTCGAAACGACGCAAGCAGGACCCGCCTGTCATAAGCCGAAGAAAAAGGAGGCGGCGTGAAGTCCATCGAAGCCGTCAACGATTTCGTCGTCAAGTTCGCCAACGTCAACGGCTCGGGTTCGGCGTCGGCGAACGAACTGTTCGCGAAATCGATCTTGCGCATGGGCGTGCCTGTTAGTCCGCGCAATATCTTTCCATCGAATATTCAGGGTCTGCCGACGTGGTACGAAGTGCGCGTGACCGAACGCGGCTGGCTCGGACGTCGCGGCGGTATCGATCTGATGGTTGCGATGAATCCGCAGACGTGGGACGCCGACGTCAAGGAACTCACCCCTGGCGGTTATCTGTTTTACGACAACACGCGTCCGCTGCCCGCATCGAGGTTCCGCGACGACATCAACGTCATCGGCATGCCGCTGACGGCAATCTGCAATCGCACCTACGCCGATGCGCGGCAGCGTCAGCTTTTCAAGAACATCATGTATGTCGGCGCGTTATCGATACTGCTCGACATCGAAACGGCGGAAATCGAGAAATTGTTTTCCGAGCAATACAAAGGCAAGGAGAAACTGCTCGACTCCAACATGAAAGCGCTGCATCTCGGTCGCGACTACGCGAAAGACAATCTCGCGCCGATCGGATTGAAAGTAAAACGCGCCGATGCCGTCGGCGATCAGATTTTCGTCGAAGGCAATGCGGCGGCGGCGCTCGGTTGCGTTTACGGCGGCGCGACGGTGTGCGCGTGGTATCCGATCACACCGTCGTCGTCGCTGGCCGAGGCATTCCAGAAATATTGCATGAAGTACCGCGTCGATGCGGAAACCGGAACGAACAATTTCGCCATCGTGCAAGCGGAGGATGAAATCGCATCCGCCGGCATGGTCGTCGGCGCGGGATGGAACGGAGCGCGCGCGTTCACGACGACGTCGGGCCCGGGCATTTCGTTGATGAACGAATTCATCGGCCTCGCATATTTCGCGGAGATTCCGATCACGATCATCGATGTGCAGCGCGGCGGTCCGTCGACGGGCATGCCGACGCGCACGCAGCAATCGGACGTCATCGCGTGCGCCTACGCGTCTCACGGCGATACGAAACACGTTTTGCTGTTTCCGGAAGATCCGCACGAATGTTTCGATTTTTCCGCGCAAGCCTTCGATCTCGCCGATCGTCTGCAGACGCCGATTTTCGTGCTGACCGATCTCGACATCGGCATGAACCACCGTCTATGCAAACCGTTCGCGTGGGACGAATCGCGCGAATACGATCGCGGCAAAATAATGACGGCGGAAGAACTCGATGCCGGTAAGGATTTCGGCCGCTATAAAGACATCGATGGCGACGGTATTCCGTGGCGCACGTATCCTGGCACGCATCCGAGCAAAGGCGCGTACTTCACGCGCGGAACGTCGCGCGATCCGTATGCGCGCTACTCCGAGCGCGGTCCGGATTACGTCTACAACATGGAACGCTTGCTCAAGAAATTCGACACCGCGAAATCGCTCGTGCCGCAACCGATCGTTCGCAATGCGAAACAAAAGACGCGTCACAGCGCGATTTATTACGGTTCGACAAGCCCCGCGATGCACGAGGCGATCGAAGCGCTCGAAGCCGATGGGATGCATCTCGACACGTTGCGCATCCGTGCGTTTCCGTTTCCCGATTCGGTCGCCGATTTCGTGGCGGCGCACGACAAGGTATTCATTGTCGAACAAAATCGCGATGCCCAGTTGCGCTCGCTGGTGATCAACGAATTCGGTATCGACCCGGCGAAACTCGTGCCGGTGCTGCATTACGAAGGCGCGCCGATCACCGCACGTTTCATCGGCGGCGAAATCTCGAAATTGCTGCATCAGTGGAAAGTGATTCCGATCGAATCCGGACGGGTGGCTCACTCATGACGTACATCGCGAAACCCAAACTGCACCACCCGACCCTCGGCTGCAACAAAATTGGATTCACCCGTCGCGACTACGAAGGCAAAATTTCCACGCTGTGCGCCGGTTGCGGACACGATTCGATTTCCGCCGCGATCATCCAGGCGTGCTGGGAGCTCGATATCGAGCCGCATCGCGTGGCGAAGTTGTCGGGCATCGGTTGCAGTTCGAAAACGCCGGATTATTTTCTCGGTCAATCGCACGGATTCAATACGGTGCACGGACGGATGCCGTCGGTGCTGACCGGCGCGAATCTCGCGAATCGCGATCTGATTTATCTCGGCGTTTCCGGCGATGGCGATTCGGCGTCGATCGGCATCGGGCAATTCGTGCACGCGATTCGTCGCGGCGTGAACATGGCTTACATCGTCGAGAACAACGGCGTATACGGATTGACCAAAGGCCAGTTTTCCGCAACCGCCGATCTGGGATCGAAATCGAAGAAAGGCGTGACCAACACCGACAGCCCGCTCGATCTGGTCGGCCTCGCGCTGCAACTCGGCGCCAGTTTCGTCGCACGCGGATTCTCCGGCGACAAGGCTCAACTCGTGCCGCTGATCAAAGCCGCGATCCGTCATCGCGGGGCGTCGTTCATCGATGTGATCAGTCCGTGCGTCGCCTTCAACAATCATCCGGGCAGCACGAAGAGTTATGAATACGTGCGCGAACACAACGAAGCGGCGAACCGTCTCGACTTCATCGACGTGCGTGCCGAAATCGTCGTCGATTACGCGGAAGGAGAACTTGTGGACGTGACGCAGCACGACGGTTCGATCGTGCGTTTGCGCAAACTGCATGCGAGTTACGATCCGCACGATCGCGTCGCCGCGATGAACTACGTGCACGAGCGTCAGGCGAAAGGCGAAGTCGTGACCGGTCTGCTGTACGTCGACGCGGAAGCGCAAGATCTGCACGAACACTTCAACACCAGCGAAACGCCGCTGAACCGATTCGATGCGAAAACGCTGAGTCCGGGCAAAGCCACGCTCGACAAAATCAACACGTCACTGCGCTGAATGAGCAAACGCTACGATCGCGCGTATTTCGACAAGTGGTACCGCCATCCCGAACACGCCGTCAGTTCGACACGCGAGCTTGCACGCAAAGTCGCGCTCGTCGTCGCGATCGCCGAATATTATTTAGCGCGGCCTGTCGTCAATGTGCTCGATGTCGGCTGCGGCGAAGGTGTTTGGCGCGCGCCGCTGCGCAGATTGCGGCCGAACATCGATTATCTTGGATTGGACAGCAGCGACTACGTCGTCGAGCGCTACGGACGTTCGCGCAATATCCGGCGCGCATCGTTTGGCGAACTCGGCGAGGTTCGGTTCGATCGCGACTTCGATCTGATCGTTTGCTCGGACGCGATCCATTACGTTCGCAACGCCGAACTGCGACGCGGTCTGCGCGGGATCGTAGAGATGCTCGACGGTGTTGCGTTTCTGGAATTGTTCACATCCAAAGACGCACCCGAAGGCGATAAACTCGGATTCATTCCGCGATCCCCGCGTTGGTACTTGAACGAATTCGAAGCCGCCGGATTGGTGCCCGTCGGCACGCACTGTTATCTCGGTCCGCATTTGAAGGGCCGCGTCGCGGAACTCGAGTTGCCGCGCGCTCACTGAACGTAAAAAGGAGATTGATATGAGCAAACCACTTACTGGTCGCGTCGCGTTGGTTACCGGCGCTTCGTCCGGTATCGGCGACGCGACCGCGCGCGCGCTGGCGTCCGCTGGCGCGGATGT
>CAZZYA010000089.1:0-8515 GCA_964658115.1 uncultured Rudaea sp. | reverse complement strand
GTTTTTTCCTTGGATTCCTTCTCGATGTCCGCCGTCACGGCGCGCCGTGCGGATCGGCTAGACGCCCTCGTTCTCGATCTGAAAAAACAGGGCGTGCAGGCGCACGCTATCGAAGCCGATCTGCTCAAGGAAGACGACAACAAGCGCATCGTCACCGAAACCGAAGAAAAATTTGGACGTCTGGACGTCCTTGTCAATAACGCCGGCGTGATGCTTTTGTCGCCCGTGGCCGATGCGGATCCTGCCGATTGGCGGCGTATGCTTGAACTCAACGTGCTGGCGATGATGATTTCATCACAGGCGGCGTTGCCGGGCATGCGCAAACGTGGCGGCGGCGACATCATCAACATTTCATCGACTGCGGGCCGCGTAGCGAGTCCGGCGGGTGCGGGATATTCGGCGACGAAATTTGCCGTCGTGGCGCTATCCGAATCGCTGCGCAAGGAAGTGCACAAAGACAAAATTCGCGTTTGCGTGATCGAGCCGGGATTGGTAGCAACGGAATTGCGCGAGCACATTCCCGATCCGACCACGAAGACGGCGTTGAATCAGTGGGCGGAAGGGCTGAGGCAGCTTCAGCCGGAAGACATCGCGAATGCGGTGGTTTACGTTGCGTCGCAGCCGGCGCATGTCAACGTGAATGAAATTTTGATTCGACCGACCGATCAGGAACGTTGATATTTTCTTTGCTTGTCGTTCTGGCGAAAACCGGAAAGCGAGAGTTGAACAGAAGCTTCCGCTGTCCTGCGGGCAGTGCATAACTTTTTATCGGCCGACAAAAAGTCACCAAAACGGTTTTTGTTCTTGCGTAGGTCATGTTCGCAGACAGTGTTTGTGACACTGGCTGCGAACGGCGCACATCCCGTGCGCCCTCTGCAAGGCCGCACGGAAATGATGGGCGGAGCGACTTACGCTTTACGTGCGTCGCGGTTGCCGCGCCATTGACGATGCTGCTTGTTCGCAGCCGCGTGCGGTTTGGCATTCGCGTTGTTGCCCGCGTGCGGACGGCGCGCGTGGTTCGGATTACGCGGACGGTTCGCATTCGGGCGCGCTGGCGCGCCGCGATTGGAATCGAGATTGAGCGGCGTGCTCGGCTCATAGCCGACGATCGACTCGATCTGGATTTCCTGTTTCAGCATGCGGCGAATGTCGCGCAGCAAACGCACTTCATCGTGCGCGACCAGCGATATGGCGAGACCTTCCGCACCCGCGCGACCGGTACGGCCGATACGGTGAATATAGTCCTCGGCCACCATCGGCAAATCGTAATTAACGACGATCGGCAACTGGTCGATATCGAGACCGCGCGCGGCGATGTCGGTGGCGACGAGAACGGTGACTTTGCCGCCTTTGAAGTCTTTCAGTGCACGCGTGCGCGCGCCCTGGCTCTTGTTGCCGTGGATGGCCGCCGTGCGCAGCCCGGATTTTTCCAGGAAGGTGGCGAGTTTGTCGGCGCCGTGCTTGGTGCGGCTGAAAACGAGCGTCTGACGACGGCTGTCGGCGGCAAGCAGATGAAGCAACGCGTCGCGCTTCCTCGCGCCGTCGACCGGATATACGCGATGCGTGATCGTCGAGGCGACGCTATTGCGCGCAGCAACCTGGATTTCGGCTGGATCGCGCATGAACTGCGCAGCGAGCTGCTTGATCTCATCGGCGAACGTTGCCGAAAAGAGCAACGTCTGACGCTGTTTCGGCAGCACGCCGAGAATGCGTTTGATCGCGGGCATGAAGCCCATGTCGAGCATGCGGTCGGCTTCGTCGAGAACGAGGATTTCGACGCCAGACAAATCGACGGTGCGGCGTTCCATGTGATCCATCAAACGGCCGGGCGTGGCGACGATGAGGTCGACGCCGCGACGCAACGCATCCATCTGCGGACCCATGCTCACACCGCCGAAAATCGCGGTGCTGAAAATGCGCAAATGCTTGGCGTACGTGCGCACGCTTTCGTGCACCTGCGCGGCGAGTTCGCGTGTCGGCGCGAGAATCAACGCGCGCGTCTTGCGCTTGGACGTCGGTTGCGTGGCGTTGACGAACAGACGTTCCAGCAACGGCAGCGCGAACGCGGCGGTCTTGCCGGTTCCGGTTTGCGCACCGGCGAGGATGTCGCGGCCGGCGAGAACGGTGGGAATGGCGGCGGACTGGATCGGCGTCGGCTCGGTATAGCCTTGGTCGGAAAGCGCGCGCAGCAGGGTGGGCGAAAGCCCGAGTGAATCAAATGACATGTAAAACGCTCCTGTGACCGTCGGGAAATCCGGCGATCGTTTGATGTGCTACAGCAGCGTTCCCAGCCAACCGCGCCGCAATAAAAGCGATCCGAAAATCGGATCTGAGGTGCGTCGGGACCGAGTGGTGCAGGCTTCCGTTGCAAGCGATACTTGCAGCCGTTGAGCCTTAAGGGAAAAACGGGAGGTCGACGCATTGCCGATGTCCTATCGGCGAGCCGCAAGTCCTTTGCGGTGGTGAAGCGACGCGAACTATACAGCAAATCGCGCTGATTTTCCAACGGAAACTGTTATGCGTCCTTCCAGAGCTTTTTCAAGAGGATGGGCAAGTCAGTGGAAATCACGGGATTCGAAATGGATTTTCGGCAGCAGGTGACTGTAATCGTGCAACCGTTCGGCCACGAGATGGAATACGCCTTCGCTGGCCTGCAGCTTGCCATCGACCGCCATCACCGAGGATTCGAGCAGCACGCGATGCTGTTCCTGCGCAAGCGTTTTCCAGACCACGACGTTGATTTGTCCCGTTTCGTCTTCGAGCGTGACGAACGTGACGCCTTTCGCCGTGCCGGGGTGCTGCCGCACGGTGACCAGACCCGCGCAACGCATCTTGTGACCGTTGAACCGCGCATCGTTCGTCGTTTGCGCAGCGACGACGCGGCGGCGTTTTAGTTCGGGACGGATCAGCGCCAGCGGATGCAGCGTGAGGGACAAGCCCATGCGCGCGTAATCGTTCATCACGTCTTGGCGCAGAGAGGGACGACGAATGGTGATCTGCTCTTCGTTCACGCCGGTATTCGCCAGCACCGGCAACGGAAGTTCCGCTCCGGCACTTTCCCAGCGCGCGTGATGACGATGATGCGTAAGACTGCGCAGCGCACCGGCTTCGGCCAGACACGCGCGCTCGGCTGTCGTGATCTGCGCACGCCGCGTCATGTCGGCGACATCGGAAAACGGACGTTCACCGCGCGCATTGCCGAGGCGTTGGGCGAGATCTTTGGAAGCGCCTTTCAGCAGACGGATGCCGAGTCGCAATTTGGGTTTTGTTTTTTCGTCGGCTGGCTCGAGCGTGCAATCCCAGATGCTGATCGTTGCATCCACCGGCAGCACGAGCACGCCATGCCGTTGCGCATCCTGGATCAATTGCGAGGGTTGATAAAAACCCATCGGCTGCGAATTGAGCAGTGCGCACGTGAACGCGGCCGGATGATGGCATTTGAGCCACGACGACACATACGCGAGCAATCCGAAACTCGCCGCGTGCGATTCGGGAAATCCGTAATCGCCGAAACCTTTGATCTGCTCGAAGATGCGCTCGAAATACGCTTCTTCATAGCCGCGTTCGAGCATGCCGTTCTTGATGCGATCGTGGAATTTTTCGAGTCCGCCCTTGCGCTTCCATGCCGCCATCGCGCGGCGCAGTTCATCGGCCTCGCCGGCCGTGAAACCGGCGATGACCTGAATCAATTTCATCACCTGTTCCTGAAAAATAGGCACGCCGAGCGTACGGCTGAGCACGTCTTTCACTTGCGATTCGCCCTTGCCTGCATCGCGTTCGGATTTCGATTGCGGATAATCGATCGCTTCGAGTTTATTGCGACGACGCAGATAAGGATGAACCATGTGACCTTGAATGGGCCCGGGCCGTACGATGGCGACTTCGATGGTGAGGTCGTACAGCGTGCGCGGTTTCAGCCGCGGCAGCATCGACATCTGCGCGCGCGATTCGATCTGGAAAACGCCCATCGTGTCGGCCGCGCAAATCATGTCGTAGGTCGCCACGTCGTCCTGTTTCACGGTGTGCAATTCCAGACTGGCGATGCCGTGTAGCCGCAGCAGATCGAAGCATTTGCGGATGCAGGTCAGCATGCCGAGCGCGAGGCAATCGACTTTGAGCAACGTCATCGATTCCAGATCGTCCTTGTCCCACTGGATGATGGTGCGCTCGGCCATCGCCGCGTTCTCGACTGGGACGAGATGATGCAGCGGCTGGTCGGAAATGACGAAACCGCCGACGTGTTGCGAAAGATGGCGCGGAGATTTCACCAGACGACGCACGAGTGCCTTGAGCTGTTTCATGATTAGGCTGTCCGGATCGAAGCCGCGTTCGCGCAGTTCGTCGTCGTACGAGGCGTTGCTCGATACGCGCGAGAACATCGATGTGAGTTGATCGAGCGCGTCGTCCGGTAAACCAAGTGCGCGGCCCACGTCGCGCGTCGCGCTTTTGCCGCGATAACTGATCACAGTCGCGGCGAGGGCGGCACGTTCGCGTCCGTATTTGTTGAACACGTATTGGATGACTTCCTCGCGCCGCTCGTGTTCGAAATCGACGTCGATGTCGGGCGGCTCGTGACGTTCGAGCGAGAGGAACCGCTCGAACAGCAAGTTGTTTCCTTCCGGACTGATCGCCGTGATGCCCAGGCAATAACACACCGCGGAATTGGCCGATGAGCCGCGGCCCTGGCAGAGGATCAACTCCTTTCGCGCCCAGCTCACGATGTCCTCGACGGTCAGGAAGAAATGTTCGTATTCCAGTTGCTGGATCAAATCGAGTTCCTTTTCGACTTGAGCGCGCACCTCTTCCGAGGCACCGTTCGGCCAAAAACGCTTCATGCCTTTTTCGGTGAGATCGCGCAGGTGTGCGATGGCCGTCATTCCAGCCGGCACCAGCTCGTGCGGATAGGTATATTTCAGTTTGCGCAAATCGAATTCGACCTGCTCGGCGATGCGGACGGTTTCCTCGAGCAAATCGGCAGGATAGGTTTTTGAAAGTACCTTTGTCGGGCGCAGATGGCGCTCACCGTTCGGATACAAAATAGCGCCGGCTTCCGACACCGTTTTTCCGATTCGAGTGGCGGTCAATACATCCTGCAGTGCGCGACGGGCGCGAATATGCATGTGGACATCGCCGGCCGCGACAAGTCGCATGTCATGCGTTTTTCCCAGTTGCCGAAAACGTTGCAGTTCGGTCGCATCATCGGGACCGCGATGCAGTTCGACGGCGATCCATGCGCGTTCGGGAAAATGTTGCTTTATCCACTTTGCTGCATCGTCGGTCGCGCTCATGTCGGCATGCGCCAGAGGTCCGGGCAACCAAAGAATGCGCACGTCCTCGCCCAGTTGCTGCACGTCTTCGCGCGTCAATCGATATTCGCCTTTTTCGCTGCGGCAGCGCCCCGCGGTGACGAGTTTGCAGATGTCGGAATAGCCGTGTTGCGTGGTCGCCAGGATCACGAGCTTGATGCCATCGGCCAATCGCACTTCGGTGCCCACGATGAGTTTGACCGTCGACCCTTTCGATGCATCAAGCGCGCGCACGATGCCGGAAAGCGAGCATTCGTCGGTGATCGCCAGCGCCTTGTATCCGAGTTTTTCGGCGCGCTCGAACAATTCTTCGGCGTGCGAGGCGCCGCGCTGAAACGTGAAGTTGGAAAGACAATGCAATTCGGCGTATTGAATTTGCGTATCTGCAATTCCCGTTGTCGTTTGCTTCGTCGCCCGTTCCGATTTCTCTGCGCGTTTGAGCGCTCGTTCCGACGGCTCGCCGATCTCGCGCGGATTGCCGTCCATCTCCAGATGCTTGCCGAACCGTTTCGGCCATTCCGAGTGATGACTCACGCGAACCACCCGTGCAGTGTCCAACCGTCGCTACTTCCTGATGCGAGAAACGCCCATGCGCGCTGACCTTCGCCGGTTCTCACGACGTAGTAATCGCGGCGCACATCACCGCCGTCCCACCAGCCGCTTTCGATGCGTTCGGGACCGGCGGCGACGCGTGTGGAACCGGTGCGCAGGCAAATGGGTTGCCGCAGCAACCACAATGGACGCGGCGACAAACGTGCGACCGATGTCGCCGTCGCGCGTTTGGGAGCACCGAGCGCGGGATCGCCGAAAACCCACGCGCGTTCGGGTCGATGATCGGCGACATGCGCCAATCCGCGCACGGCGTCGTCGCCGAGATGCGAGCGCAAGCGTTCGATCAGTTCGGGCCAATCGAGGCCTTGTTCGCGTCGCGGCTCGAACAGGTCTTTGTGGCGCGGACGCAGTTCCGGCAAATCCTTCGCGAACACGGCGATGCCGCAAACCGGACTTGGCATTTTAGCGTGTTCGAGACGACTGCGCGCGAGTTCGTACAGCGCCTTCGCTTCACGCTGTGGCGTCAGCAGTTCGATGCGCACGCGTGTGACATTGCGGTCTTCGTGATCGAGCACGATTTCGTAATGCTGCACGCCGCCGTCACGTGCGGTGAGGAATAGCGCGAGTTCGCCGCACAGTCGACGCAGCGGAAAAAGCAGCGGCGGCCATGCTTCCACGCGATCGTCGAGTTCGATGCGGTGGTTGAAATACGGCGGCGGTTCGTACAGCGTGAGCAGATCGCTTTTCAGGCCGCGCATGCGGTCGAGCAGGTCGATTTCTTTGGGTCCGATGCGACGCGTGAGTTCGGGACGCGGCAGAGCGAACACGTCGCGCAATGTGCGCAAACCGACGTTGTGGAGCAGGGCGACGGCATCGTCGCAAAGTCCGCTGAAACCGATCGGCACGTAGTTGAGCGCGGTGACAAGTGGAGTGGGTTTGTCGATGAAGTAATCATCGCCATGTCGTGCGAGCACGCGTGCGGCGGCGGGAATCGGCGCGACGGCAAGCGAGGATTTGAAGTTGATCTGCGCGAGCGATTCGCGGATGCGTTTTTCGAGCACCGGCCAGCCGCCGAACAGACTGAGGCTGGCGCCGACTTCGATCAGCAGCGCATCAGGTTCGGCGATGCTGACTTGGCTGCTGAATTTGTATGCCCAAGCGGCGAGCGTGTTGAGCAGGCGTTGTTCGGCGGCGAGATCACGTGAGCGCGCCTGCACGTTCGCGCAGATCGCGCGCGCAGCAGCGAGTGGTTGTCCGGCGCGCACGCCGACCGTTCGCGCAGGTGCGCTCGACATGACGACGTGCTGACGCTGGCGCGGTCCGTCGACGACGGCGCAGCGTTGTTTCTGCTCGTCGTCGTCGAAGACGGCGCGCAGCGGCAGATCGGAAAAATGGAGACAGGCCCAGAGCATATCCGCGCGAGGGATTCAGCCGTTGGCGAAGTGGAAGTGACGTTAGATGGAACGCGTCTCAAAAGCTGAGGCGCGAAGCGTGCGATGGATGCGTCAGGAAAAAAATATTCAGAGATAGCGCACGCGTTCGATCAAGCGCGACATCGCAGGCGTGTGAGTCGCCGTCGTTCGATCGCGCCGCGGCATTTGAGGATTTCGACGTCGGTCTGTTCTGCATCGGCGTGCAGTTGCAGACGTAACGCGGCAGGACTGGTTTTCGAGGCGGCTTTGGCGGGACGGAACACGAAAGCGAGCGCATCGCCGCTTTCGGCGGCAAGTTGCAGGCGCCGCAGCAGCGTGTAATCAGCGACCGGCAGCCAGCTCAATACGGCGCCGCACGAGCCTGAGCGCAGGCATTGTTCTGCGCTCCACGCACCGTCGTTCGGGTTGGCGTCGATCTGCACGACGTAGCGGAGATCCAGTCCGTGTTCGGCGAGCGCGGGTGCATAAGGAATGTACGGCGGCGTGACGAACACGACACGCTGTCCGCGCTGCGTGAGATCGGCGAGAGCTGGCATTAGCAGCGAGAGTTCGCCGATACCGTCGTACTCGAACAGAATTTCGCTAAGCGCGCCGCACGGCCAGCCGCCACCCGGAAGTTGCGCGTCGAGATCGGCGAGTCCGGTCGGCAGCGCGCGAACGTGCGGTTGCGCAGAGGACGAACGGCGCCAAATGCCAGGGTGTTGAAGCAGCGCGTCGATCGCGGTGTTGGAGACGACTGCGTTCATTCAATGCTGCCGGATGATGCCGACATACAAACCTTCGATCGCGAAGCTGTCGACGCGTTGCGGATCGACTTCGATCGGATCGAAATCAGAATTTTCCGGCAGCAGCAATAGATGGCCGCGATGATGCTTGAGGCGTTTGACGGTGATCTCGTCGTCGAGTCGCGCGACGACGATTTGTCCATCGTGTGCTGTCGGTGTGCGATGGACGGCGAGCAGATCGCCGTCGATGATGCCGGCGTTGCGCATGCTCATGCCGACGACACGAAGCAGGAAATCGGCATGTGGACGAAACAGGGTGGGATCGACCCGATACGTCGATTCGATATTGCCTTCCGACATGATGGGGCTACCAGCGGCGACGCGCCCGACGAGGGGAAGCGAATGCGCCGCCGGCAGCCTTGGCCGTTGCGCCAGCCGCAGCCCGCGATGCTGCGGACGACGTTCCAGCGCGCCTTTGCGGATCAGCGTCTCGACGTAG